>JBAXGZ010000195.1:0-1518 GCA_037139155.1 Actinomycetes bacterium | reverse complement strand
GAGTAATGAAGGCATGGCGAATGCTGATAGGGCGTTATCGGATCGACGGAGTGACGGGCATTTCAAAGGCGATCTATGCCCGGGGTCGCCAACTTCCTTCACGAGTGGTTGCGAAACTGCGCCGAACCTAGCGAGTCGGCTTTTCGATCCACTCGATGCGGCCAGGTTCGAGATTGGGATTGGAATAAGGGTCGGAACTGAGTTCGTCTCCCCACCTCGTGAAAAGCAGGTGAGCTTCCTCCGCAGTGACGGTCCCGTCCCGAGTGACACTCTCGAAGTGAAAGAGCGTTGCGTGCGGCGTGACGATGTTGCGCAATCCGATTGCACGAAGTCGTAGAGAAAAGTCGACATCGTTGAAGTTATTGGGAAAGTCGAGGGCCATTCCCCCGACCGCATCGAATACTTCCGGCTGCACGGCGAGACAAGCAGCGGTGACGCCAACGCATTCGCGGGTGACGAGACACATCCGTTCGGGGCCGGCGTAATCGCCGTCGTAGCCGGCGAAGAGATGGAAGGTACCTTCGGCATAACGATGCCCGATGTGTTGGATGCGCCCATCCTCCAGAAGGAGTCTCGCCCCGACCGCACCAACGCCCGGATCGAGGGCAAGTCCAACGAGTTCCTCAATGAAGCTCGGTGCGATGACTTCCATATCGTCGTTGAGGAGAAGGAGTACATCTCCCGTTGACGCCCGCCGACCCCGATTGATCTTGTCGGAGAAGTTGAACTCCTTGTCGTAGTCGACCCACACGAGCCGATCGCCACAGAGGGTTCGAAGGGCATTTCTCACGAGTGGGGGAGTCGCTGTATCCGCGACGATCACGAACTCGACGTTGGTCCAGGTGGCTTTTTCCAGGATTGATTCCACCAACTCAATCAGGAAGATCCGATCCTGGCCCCAGATGACACCCGAACTTCCACAGGTCGGAATGATGAGGCTCACCTTTGTGGAGGGATCGAGATCTCGATGGAGGTGGATCACTCCGCCCGGCTCGGTGATTCGGACCTCGGCAGCGATGCCCATGCGTTCACAATGGGCTCGCACGACAGCAGCGCAGTCGGTAACCGCCGCAGAAAGCGCGAGATCTGCTGCCGCTGCGTCGGTTGCACGTCTGCCGAAAAGTGTCTCGGGAATATGGGTGACCTTTCCACCGTGCTCGGTGAGTCTCAGCATCAGGTCCCAGCGGAGAACGGTGCCGCGGGGAGTCGCGTACGAGTCGTCGGTGGCAATTGCAAGCACGGCGGCGAGTGCGCAGAGGCGCCGGACGGCGAGTAAATCGCCGATGTAATACTGCGAACGAAGGCGCTCGGGTGACCAGTCCGGCTTGTAGGAGGACCAGAGATGTCGACCGCCTCTATCGAGCACGGTTTCATCTGAATAGGCAGCCACGACGTCGGGGTCCGAAAAGACTTCGACCAGTAGGTCAATGGCCCGGTCGTTGAGACCGCCAGGGCGCTCAAAGAGAATCACGACCTCTGAGATCGACGAAGTGAGGGCGGCGTAGAGTCCGGCCGGAT
>JBAXGZ010000194.1:0-1554 GCA_037139155.1 Actinomycetes bacterium | reverse complement strand
CGATGATTTCGCGCACGATCTCGATCGACGGTTGGTCCTGGACAAGCCCGAGATCACGGAACACGGATTGCAACATCTCAACGCCGCCGCGTCCGTATTTTGCGTACAACATGATGCCGATGACGCCATCCACTCGAAGTGAACCAGCAAGGGACTGCAACCCGAGCAACGGGTCAGCCAAGTGATGGAGAACTCCACTCGAGACGATCAGGTCGAAGTCCCGCTTGAGTGTGTTCACTTCCTCGATCGGGAGCTGATGAAGTTCGAGATTAGTCAGTCCGTAGTGGCGTTTCAGATATTCATGATGATCAAGCGAGGACCTGCTGACATCGATCGCAACAACATTTGCGTGTGGATTGGAATAGGCAAATACGGCTGCCTGATTCGTTCCGCAACCAGCGATGAGGATGTCGAGATCGGCGACATACTCGCGATCGGGCCACATCAACCGGTGAGAAACTCGGGGATCAAACCATTGCCAGTTGTTTTCCATCCAACCGGGCAAGTCGTAGATCGGATCGGGATAGACCCACTTCTCGTAGTGGTGGGAGACCACATCGCTTAAGGGATCCGACGTCACAGGTGGGTCTCTTCGCTGTCAGGGTGATTGCGGAAGCGGTTCCCGCAGTCACACACGTTCGCAACGTCGAAGAGCGTATCGACTCCTCCGTGTCCGGCTCCTGCGGGAGATAGGTCGCCCTTCATCGCGATTTGCGCAGTACGGTGCCACTCGGTGTCGGTCCGGCACGGCAGTGGGGGATGCAATGGCAGGATCCGAGATCGGATTGAACAAGGGTCGGTACCCGAGTGCCGATGAACTCATGGCGCAGGTCGCAACTGCGACCCAATTGAGCGACTTTGGACCCGGTGATTTCCGGGAGGGCCTTGAGGTTCTTCTCGAAAGTGTTGCGGTCGATGCGGAGTTCGACCCCGCCGCCGACGAAGCGGTACTTGCGACCTTCCGTCGCCGGCTCGAAAACCGGCTTCTGCTCGAGGCATGGCTGGACCAGCATCCAAACGTGCTTGAGGCGCCGGTGATTGGTCCGGTCGACATCATTGGTTTGCCGCGAACGGGTACGACGGCGTTGGCGAACATGATGTCGCTCGATCCTCAGTTTCGATGTCTGAGGGGCTGGGAGCAGTCGGCGCCAATTCCGCCCCCGTCTCTGGCTACCGAAGTCAATGACGAGCGCCGAATGCGAGCGGCCGCAGAAAACTCCCATCTCTCAGCAGAGATTTTGGCGATGCACTTGTACGACCTCGATGCGACAACCGAGGATTCAGAGGTTCTGGGAATGGCCTTTCACGGCCAGCAATACACACTGCCGGTCTACGGGTACCACCGTTGGTGGCGCGCGGCGGACTTCAACGAGACCTACCGCTATCACCGACGCGTCATTCAGGTTCTGCAATCACAGGATCCACCACGAACGTGGCTCTTCAAGGCGCCGCATCACAAGTTTCACCCCGAAGCGATTGTCGCCGCCTATCCCGATGTCCGTTTCGTGATGACCCATCGCGATCCTGCTCGCTCGATTCCCTCGTACTCGAGTC
>JBAXGZ010000193.1:0-1611 GCA_037139155.1 Actinomycetes bacterium | reverse complement strand
CATCGGGGTTCTCCACACACACTTCGCCTTCGAGACCATCGGGATCGCGCCAGAAAAGGCTGAGAAATGGACCGAAATCGGTGACGAAGTCATCGGTAACGCCTTTGGCCATGAGGCGATCGCGGATCGTTTCGAATGCCTCGAGCGACTCGGCCTGCAGGGCCAAGTGGTCGATGCGACCCCGGCCGAACATCGGGGTTTGCTTCTCGTGTTGGGTGTTGCCTTCGATTTGGAAGACATTGAGTTCGGACCACTCACCGAGTTTGAGTACGGCCAGACGCGGGCCTTTGCCTTCGGGGAACTCGGAACCGTCACGTACAAGTTCGGCTTCGAAGACCTCGGTGTAGAACGCAATCAGCCGATCGAGATCCGGGGTGATGAACGCAACGTGATTGATTCCCTTGGTCAGCATGGTCTCAGTCAATCGGAAGTGCGGGCGTCTTCCACGCGACGTTCGGCGAGGGCCACATATTCGGGATCAAGTTCCATACCTACGTAGTGGCGGCCGGTGCGCAGTGCGGCGATCGCCGTCTGGCCGGCACCCATGAATGGATCGAGCACGGTGTCACCGACATAGGTGAAGAGTTCGATGCATCGACGCGGGAGTTCGGCGGGAAATGGAGCGGGATGGCCAACTCGCTTGGCCGATTCGGGCGCGATCTTCCACGTGTCGAGGGTCCATGCCATGAAATCCTCGGGATCGATCGAGTTCTCGAATGGCAGACCATTTTTCTCGCGTACGGAACGCTTCTGCGCTCGATCGAAGCGACCCTTCGATGCGATGACGATCCGCTCGGTGAGGTCCCGGAGCACGGGGTTGGCTGCTGACGCGTAGGAACCCCACGCACAGTTGCCACTCGCACCTTCGGCCTTGATCCACACGATTTCGCCCCTGAGCAGAAAGCCCAGGTCGTTCTGCAGGATCGTCGTGACATCGCTGGCCAGGGATCGGAAGGGTTTACGACCGAGATTGGCGATGTTCACGGCAATGCGGCCACCGGGTTCGAGCACCCGCCAACATTCAGCAAAGACATCACGCAGCATGACGAGGTAGTCGAGATAAGAGGCCGGTACCGCTCCCTGACCGAGTTCGGTCTCGTAGGCCTTGCCTGCGAAATACGGGGGCGAGGTGACGACCAGAGCGATGGAATTGTCCGGGATCGCTGAGAGATCCCGGGAATCCCCGCACAGGATCGTGTCCTTGATCGGACAGATCACGATCGTGTCGTCATCGAGCAACGTCGGGGCGGGAAAGCGCTCGTAGAACGACGAGGAATCGTGGTTCTCGCGCTTAGACACCCCGAATTCGGAGGTCGCAGTGCCCTCTCGGGTTCGTCGCTCAGCCATGGGGTCCAAACCCTAATGAAACCGCCGCGCGCCTGCCCCCTCCCTCGTATCTGGTGTTCATCGTGTTTGGTGTCCCTCGTGTTTTTCGAGCACTCGGAATCGCGTACGCAGTAACGTCGCTACAGGGCACGACACGGGGGTGCGTGACCATGAGGGGGATGTCATGTCTATTCGCTACGCCGCGAAGTCACCGGCCGAACGCCGCAACCGCGAACTCGAGGCCACCGGCACCGAAACCTGGTCGACGTGTCTCGAAGTCATCTA
>JBAXGZ010000192.1:0-1700 GCA_037139155.1 Actinomycetes bacterium | reverse complement strand
GAAACAGCGTCGAGATCTTCTGGGCTGTCGAGCGACTCGTCTGACGGCTCTGCTGTGGTCTCGTCTGACATCAATCTTCCTGGCGCTCTCGGGGGTGTGACGGGGCGGGGTGCCAGTGTGGCACCCCGCTCAAGTCTGGTCGGGCTGGCGGGATTCGAACCCACGACCTTCGGTCCCCCAGACCGACGCGCTAACCAAGCTGCGCCACAGCCCGTGGAGATGACACCTTAGCGAGACGGGGTCATCTCACCGAATCGACCAATGGTGGACACGTAGCGGTCCGGATCGAATCGCCGAGCCCTCCACCAGTATTCGGTCGTGGTACCCGGCCACAGCGTGTCGATACGGCCACTGTCACTCTGATACCAACTTGAGCATCCCGAGGCCCACACCGTCTTCGCAATTCGACGTTGGATTTCCGAATAGGACGCCGTTTCAACCTGGGGGCGCAGTTCCACTGATGAAACGCCTGACTCCCGCATGTAGCGAAGTGCTCGAGCGATCTGTTGGAGCTGCACTTCGATCATGAAGACGATCGAGTTGTGTCCGAGCCCTGTACCCGGTCCTACAAGAAACCAGAGATTCGGGAAACCGGAAACGGTCATACCGAAATCGGTCGAAGCGCCATCGCTCCAATGCTCGTTGAGGCTTCTGCCGTGCGTACCCAAAATGGTGAGAGGTGACGGGAACTCCGAAACCTCAAATCCGGTTGCCAAAATGAGGACATCAAGAGGATGGGTGATGTCATCAGAAGTGCGGACACCTGCTGCAGTGACCTCAACAATCGACGATGACACCAGGCTGACGTTCTCCTTCGCAAGCGCTGGATACCAATCGCTTGAAAGAAGCAGTCGTTTGCAACCGGGCTGGTACGAGGGAAGTAACGAGGCGGCGACATCCGGATCGCCGAAGGACTCGCTGATCAGCGCCTTGGTCTCCTTCTCGATCGCCGATCTCACGACCGTGGCGACTCTTCCCGTCCCAAGGAAAGCGATCGCGCGAACTTCTTGGTGCAGATAGATCCGCCAGCGATGGAGACGCTGCAAGAACGGAATCATGCGGTACAGCCGGAGCCGCCACGCGGGTGCGGGATGATCATCGCGTGGAAGAACCCACGGTGCGGTGCGTTGAAAGACATCGAGATGATCAACAGAGTCGGCGATTGCAGGAACGATCTGGATGGCTGACGCGCCTGTGCCGATGATGCCCACGCGACGGCGCTCAAGTGAGACGTCATGCCTCCACGAAGCCGAGTGGAAAACCTCTCCCTCGAAATCAGACAGTCCGGGAATATCCGGAGTTGAGGGTTGGCTGAGAAAGCCCGAAGCCGAGATGACCGCTGCGGCACGAATCGATTCACCTGACGTTGAGGTGATGGCCCAACATCTGTCCTTTTCGTCCCATGCCAACAACTCGACATTGAATCCGAAACGAATTCGAGAATGGAGGTTGTACTGATCGGCGACGTGTTCGAGGTACTGCTCGATTTCAGGCTGTGATGGATAGCTGCGCGTCCATTCAGGATTTTGTGCGAATGAAAACGAATACAAATGGCTGGGAATATCGCAGGCACAACCGGGATAGGTGTTGTCACGCCATGTTCCACCAACGGCATTCGCCCGTTCAAGAATGACGAAGGAGTCAATGCCCTCGTCAATGGCCATTGCCGCAGCACCAAGGCCACCGAACCCACTACCAAT
>JBAXGZ010000191.1:0-1750 GCA_037139155.1 Actinomycetes bacterium | reverse complement strand
TTCCCCAATCAGTTCGTGCGCCAGACCTGCGACGACATCGTGGCCGCCATTCCCAACCCCGACGTCGTCTACTCCTACACATGGTGGAAAGTGGCCGAGGACGAAGTGCTGGTTGTCGACTTCACTCCGCCCGACACCGCCTACTGGGCCCTGCAGTTATGCGACCGCTGGTATCAGTGCTTCCCCGATCGTCGTTCGAACATCAACGACCGCGAGGTCACGGTGAACGCCGACGGCTCGGTACGCATCATCATCTCCGACGGTTATGTAGGCGACTCATCGAGTGGCCCGCGCAACTGGCTCGACACCAGTGGCCACGGCGTCGGCATCATGTTCTTCCGCTGGCTGCACGCCGACATTGCCGAACAACCGGTGTGTCGAGCCGTCAAACGTTCCGAAATCGATTCACTCGTCTGAAGCGGTGCGAGTCCGCATCACTTCGACCATCATCCATATGGCCACTGCACCCTTGGCCGTCCACAGCCAGGCCCGAATCAGATTCACGACCATCAGTTCGTCGTAGGTCTGCTGATCCCAGTGATCGAGCAGCACGCCGTGCGCCGGTGCCGAGAACGCCGCGGTGTCGATAAGGATGAACAGCATGAGGAACGCGCTGATCAGTGCAAGCACGCGCATCCGTTTCGGATGAGCGAGTAGCAACACGAGCACGCACAGTCCCTCGATCAACCACGGTCCAAACAGCACCTTGCCGATGCGATCAACATGCGCGTGTTCGTACGCGTCCCACGAGTCGGCCCCCACGAGCGGGAAGAGGTCGTAGTGCACCACATGCACCGTCCAGATCATCCCGACCATGAGCGTCGTGACCACGAGTTGCACGAGCACGACCCACTTGAGACGCAGACGGTCGAGACCGGGCACCGCCGGTGACCATTCGCCGTTGGGCGTGGGCGTGAAGAGTCGAGCGAGGCTGGACATGGAAGGGGACGGTACCGACTGCGGGTTCAGATCACCGGGTCGGGAGACGACGAAGCATCGCGGTCTGCACCGCCGTGGCGATGAGCGAGCCGTCGGTGTTCCACAAACTGGCCACGCCGGAAATGAGCCCGCCCGCGCTGCGATTGCACTGCGACTCGACCCCGATCCACTGCCCCCGAGCCGGCGACGCGAACTGCAGCGAGAGTTCCAACGTGGGCGACGTCAGCGGACCAACAACCTCGGTCGCCGATGGACCGCCGGCCATGCCGAGCGCGTCGCCGGGAATGGGTAGCAGCGCGAAGTCCCAAGGGTCGGTTGGTGCCAGGCCGTGCACCGGCGAATCCGGTTCATCGCTGAACGAGAACCACAGACGCTTATGGAGGAACGAATCGGCGGGCGTCGCATCGCGCCAGTCGGTACGGCGGAAGAAGGGCATGGTCGGCCGATCGTCGTGATCAGTGCCGAGGCGCGGGCAGTTCTCGGGTCGGGGGACCTCGGGACCGAACGGCGTGCAGATGCCGTCGAAGGTCGGGAACGTGGCGTCGAACGTCGCGCACACCAACGTGGCCTGCACATTGGGTGTGGGATCCTCGTCGGCGGGATCGTGCACGGTGATGCGGGTCTGCGCGCCATTGCGACCGGAACGCAGGACTTCCACGGTGATCGCAATTGGGCCGCACCGCACTGGCCGAATGAACGTGGCGTTGGTACTGACCGGCACCAGATCCGATCGGTCGAGTGTCTGTTCCGCAGCGCGCAACATGGCGGCGAACACGACCCCGCCCTGCGAGTACACGATGCCCCAGTCGTC
>JBAXGZ010000190.1:0-1806 GCA_037139155.1 Actinomycetes bacterium | reverse complement strand
CCGGGATCGGATTGGTTGGTGAGGTCGTAGGTAGCAGTCTCGATCCAGTCACGTCCACGCCATACGCCATGCGTCCACTGCGGGTCGGGTCCGTATCCGCAACCGGCCGAAAGCGCGACATGTCCGAGACACTCGATCTCTACAACCAACGGCGATCCATCAGCAGCCTGCGCGGTGATGGTTGCCGATTCGGGAATCCGCGTTCCTGATCGATAGTTGATGTCGTATTTCGGGTATCCGAGCGGCTCGACCCGGCCGTCAGGCCACACCCGCAGTGCATCGTTGAGTGTGCGCAGTCCATCGCCGTCTTCCTGTGCAATGAACACGAGAGCGAAATCATCGAACCGAAGCGGCACGTAGACCCAATAGAAACCGCCATCGACCTTCGGCTCGGCGACCCACCGACCTGCAGGCTCGGGCTCGCCGACAGGACGGATTCCCCACGAACGATCTCGAGTTCCGACCCATGTCGCGGGATCAACGAGGATTTCATCACCCTTGACTCGGATGAATCCTTCCCACGTTCCGACCTGCGCAAAGCGCTGTGCGTCGAGCATGATCTTCGCTCCATTACGCGAAACGTGAGGAGACTCATCAACTGCTGGGAACGATCCCCGCCAATGCAGATCGAGCTCGAATTCCTGGTCTTTGCCGTCGCAGGTAATACGAAGTTCGGTGAGCGGATCGATGACCTCGATCCGATACGGACCCACCTGCTGATTCATGCGGTCAGGACCGAGAACATCTGACATACGGATGGTGTGCTGGAGATCCCCACGTCGAATACACGCGAATGCGTCGGTCACTCCGAGGTTCGGGTACTGACCGAGACCAGTAATCAGGAATACCTCGCCAGTGCGGTCGTGGGCATTCCAGTACGAACGGTCGTAGAAGTTCCGATCGCTTGAAGCAGCATGGGCAAGCGAATACGGAGCTTGGTGCAGCGGAAACTCATCGGCAGGAATCGGCATTGGTGCTCCCCAAGTGCAAGATCGGACACACATTGTCGTGCGCTTGCGGGAAACCTTAGAGGCCCCTCGCTGGGTGTCGGCAACGATGGCGGATGGGGAGCTCCTGAACCGGTCGGCTACGATCTCCGACCTCGGGGCGATTAGCTCAGTTGGCTAGAGCACTGCCTTCACACGGCAGGGGTCGCTGGTTCGAGTCCAGTATCGCCCACTCGAAAAATGCTGCGGAGAGCGGGGGTCCACTCCCCCGTCCTCCGCAGTGTCAGCGCCGAACCGGCCAGAGACGTTCGCGTCGGTGCCCCGGGGCCTGATCACAGCCGGCGCATAACGATGAGTCGTTGCAACCCCCGAGTTCGTTCTTGCGAAGTCGTTGGTACGCCTCGCCATTCCAGATTTCTTTCAAGGTCTGGTGATTCACATCTCCGAGGACTTCCTTCGCGTCGTAGTCGTTGCAGCAGGGAACAACGAGTCCGTTCCAAGAGACCACCATGCTCTCCCAGAGGAAATAGCACGGATTTTCTCGAGGCTGGGCCACCACACCAGCGTCCTCAACGAGTTCCAAGAGTCCATCGAACTGATTGCCCCATGTACCGAAGCGCTTGAAGAGGACCTCGTCGGCGCCAGCCATCTTCCAAAACGACTCAAAATCGTCAAGTTGAGATTGCGTCTCGTCCATGACGATGATCGAAAGAATGGTGTGGGGCTTCGACCTTGACATGCCTCGCTTGCGCTCCAGAAACGAACGGGCATTCTCGACAACTTCCTCAAACTCGTGTTGCGAACTGAGGCGGATCTGCTCGTACACCTCCTTGGTCGTACCGTCGATGGCGATCATGAG
>JBAXGZ010000189.1:0-1850 GCA_037139155.1 Actinomycetes bacterium | reverse complement strand
ATATACGGAGCCTGGTCAGGATGGCTTTGATAACGCCACCCGCCCGCTACTCGAACGAGTTGGAAGCCACGCTCGTCTCGTGCGTACTCAGCGCCGAGTTCATTGAGTAGTTCCTCGACTCGTTGAGGCGCCAAACTTGTGAGTTGCGCCAGCATCTCGGTGGGAACCGGAGTATCAGCCACCATAACGATTGCTTCGAGTGCACGTTTATTCTCCGCTGACATGGTGACCTCTCAGCCGTCGTAGTTGTCGATGTCGGCGAGGTCAGCCACGCCGATGGCCGGCGAACCCACCCAGATGATTTCGATATCGCCGAACGCCGACGGCTGATCAAGTTCGATAAAGCCCTGCTTGAACAGTTCAAGCACGGCCAAAAAACGGACCACGATTTCGAGACGCTCCACGAGAGTCTCGGTAAGCCGGCGGAATGACACTCGCCCAAAGCGAGGTAACTCATCGATGAGTTCCTCGACTGCTTCACCGACGCTGACGCGAACTGAATGAATGTGGTCGACATTCACAACGGGCACGGGCTTGGGCGTCATCGCACGGATGTAAGCCGCTCGCACATCGTCGATATCAACGCCTTCGAGAAGATCAGGCGCGAGTTCGAGATAGCGCTCATCCAAACCGGCTCGTCGAGGAACGCAGAGCGCGGCGTTGTCGAACAATTGAGAAAGAACGTGGGCCGCATCTTTAAAGGTCTTGCAGTCAAGAAGACGAGCGATCAGAAGGTCGCGCTCTTCCCACAGCGAGAATTCGTCATCGAGGTCGATGTCGGCATCCTCAGGAAGGAGCCGCTTGCACTTCAGTTCCACGAGCGTGGCGGCAATCAGGAGAAACTCGGTGGTGATCTCGAGATCAAGATGCTCGAGTTTCTCGATCTCGATGAGGTAGGCATCGACGATACGAGCGAGCGAGATCTCGTAAAGGTCCACCTGTTCCCGAAGGATCAAGTGGAGCAACAGGTCGAAGGGACCCTCGAAAACGGATGTCTGAACCTCGTATGGCACATCGTCACGATAGAGGGGTCCAGCAGGGTCCTTGCGCATTCCGTTCTCAGAGGTTCCCGCCCGACCTCTAGCATCGTCCCCTATGACTCGTGTGTTCTCGGGCATCAAGCCCACCGGTCCCGTCCAGCTCGGGAATCTCCTCGGTGCCCTGCGCCATTGGGTCATCGATCAGGACGAGGCCGACACGATCTTCTGCGTCGTTGACCTTCATGCCCTCACCGTCCCCCAGGACCCTGCCGAGCTCCGAACCCGCACTCTCGAACTCGCTCAGTTACTTCTGGCGATCGGGATCGATCCTCAACGCACAACGCTCTTCGTGCAGAGCCATGTACCCGAGCACGCCGAACTTTCGTGGCTGATGGAATGCACGGCTTCTTTCGGGGAATTGCGACGTATGACGCAGTTCAAGGACAAGAGCGACAGTACTGATTTCGTTACCGCCGGACTCTTCACCTATCCCGCCCTCATGGCAGCAGACATTTTGCTCTACGACACCGACCGAGTACCGGTGGGTGACGATCAGCGCCAGCATCTTGAATTGTCACGAGATCTGGCCATCCGCTTCAACAGTCGCTACGGAGACACCTTCGTGGTACCCGAAGCAGCGATCCCCAAGATTGGGGCTCGGGTTATGGATCTTCAGCATCCAACCAAGAAGATGTCGAAATCGGAAGACTCGCCCCAAGGAACCATTCTCGTACTTGAAGACCTCGACTCGGTTGCAAAGAAAATCAAACGAGCCGTCACCGATACCGACACCGATGTCCGATTCGATCCCGTCGAGAAACCGGGCGTGTCGAATCTTCTTTCGATCCTCAGCGCATGCACGGAGACCGC
>JBAXGZ010000188.1:0-1852 GCA_037139155.1 Actinomycetes bacterium | reverse complement strand
TCCAGATCCGGTCGTGACCACAGGTGCGAGGTGATCGCCTGCAGGACCGCGTATTGCTCGGTCGTTGGTCCCCCATCAACATCGATAGCGCCAAAGAGACCACCGACCATCGATTCGACGAGTTCGGGGGCAACCAGTGGATCCATTTTCGACACGCTTTCTCGTTCGTTCGAACGACAGAGTTTCGAGCACAACAGGTGAAATCGTCTACCAGAACAAATGATGATCGTCGTCACTGTTGGGTGGCGTCCCAACGCCGAACTCGGCACGAATATCAGCGAGTGGCCGGTCGACCATTGCGAAATGATCGACCCGAGAAAAGTCAGCGGTGCATTCGCCACCACGGACAAGTTCCGCCGCCAAAAGATCGGCAGCACCGGGACGAGCGAGGATGGCGGTTTCGCCCTTGACCTTGCTCGAATCACCGAATCCCGCCTCGTGGACGATGAGTGAGGCAACGAGCGCGGAGCGATTCACCGGATCGTCAGCCATCGCAACGAGAAAAGCACTGAGCGCCACCTCGGCCTCGGCCGTCGTACCGATACCCGCGATCACATGCGTCATGTCGTGAGCGACATAAAAGTGATTCATTGGCGTTGCTTCAACCCCAGGGACCGGAAGACCGGCGATGTCGTAGAACTCAAGAAATGCGTGACCAAGTGTCCCCGGGGCACACGAACGCAACGCTTCGATACGCGCAACCAATTCGGGTTCGCCCGCTACTTCAGCGACCGGAACATCGCGAAGAGATGGTTCAACCCGTTCCTTCACGTTTCCAGCAAGAAAACGCGCAAAATCAGCCTTGGCGCGTTCAGTTCCGTCATTGACCATTGTGCGAAAAAGCGCAGCATCGGGACCGACGATGCCAATTTCGCGCTCAAAGATTTCCGCTCGCTCCACCTGCGCGTCAGTGAGCGGATGGCGGCAGGACTCAAGCGTCACGATCATCTCTTGAAAATGACGACGATCGTTTGATGAGTTCACAATCTCGGCCAGCGCCGCTGAATCAAGTACGGGATGGACACGAACATCGAGGTCAGGGCGCTTCCACACCTGAGAGACGACCGCCTGAAGGACGAGCAACTGCTCATCGGTCGGACCGCCATCAACATCACAGACCCCAAGAAGCCCCGAGACAAAGGGTTCGACAAGTTGTGGAGCGAGCGAAAGCGACACAGATCCTCCTCGGCTGAGCGTCAGCCGCTATCCAACCACAGCACCGGCAGCGCTGGTGAGCGACCCGTAGGATCGGAACGGTATTTCTAGGGGGAACAATGGAATCCGCAATTGCTATGGCCGAGTTGGCCGAACTCATCGCTGCGATCAACGTCGATGCCGACGATCCGCGCTGGAACTTCACCTCTGATCAAGATCGCGCCTCGTATCGGGAATTCGCGATGCACTGCCTGCATCATTCACTGCAGTTCTGGCTCGAGGCCGACCCCGAGCGGCCGAGGTGGAATCGCTGGTTCATGCCGAACAAGAAGTTGCTCGGCGATAACCCCGACACCGTCTACTACGGCACCGTCATTGACCCGACCAAGTCCTACCGAATCAGAGGCAACATCGCGACTGCGTGTTACACCTCGTTTACCGTCGAGATCGGCACCGCTGGCGGTGCAATGTCGCAAAAACTCGGTCACACCCTCAATGACACCCAATACGACGTCGACGCCGCCGGCAACTACGAGTTGCTCGTGTCTCCCACCGGCAGTGGCCCGAATTGGTTGCGACTCGATCCTGAGGCCGGCTCGATCACCACACGCCACTATTTCGAATGGCAGCGTTGCGCGGCCCTCGATCCAAGTCTTCACATTCCACTGACGATCGAACCATTGGAAGATCCCGGTCC
>JBAXGZ010000187.1:0-1888 GCA_037139155.1 Actinomycetes bacterium | reverse complement strand
TCCCATGGCGGCGTGGCCGAGTGGCTTAGGCAGGGGCCTGCAAAGCCCCGTACGGCGGTTCGATTCCGCCCGCCGCCTCCAGACAGCAAGAAGGCCCGGCCATTTGGCCGGGCCTTCTTCATGCGCACCTCTCGGTCGGGGGGATCCGAGAAGAGCGGGGTGAATTCTCAGGCCGGGGCCGGAGCGTTCTGGTTCTGACCCTGAGGGGCACCCTTGCCACCGGGGCCACCGCGTTCACCACGGGGGCCGCCTTCGGGACGGGGGTTGTTCACTCGATCAGTCACATGCTGGGTGAGATCAGCGAGTTTCTGATCGGCTTCGGCCTGGGTGATCTCACCGGAGGTGACTTCCTCGCTGATGTGGTTCGTTGCGGAAGCAACAAGCGCATCAATGACGACCTGGACGTTCACGCCCTTGTCTGATGCAACCTGAGCGAGGGTCTGCCCACCGTCGAGAGCGGTGTGGAGTTCCTCGACGGTCATGCCGAGCGCCTGTGAGGCGACCTCGAGACCCTGGCCGCCCTTGCCGCCACGTTCACCATGAGCGGGCATGTCGGCCTTGAGTGCGTCGATGACGGCATCGGCCTGCGCCTGGGTGATGGTGCCAGCGTCGACCAGCGGCTTGAGGGTCTCGTTGAGACGTACCGACGGATCGGGACGATCGGCCGGTGCGGTAGCCGGAGCGGTCGTGGTTGCACTTTGTGCACTCGACAGCGACGGAACTGCGATGAGGCCAGCAACCGATCCGACGGCGAGGCCGGCTCCGAGACTGATGGAAATGAGTTTCTTGTTCATGATGAGGCTCCTTGAAGTGATGTGGGGGGTGAGGTTTGTGCGGGGTGTCCGGTTGGGGACAGACACAGCATCAACCTCTTGGGTAAGGAGCCCCCGAAGGAAAGGTGAGAATCTCGGAAGAATCTATGAATCAGCCAGATCGATGGCGGCAAAGTCGGGCTGGCGACGTTCGGCCAGTGCCACCATCGCTTCGATGTTCGCCGGACGGCCCATGAGGTAGGCGAACGCAGCATTCTCCCGCTCACGAGCAGCGTCGATCTGCGGTTTGATCGCTGCGATGATCGTCCGCTTCGACTCAACTAGCGATGAGATCGACTTCGATGCGAGAACTCGAGCATGCGCCATCGTCTCTTCCATCAACGACTCCGGTTCGCACACCTTCCAGGTGATGCCCATGTCGAGACATTCCTGTGCCGATAACCATTCGGAACTCATGAGTGCCCACGTCGCGTTATGACGACCGATCATGGTGGGGAAGGTGTAACTGCTCGCTGCTTCCGGCGCGACTGCAAGAGCCGTGAAGGGACAACGCACCCGCGCCTCAGTTGACATGAACACGAGATCCGACAGCGCAAGCATCGTTGCGCCAATGCCAAGTGCCATTCCGTTGACAGCACAGAACAGTGGCTTCGGAAAATCGACGAGGTGATCAACGAGTCCAGGAAATCCATGGCGTCCGTTCTCGACGCCACCGGTATTGCGTTGTGCCATCTCGACAACATCGGTTCCGGCGGAAAACGATCGGCCCGTTCCGGTAATGATCACAACTGCCACCGAGTTGTCGGCAGCTGCGTCAATCAACGCATCGGTCGTCGCATCGTAAAGCGCTTCGTTGAAAGCGTTCAACGCCTCAGGACGATTCAGAGTGATAACCCGAATGCGATCGACGTCGGTGATCTCGAGCACGTTGCCCCCCTCGGCCTCCGGCATTTCCGAAGCGCCACGAAGGGACCATCGTGCCACCCCGGGACCGATGTCCGGGGCGAACGAGGTTCTGTTGGCCGACCCGGCCCCAACTAGCCTGACCGCTCATGACAACGGTTCTGCTCCTCGGGCGCGTTCGCTCTACTGTGGGCGCAACTGTCGTTCTCACG
>JBAXGZ010000186.1:0-1895 GCA_037139155.1 Actinomycetes bacterium | reverse complement strand
TCGGCGGCGGCGGAGCCCTCTACTGGTCCGGAGCCATGCGTCTCGCTCAGATCGCGGCACGAAGCATCGAACCTGACTTCCTCGTTTGGCTCAACGATGACGTCGTACTCGATGCCGATGCTCTCGCTCGACTGCTTTCGGCTCATAACGAACTCGTCAGGAACGACGAACAGGGAATCGTCGTCGGTGGGGTAACCGACCCGCATTCCGGTGCCATCTCCTACGCCGGGGCGAATCGACCCGACCGCCGACGTCCCACACATTTTGAACTCGTCGAGCCAACCGACCGTCTGCAGAAGTGCGATTCGATGAACGGCAATCTCATCCTGATCCCAGAGTTCGTCTTTCGAAGGCTCGACGGATTCGATGCAAGTTTCCGCCATGCCATGAGCGACTTCGACTTCGGACTCCGCGCCACCGCTCAGGGATGTGGTGTGTGGCTGGCCCCGGGGACGTTCGGCACCTGCTCTCGAGACCACGTTGACCAACCCTGGACCAATCGCGACCTCACGTTCGGCCGCCGTGTCAGGCTCCTCGTCTCTCCAAAGGGGCTACCCCCGGGCGACTGGATGCGATTCACTCGTCGTCATGCCGGTCGGTTCTGGCCCGCCTATTTCGCTTCGCCCTATCTCCGATTCGCTGCGCAAATTCTGCAGGGAAAGTGAAGTAGGTAGCCTTACGACATGGTGCACGGCAGGAAGACGCAACCAGAATGAACGGATTGCGGCAACGAACGTGGAACCGCAAGCCCATCAGGGTCCTCCACGTATTCCACGAACTTCGTCATTCGGGTGGAGAGACGATGATGGCCAGCGCCCGAAACCAATGGCTCGACCAAAAGATTGACTGCGAACTCGTCGCCGTCGGCGAATCAGTCGGCGATTTTGCCCCGGCCCTTGAGGCCTGCGGCTACAGGATCCACCACCTGAAACCTGCCCGATTTGCCTTGCTCTTCGGCTTCTTTGTTCTCCTCCTCAAGCGCCGACCCGACGTCGTCCACATCCACGCTGAACGAGCCAGTTTCTGGCTTGCACTAGAAGCTCGCCTTCTGGGTCGACGGGTGGTGCAGACCGTTCACACCCTTTTCCCCTTCGAAGGGTGGTTGCAAGTAGAACGACGATTCCAACGAAAGTTCACTCGCTTTCTTGGCGTGACCTACGTGGCCGTGGGCCCAGGCGTTGCCCGTCACGAACAAGCCAAGTTTGGTAACAACGCCGAGGTTGTCCTGAATTGGGTCGACCTCGAGAGATACTCGCCGCCGACGGCCACGCAGCGAAGTGAATCGCGACGATCGTTCAATCTGACCGATGAGGATTTCGTCATACTCACCGTAGGAAACTGCTGGCCCCTCAAGAACCACACACTCGTCATCGAAGCCATAGCTCTCGCCACCACTCCTAACGACGTCGTGTACCTACACGTTGGCGACCACTCGATTGGCACGGGCGCCGCGGAGCAACGTTTGGCCTTGGATCAGAAGCTCTCCAATCGGGTGCGATTCCTCGGAACTCGCTCAGACATCGCCACCCTGCTTCATGCTGCTGACCTCTTCATCATGCCGTCCTCCTACGAAGGTGCGGCCCTCTCGGCTATCGAGGCTCTCGCCACGAACACTCCGGTCCTACTGGGCGATTCGCCAGGCCTGCGCGATTTTCGATCATTCGCGGGTGCTACCCGATTCACTGCACTCAACCCCGATGCCATCTCAAACGCAGTGGCTGAAATTCGACAAGCGTCGCTTTCAGAAACCCTCAACTTCGATGGCCGAGCTGTCGCCATGAACTGGTTCGACCCCGCTCGCGGGGTCGCTCGCTATGCCGAGATGTATCGGGGACAGCCTCAGGGCGGGCGACGATGAGGATTGTCGTCACCGGGCAGGCTGCCCTCGAACAACT
>JBAXGZ010000185.1:0-1905 GCA_037139155.1 Actinomycetes bacterium | reverse complement strand
ATGCCAAGGGCAACACGGTCAATGTTGTGAAGACCGATATCAAGGGCAGCAACGGCGTCATTCACGTCATCGATGGCGTGCTGATGCCCTGAGTTTCTTGCATGAATGAAGAAGGGCCCGGGGTTCTCCCCGGGCCCTTCTTCATTTCAGGGGTTTAGTTCGCCGAGCCCTCCGCTACGCGGTGAACTCCACATGACCTTCTTTAGGGAAAATGAGATGGTCGTAGCCCTCTTTGAAGTCGAAGACCTCGGAAAGTTCGGGTCGACCGAACGACAAGTAGATCGTTCGTCGGCCATCAACTGCGCCGGTGGGGGGAGGTGCGGCGTGGACGGCATCTGGGCTGTGCAGAGTTACGTCGCCGGGTTGGGCGGTAACGGTCACCACCGGCCATGACTGTTCGTCTTCGTGACTCGGACGAACCGCCGAGGTTCGATGGGAACCGGCAAGGAACATCATCGGGCCTGATTCCATTGTCATTTCACGTACCTGTACGCCAATGTGGAGCGAAGGACACAAGATCGAGTGACCGCCGAGGCCACAGTCGACATGCCACGCAAGATCGGTGAGTCCGCCGGTAATACCGGGATTCTTCAGTACCGCGAAATGTCCATTGCCGATCGTGGGATGAGCAACGAGGTCAGGGTTGATGCAGTCGACGAGTTGTTGCACACGAGAATCGGATTCGAGCTGAGCGATGAGAGGTGAGGTCAGGCTCGTGTAATGGATTTGGCACACTCTCTCCTCGCCGCCTTGCGATGTGACCCACCATGAGTCGCCGTCCGACGCGTCGGCGGCATCGGCAAGTCGATCGAGCTCCACATCGAGTTGTGCAGTTTCTTTGGCGGAGAAAACTCCGCGAACGATGGCGAAACCGAAGTTTGCGTAGAAGGTCGAAATCTCCTCGAGCGGATCAGTCCCCCAGATGAAGACTCGATCAAGTCCGGAACGATCGATTGCGTCGGGTTCGTAGAGGGGACGGCCTACATAGAGGACACGCAGCAGTGGCTCCCATTGGTCGAAATCTGCGTATCCGCCGCTCATGAATGAAATTCGTTGCTGGATCTGCAAGGCAGGGGCCGTGAGGTACTCGGTGGCGAAGGCCCCGAACGAGAACTCATCGATGCTGATGACCGTGCCTTCATCTTCTGTGGTTCCGAAATTCCATTGGATGTTGTCACCGACCACCCGATAGGTGACACTGCGGCCATCGGGGAGCACGAAGGTGATCGGCTTCAGATGGGCGAATTGTTGTTTTCCGATCGGTGCAGATTTCGCCAAGGACTCGTGGAACTGATTGAAGTCGACGGATGGTAGAACGAAGGTCATAGCGACGATTCTAGGAGAGGCTGATCATGGCTGGGGACAAAAAGTTGGGCGCAACAACTCCCGAGGAATTCGATTCCATCTTCAAGGTTGCCTACGAGTCGGGTGACGCCGATCGGGTCGCAAGTCTTTATGAGGACGATGCGATCTATGTCCAACCTGGCCTCGAGCAGGCGATAGTAGGTCGAGCTGGTATTCGACAAGCGATCGCTGAGACCTATGCATTCCTCACCGATATCGAGGTGACCTTCGATGCACCGTTGATGATTACGATCAATGGCGACTACGCCTACTGCCATGGTTCAAGCACGACCGCATTTTCGCTACCCGACGGCACGCGACATTCGGCACTGTCGCGCAGCACCACCGTTCTTCACCGCGGGTCAGATGGACTGTGGCGGTTGGCGCTTGATCACGCGTCGGGGGCCCAGTAGCTGCGCTTATCGGTGAACCAATCGCCTTGGTCAAGGGGAGGATCGGGGAGAGGAGCCGCGCCGTGCTGGGCAAGAACAGACTCGAACTGCTCCGGAGCATCGCCCCAACTGCGGGAGTCGCCATCGGTGAGTTCGAGAACGAGCGCGC
>JBAXGZ010000184.1:0-1906 GCA_037139155.1 Actinomycetes bacterium | reverse complement strand
CGTATTGATGTACTGCTCAACAACGCCGGCATCCGTGCGGTGGCTCCGGTCCATGAGATGCCGCTCAACGATTTCCAGCGTGTACTCGATGTCAATCTCATTGGCCCGCTTCTCGGGATTCAAGCCGTTGTTCCTCATATGCCGAGTGGAGGATCGATCATTAACGTCTCGTCGTTGAACGGGCTTGCCGCGAACGTCAATACCTCCGCCTATACAACTTCGAAATTCGCCCTGCGGGGTCTCACGAAGGCCGCCGCGCTTGATCTTGGTCCTCTCGGAATTCGCGTGAACGCAATTCTTCCGGGCGTGATTCGCACCCCGATGGTGTCGTACATCGTCGAAGACTACGAAGATCGCCTTGCTGCCGGACTTCCCCTCGGGCGTATCGGGGAACCAATGGATGTTGCCTCTGCCGCCTTGTTTTTGGCGAGCGATGAATCATCATGGGTGAGCGGACTCGATCTGACAATCGATGGCGGGCAAATGGCGAGCACCCCGAAACTCTGAGTGACACCCATGGAACGTCTCGACCTCGTCAGTCCCGATCTCTATCTCGATGGTGTTCCGCGTGACTATTTCCGGTGGTTGCGTGACAACGACCCGGTGGCATGGCATGAGGAGATCGATGGTCCCGGCTATTGGGTGTTGTCGCGATTCGACGACGTAGTCGCTGCCAATAGGAACTGGGAGTTGTATTCAAACTCCTTCAAGGGCTCCTCCATCGAGGAAGCACGCTCAGAAGAGGAACTCGTCGCCAGACGGCGGATGTTCGTCAACCAAGATCCACCTGAGCACACTCGCTATCGGAAACTTGTCAGTGCGGCATTTACGCCTGGTCAGATCCGCAGAATGGTTCCGCTCATCGAACAGACCTGCTCACGATTGGTCGACGCGATGGTGGACTCTGGAGAGGTCGATTTTGTTCCGGTCGCCGAGGAACTTTCGTTCCAGATGGTGGCGACGCTGTTCGGTGTGCCCGAATCGGACTGGCCTCATCTGATCGAGATCACCCGGGTAATGGCAGATTTTCAGGATCCCGAGGTGAATCCCGGATTGGCGCCGCGTCCTGAGATGCAGCGCGATATCGCCCAGTACGCACAGGATCTGATCACCAAGGTGAGGAACGATCCCGATGCTCATGACGGTGTCGTAGCTGATCTCGTGCGCTCCGAACTTACCGACGACTCCGGAACCCACACGCTCACCGACGCCGAGATCATCAGTTTCTTCCCCGCTGTCCTTGTTGGAGGCCTGAGTACCACGGCGCATTCGATGACCGAGATGATCCACTCATGGGCGGTTGAGCCGGAAATCTTTGATCCTTGGCTGGGTCAGGAATGCCCGAGTTCATTTGTTGAGGAATTCCTCCGCTGGCGTGGACCGGTCATGGCATTCCGTCGCACCGCCACCGAGGATCATGAGCTTCACGGGAAGCTCATTTCACGTGGCGACAAGGTTTTGTTGTCCTATGCGTCGGCCAATCACGATGATCGTCATTTCCTTGATCCGGAACGATTCGATCCTGGCCGAGAGCAACTTGATCACGTGGCGTTCGGCGGAGGAGGACCGCACTTCTGCATCGGGGCGCAACTGGCGCGTATGGATCTCAAGTTGGTCTTCGGTGAACTCCTGCGACGGATTGGAACCGTTGAGTCGATAGGGAAACCCCAACGATTGCGGGCAAACCAGTTCGCCGGGTGGCTGCACTATCCGGTTCGGGTGACGGCCGGGTGAGCAAACCGATTCCGGTTCCTGATGTCGATTCGATCTGCATCGGTTGTGGGCTCTGTTGCGATGGCACGGTGGTCACTCACCTTGCCGTGCGTGATGTGAGCGATCTCGGAGCCCCATTGCAAGCTCTCGGCGTTGAGATCATTGCTGCTGCTGATCCACCGGTCTTCGAACT
>JBAXGZ010000183.1:0-1915 GCA_037139155.1 Actinomycetes bacterium | reverse complement strand
GGCGATCGGTGATCGTTCATGGGACCTCACCGTTGTTATGTACGGGCGTCTTCGTCGGATTGCCGAATTTTTGGTGGGGAGGACCGACCGATTCGTCTCAGTGGGCGGCGTTCCGGCGATCCGGGGCTGGATGAATCCATGGCTTTTCACGCCTGCAGGCGTACCCGTTCCCGTCGGCGAATCAGCCCCGGTGGTTCTGTCGCCAGAGGAGGACGAAAAGGGATTTCGTGTCGCCCGCACCGAAGAGTTCGTCTTTGCCAACCAACCCGATGCCGCGCACTTCCGCTACCCCTATGCCTATGGACCGCTTCAGGTTGTTCCGCGTGAGTGGAGCATCGTTCGTCGTATTCTCGATGGGCGTCGGCAGATCGTTGTCGCCGACGATGGTCTCACCTTGCATCACCACGGTTTCACCGAGAACCTTGCTCATGCAGTGCTGTGCGGTGTCGATCACCCGACTGAAGCTGCCGGACTTGCCTTCAACTGCGGTGACGATGAAGTGCTCACAATTCGTCAAGTGATCGAGATCATCGCCACTGAATTGGGCGCCGATCTTGAAATTGTTTCGATGCCATTCGAAATCGCGGTGCCGGCGCGTCCACTGCTTGCGCAACCCTCACCGACGCACAGAGTTCTCGACACCTCGTTGTTGCGCACCCGACTTGGTTACCGCGACATCGTGCCCGCCCGAGACGCAGTCGCACGAACGGCGCGGTGGCTGGTCGAGAATCCGATCGCACCAGGTGCACCCGAGGAGTATGTGCTGACCGATCCGTTCGACTACCGGGCCGAGGATCAGCTCATCGAGTCGTGGACATCAGCACTTGCCACGATGGCGCCGGTGGAGTTTGCCGTTCCTCCTGGGGTGGGATTGGCCTACAGCGGTCCTGGTGGTCGACCGCGTTCGCAGCCAACCTTCGATAACTGACACACGGCCGGCACGGTATCGAGCGGGGCCGCTAGGGTCCGGCCCCATGACCTATCGAGTCGTTGTGTGGGGTACGGGCAATGTCGGGCGACCGGCGATCAGGGCGGTCGCGACGCATCGCGATCTGGAACTTGTCGGAGTGGTGGTGTCGAACCCGGCAAAGGTTGGGAAAGACGCCGGCGAACTCGCCGGCATGACTCCGCTTGGAGTGCTCGCAACTGACGACACCGAGATCGCGTTTGCGTCTGATGTCGATTGCGTTGTGTACGCAGCAACGGCAGATACGCGTCCGATGGAGGCGTACATGGATCTCGAACGATTGCTTCGTTCAGGTCGCAATGTCGTGTCGACGGCGTTCTACCCGTTGCTCCACCCCGCAAGTGCTCCGCCCGAGTTGATGGGGATGCTCACGCCGGCGATGGAAGCCGGGAATTCTTCGGTCTTTGTTTCCGGTATCGATCCCGGTTGGGCCCTTGACATCCTCCCCGGTTTGGTGAGCGGGGTCGGTGCTGGCATTACCGAGATCCGTATTCAGGAGATTTTCAACTACGCGCTCTACGACGCTCCCGACATCGTGCGGAACGTGATCGGACTCGGGGGGCCAATGGACGTCCTGCCCCAAATGCTTGAAGAGATCTCGCTCATGATGGTGTGGGCACCGATGGTCAGGGTCCTTGCTGACATCCTCGATCTTGAGATCGACGACATCACCACTTCTGTCGATCGGCGACCGCTTGAGCGGACGATCGAAGTGCCCGGAATGGGAACCTTCGAATCCGGAACCCTCGGCGCATTCCGATTCCAAGTGACGGGCATGGTGAATGGTCGACCACTCCTAGTCGTCGAACACATCACGAGAATCGACGATGATTGTGCGCCCGATTGGCAGCAACCCACGATGCCAGGCGGAGAGCACCGTGTCGTGATGAGCGGGCATCCCCACCTTGAGATCAACATCCACGGAAACGAACCGGGTGAGCCTGGTGC
>JBAXGZ010000182.1:0-1973 GCA_037139155.1 Actinomycetes bacterium | reverse complement strand
GTCATCGTCTTTGAGCAAGGCCTTCATCGAACTGCCGTTGAGGGCCAGTTCGACGGCGCCGAAGCGGCTGGCACCCGATCTCGAGGATCCTGTCGCCGCTTTTGGGACTCAGGGCCATGTTGGGTGGGGTGACTCGGAGGAACTTCAGTCAGGGGCGACCAGCTGACCGTTTCACGAACCCGGGGACGTCGCTGATGAACATCTTTGGGTGATCTAAAATCTCGCAATCGTTGGGCACCAAGACCAAGCGAGTCAATCGGCCCAGTTACTGTCTGCACATGCCCGACCAGTTTGACGGTCATGAGACGAATCGCTCGGCGACGCCATGGTGGCGCGACGCGGTCTTCTACCAGATCTACCCCCGATCCTTCGCTGACTCGAACGGCGATGGGGTGGGCGATCTTGATGGCATTCGCGCCCATCTTGGCGACCTGGCGTGGCTTGGCGTGGATGCGCTGTGGATCTCTCCGTTCTACCGGTCGCCGATGGCTGATTTCGGCTACGACGTCAGCGACTACTGCGATGTCGATCCGACCTTTGGCGACCTCGATGCGTTCGATGCGTTGTTGGCCGAAGCCCATTCTCTCGGCCTGCGCGTCATCATCGATTGGGTTCCCAATCACACCTCGGACGAGCACCCGTGGTTCCTCGATGCTGCGTCATCGCCAACCTCGGAGCATCGCAATTGGTATGTGTGGCGCGAACCAGACGAGGACGGCACGCCGCCAAACAACTGGGTCGCGGCGTTTGATCTCACCGCTCCCGCGTGGAGCGTGCACCCCGAGACAGGCCAGTGGTACCTGCATCTGTTTGATCCCGCGCAACCCGATCTCAATTGGGACGAACCCTCAGTGGTCGAGGCCATGCACGATGTCCTGCGTTTCTGGCTGGACCGTGGTGTCGACGGATTCCGTGCCGATGTTTTGCACACCATCGGTAAATTTCCGGACCTGCCCGATGATCCGCCCGCAGTCGCGGGCATTCCGCATTGTGCGCTCAATGACGTGCCGGTCACGCACGAACGTGTGCGAGCCATCCGCTCACTCATCGATTCCTATGCGAACGAACGGGTGCTCGTAGGCGAGATCTATCTCATGTCCACTGAGGCGATTGCTGACTACTACGGCACCGGTGATGAGGTGCATATGGCGTTCAACTTCCCAGCGTTGTATGCACCGTGGAGCGCTGATCGTTGGCGGTCATCGATCAAGGAAACCGAAGCCACGCTGGATCCGCGTGGGGCTTGGCCCGCGTGGGTGCTGTCGAACCATGACAACCCACGACACCGAACTCGGTATGACATTGCCATGCAGCGCAGGGGAGAGGACGCCGTCACCACCGCTCGTCGCTCCGAGGCACGCGCCCGAGCTGCCGCGGTGTTGCTGCTGACTCTGCGGGGCACGCCATTCCTGTACCAAGGTGAGGAACTGGGTCTGCTTGATTCCGAGGTCGCACCTGAGCAGGTTATGGATCCGGGCGGGCGTGATGGCTGCCGTGGTCCATTGCCATGGGGCGCTATCGACGGTCATGGCTGGCCCACTGGCACCGACGGCGCCACTCCATGGCTACCGCTGCCTCCCGAGGTCGGGATGCGAAATCGAGTTGCCCAGCAGGCAGATCCGAATTCGATCCTTCACTTGTACCGGCGACTGCTGGAGCTGCGGAAGTCCACTGCGGCATTGCGGGGCGGAGACCTCGAACTACTTGATGCGCCGGAGGGAGTGCTCGCGTTCAGTCGACGTGCCGGTGCCGAGGTCTGCCACGTGCTGATCAACATGCACGACGAGCAGGTGACGCTCGACGAGCAGCTTGTGCCGGCAGGAGCAGCGGTGTTGTTGGCCTCCGATGCGGTCGATCCAACGGGCGTACAGGAACAACTCGGACCGGATCAGGCCCTCATCATCCGACTCTGACTGAGGAACCCTTTCGGTCAACAGTCTTGAGCATCAATCCCGAAGCGTCCCCTGCGTCGT
>JBAXGZ010000181.1:0-1995 GCA_037139155.1 Actinomycetes bacterium | reverse complement strand
TCAGGAAAACAGATTGGTGATGAGTGTGAGTGCGCTCAAGATGAACAGTGCTGCGGCGGGGACTGTTTCCGCCCCTGAATCGCCCAGCTTTGCATGGGCCCGAACTGCCAGGATGAAGAAAATGACAAGACCGAGAGCGGCGAGGATACCGATCGGGCCGATGATGAAGCCTATGAAGAGTCCCACTCCGCCGAGGATCTTGAGGACGCCTAACGTCCGAGCGAAGTTCGGGCGTTGACCGAGGCGCCCCATGAGCGCGACGACCTTCGGCGGCAGGGTGAGATCGAATGCTCCACTAGCGATCATGACCAAACCGGTCACCACGGAAAAGAAAACAGCGGCTGAACCCATGGTTTGAAACGCTATTCCTCGAACGAGAGGCCTTTGGGGATGGCGTTGACTCAGTCCGCCAGCCGTTGGCGATAGCGTTTCAGCCATGAGCGAGTACGAACCAAGCCCTTGGGGGCCCATTGCCGATCACGTCGAGCGATATATCGCCACCAACGGCGAGGACGGCTTTCTCTGGGAGGGTGGCGAGGTCATCATCCTGACGACGACCGGCGCCAAGTCTGGCAAGGTTCGCCGCACTCCGTTGATTCGGGTGACTGACGGAGAGCGCTATTTCTGTGTCGCATCATTGGGTGGCGCTCCGAATAACCCCCAGTGGTTTCATAACATGGTGGCTCACCCCGAGGTGACGATTCAGGACCGTGCTGAGGTCCTCAACCTCATTGCTCGGGTGGCGACGCCCGAGGAAAAGGCGACCTACTGGCCGATCGCCGCCGCTGCATGGCCGGCCTACGAGGACTATCAAGCGGCCACCGATCGCGATATTCCTCTGGTTATCTGCGAGAAGGCCTGAGGAAGAGTCGCTCCATGATGGCGGAACATGTTCACTCCGCCGAAGACGGTGATCATTCCGAATGCGGCAGTCGCCGCCGTTCACCCCTTCTGAGTGTGATGGCCATCCCCACGGAATTGCTGCGTTGGCTCGTGGTCGGGTGTGTTGGGCTCGCCGCGTTTGGCCTCATCTTCCCGTTCTCTCCCATTCCACCGTGTCCCCTTCGGACTCTCACTGGCGTTCCCTGCCCGATGTGCGGAATGACTCGATCGGCGAGATCGGTGATGAGACTTGATTTTGGCGCCGCTCTGCGATTTCAGCCTTTCGGGATCGTTGCCTGCCTCGTGGGCTTGGTGATCCTCCTACTTTGGGCCATTCCCAAGACGCGCTCGATTGCAGTTGTGCGCGTTCCTTTGCTCGTGGTCATTGCTGTATTTGCCGCGTCGTGGATCTGGAACATTGGCTTCAATCCAACATTCTCCTGAGACAAACAATTCGTTGATGACTTCTGAATAGTCATTCGCCGGCTTTCATCAGTTCGACGCGAACGCCGTCGGGGTCGGCGATGAAGACCAGCTCGACTGATTCTTCACCCTCACCCATTTTGGTACGTGTCTTTTCGATGACTGTTCCGCCGCATTCGATTAGACGAGCAATTTCGGCGTCCATGTCGTCGACATACACCGCGAAGTGAGTGAAGCCCACCTGATTGCGCGACATCGAGGGGGAACCATGGGTTCCGGGAGTGCGGTAGTAGAGGAGTTCGAATTCAAAACCGTCCCGCTTAATGAAATGAGCCGTGAAGTCAACCTCGCCACCGACCTCAAGCGAATCTGACCACTCGCCTCCAACGGGAGGAACCATCGTGGTTTCGAAACCCATCCCGTCGCACCAAAATCGAAGGGATTTCTCGAGATCGGTAACGCAGATGCCAACGTGGTGCGGGTAGATAGCCATGTTTCCCCCTCAAACGGAACACCAGTGGTGGGGTCCGTTTGCAGTGTAGGGCTCCGGGTGATTTTGATGCCGAGCGACTTTGAGCCTCGAGACGGCTAGTTTTCAACATCAGGGGGTAGTCATGACGTTTGATCCGTTAACCGCTGCATTCGATGATCCTGGATTCGCGCAATTGCGGCAACAGTGTCCTGTTTCAA
>JBAXGZ010000180.1:0-2014 GCA_037139155.1 Actinomycetes bacterium | reverse complement strand
AGCACCGTGCCCAGGGCGGCGGGTTCATCAAGGACACCGATGAGGTAGCCGAGAACATCGCGGACAGCTATCGGTTGGCACTTGGTTTCCACCCATTTCGGAGTGACCATGACAGGAAGGACTTCGACGAGGTGGCGCAACATCTCGAACGACGCGCTTCCCGCGCCGATGACAACCGCGGCGCGTAGTTCTGTGGTTGGTACCGCGCCCGAGGCGAGAATCTGTCCGACCTCATGGCGACTGTGGAGATGGGGGGACAGGGAGGAACCGGCGTCATCGCCCAACCCGCCGAGGTAGATGATTTGTGAGGCTCCAGCTGCTGCTGCGGCATCGCGAAAGTTCGCGGCAGCACGCCGGTCGCGATCTTCCCAATCCCCTTCGCCGCCGATGGAATGCACGAGGTAATACGCGCCACCGACGCCTTCGAATGCTGTCGCAAGGGAGATGGGATCAAGCACATCTCCCTGGAGGATCTCGACCGAATTCGCCCATTCCTCGTCGGCGAGTTTGGCGGGATTCCGGGCAATGGCCCTGACGTTGTGTCCCGCATCGATGAGTTCTTTCACCAGACGACGTCCGATGTACCCCGTTGCTCCGGCCACCAGTACTGGTCGACTCGATGGCGGGGAAGGGTGAGAGTTCTCAGGCGACATGTGGCATGCAACACCGGGCGAGTCCGAATCGTTACCCGAGCCCCGTGAATTCTTCCGCCCCGATAGCGTGGCGAGGTCCACTCGGCTGGGGGAGTACCCATGAGTTCCACACTGGTCACCACTGCACAAGGGGCGCTTCAAGGTCTCGAACGCAAGGGCATCGTTCAGTTCCGAGGTATTCCCTACGCGGCCCCTCCCGTGGGCGAGCGTCGTTTCCTCGCTCCCGCGCCCCCCGAACCATGGGACGGTGTTCGCGACGCAACGGCATTCGGTCCGATGTCGGTACAGGAGTCCGGCGGAATCACGGCGTTCCTTGGTGATGCGGTCAACGATTCGAGCGAGGACTGTCTCTTCCTCAATGTGTTCACCCCTGCATGCGATGACGCAGCGCGTCCGGTGATGGTGTGGATCCATGGTGGTGGTTTCATCAACGGTTCCTCGTCGACCCCGTGGTACGACGGCACTTCGCTGGCGAACCGTGGTGACGTGGTGGTCGTCTCACTCAACTATCGCCTCGGCGCGCTCGGTTTCCTCTGGCTAGGCGATCTTGACGATCGGTACCGGTCGAGCGGTGTGAACGGTCTGCTCGATCAAGCGGCCGCGCTTGCGTGGGTGCGCGACAACATCTCGGCATTTGGTGGCGATCCGAACAACGTCACGATCTTTGGGGAATCGGCCGGTGCGATGAGTGTCTCCACGTTGCTCGCTCTGCCCGCCGCTCGTGGGCTCTTCCATAAAGCGATCGCGCAAAGTGGCGCGGCCCACAACACGTTCACTCCCGCGATGGGTGCGGCGATGACCGAACAGTTCATGGAGAAACTGGGGGTCACCAACCTCCAAGGACTACTTGACGCTTCGCCTGATGACATTTCCGAAGCCGCAACCAAGGTCGAAGCAAAGTTGTACGACGATCCGTCCGGACTCGGCGGGCCAACGGGAATCGCGTTGGCAATGGCGTTTCAGCCTGTGGTCGATGGTGACTACCTTCCGCTAGATCCGCTCACTACGGTGGCCAACGGCGCCGCAGTCGATGTTCCGTTTCTGACGGGAACCAATCTTGATGAGTGGAATCTCTTTGCACTTATGAGTCCTGGTGGCCTCGACAATCCAGCGTTATTCGAGAAACTCGAGCGCATCTTTGCCTCGGGCCACGCGGTGCACGACGCGTACTCGACTGATCGCCCTGATGCATCGCCCGACGATCTCTGGAACGCCGTACTCACCGACGCGACGTTCCGCATTCCCGCTATTCGCCTCGTTGAAGCTCGTACTTCGGCCACCTCGCCAACGTGGCAGTACCTCTTCACGTGGGCAACGCCGGCGTTTGGTGGAGTCGTGAAGTCATGCCATGCACTAGAGAT
>JBAXGZ010000179.1:0-2177 GCA_037139155.1 Actinomycetes bacterium | reverse complement strand
CGATTCTCGTTGACTTTACGGGGTAACGCACTCTTTATTACGTGGTGTTACGTAGTTCCTGATTTTTAGGCATCTCGGGTGCGCAACAGGACCCAACCGAGGAGGCAGGCCCCAATTGGGTAGGCCAAAAACACGATCAAGCCGACTCCGGTCGAAAGCGATGGCCGATTACTAACGATATGAAACAGGGTCTGCCCTGCGGGACTGGGCAGGTACTTCGAAATATCGTCATTCCAGGGTGAAGGAAGGAGTTCCACCAATTGCGGGAGGATCATCACGCTGGCCACGAGGACCGCAATCGCGCCTGCGGTTCGACGCAGGATGACACCGAGCCCAAGTCCGAAGATGCCAATGCCGGCAAGGTAGAGCCCACCACCAAGCACCGCACGTAACGCGCCTGGATCGGAGATCGAGGCCGAATGTTTCGACGAAAGAATCGCCTGGCCAACGAAGAATGCCGAGAAGCTCGCGATCTCGCCAACGATGAGTCCGGCAACTGCGAACACACTCATCTTCGCCAGCAAGACAGTGCCGCGAGACGGAGTCGCAGCAAACGTCGCACGAATCTGACCAGTGGCGAATTCGGATGTCATTACCAACACTCCGAGAACTCCAATTGCGAGCTGCGACAAGAAGATGCCGTTGAGACTGAACCCAATCGGTTCGAACAAGAGTTGCTGTCCTGGTCCCATGTGATCCCAACGGGAGACACGAGTGGACGTAAACAGTGCCGACAATCCAACGGTGATGGCAATGGTGATAGCGAGCGCCCAAAGCGTCGACCGTACCGACCGCAGCTTGACGGATTCGGCGCGGACATTGGCCCAAAGAACAATGATCGATTCCATTAGTTCAAACCCCCATTGCTCGTTGTTGAGGGGGGCGGTGGTGGCTTGAGTTCGGTTTGATACTCGCCGGAATCATGCGTGAGTTCCATGAAGGCCTGTTCAAGCGACGCAGCCTGCGGTGAAAGTTCGTGCAGAACGACAGCATTATCCGCGGCCAACTGGCCAATACGTTCAATGCTGAGTTTCCGAATGCGCAACGCGTGATTGACATCGGTCGAAACTTCCGCGCCTTCAGCGGTGAGAACTGACATCAATCGCGATACATCTGGCGTACGCACAAGAACATGACTGCTCGAACTACCGGCCACAACATCGGCCACAGAACCCTGAGAAATAAGGCGACCAGCACCAATGACGATGAGGTGGTCAGCAGTTAACGCCATCTCACTCATCAAGTGACTCGACACCAACACCGTGCGACCTTCGGCGGCCAGGCTGCGTAAAAACGAGCGCACCCATACGATGCCTTCGGGATCAAGACCGTTGACCGGTTCATCGAGCAACAGTATTTGCGGATCGCCCAACATCGCCGCGGCGATCCCGAGGCGTTGACCCATACCTAATGAGAAACCGCCGGCTCGTTTTTTGGCGACAGCGGAAAGACCAACGAGTTCGAGAACTTCATCGACACGTTTGCGCGGAATGCGATTGGAATCGGCGAGCCACTGCAAATGCCCACGCGCCGTACGTGCCGGGTGGATGGACTTTGCCTCAAGTAGCGATCCCACTTCGTGCAATGGGAAACGAATGTCTCGGTAGCGACGACCATTGACCTTCGCTGAACCGGAAGTGGGTGAATCGAGGTCGAGAATCATGCGCATCGTGGTCGACTTACCTGCGCCGTTCGGGCCGAGAAAGCCAGTCACCTGGCCAGAGGGAATCGACATCGTCAGATGATCGACAGCGAGCTTGTCTCCATAACGCTTTGTCAGTTCTGTTGTTTCGATCACAAGTGCTGATTCGTGGTGATGTCGTCGTTCGTGGTTGCCATGATCAGTTCACCGTTGTCCCGGTCGCGCCGTTCTGATTGTTCCGGCCACCACCGCCGGCAAGACGGCGTTTCGATTGACCCTGCAGATGCGATAGTCATTGGCGCTCGCTTCAACTGTTAGTTGTTCCCTTGAGACTCGCCGCCGAGAGTGAGAGCCAAGCGTAGAAAAGGTAAGGAACCAGTAAGAATTTGGAACGGCGCGCCCAGATCAAGGGCGTCTCTCCTCAGCCGGAATGGGCGAAGACCCGCCGGAGCCGTAACATCGCTACAGAGGGGGATTTTCGTGAACCGGCTCATGCGCAGCTTTCTGCTGCCCTACAAAAAACTGCTGGTCGCGG
>JBAXGZ010000178.1:0-2188 GCA_037139155.1 Actinomycetes bacterium | reverse complement strand
GTGATCCGACCGACAAGATTCGTGGCCCAATAGAGCGTTCCTCCGTAAAACGCGACTAGCGGGTAGAACTGACCGGTCTTGGTGCCTGAAATCGTCGCCGATGGCAGGAAACCTTGGCTATCAACGGCTGAGACGGTCCAGAGGTGGTTGATGGAATCGTTCCAAAACAGTGGTCCGACACCGGATACGGCAGAGATCGCGACCGCGGCGGCCAAGAACCAGATCGCCGTGACAGCGATGACCACGAACGTTCGATGATTCACCATCTCGAGGATTCGCCGAGCAGGGTTGTCAGAACTCGCTACAGCATTGATTGGGGAGTCCTGAGGGGGAGACCCTGCTTCATCCATCTGACTAGGTTCTCTCCTGCCGTCGTTGATGGGGGTGTTCGGTTCTCGGTTCGCTTGCCCGAATCACTCTGTAAAATTTGAGTTTGGCGCTTGGGGACACACGTTTCTTACTACAGTCGGTTTTCGCGGTCCGGCGATTTTTTAGAGCATTCGAAAGGTTCTCGATGGCAGGTTCAAGTTCTCTCATTTCGAAGGTCGCGATCTTCGCCGATGGTGCCGATATCGAGGGGATCAAAGTGCTCGCCGCGGATCCGACCATCAAAGGGTTCACCACGAACCCCACGCTCATGAACCAAGCCGGCATTCAGGATTACGAGGCGTTCTCGAAGCAGGTCATCGAGGTCGTTGGAGGGCTCCCCTTGTCGCTCGAGGTGTTCACCGACGATATCGATGAGATGGAAACTCAAGCGCGGAAGATCGCGTCGTGGGGCGAGGGTGTCTTTGTGAAGATCCCCGTCACAAATACCAAAGGTGTCTCCACTGCAGCATTGGTCGAACGGCTCGCGGGTTCTGGGGTGCAGGTGAATGTGACTGCGCTCTTCACGGTGCGTCAGGTTGAGGTCGTTGCTGGTGCATTGTCCGCCGATGTCCCTGCGTTCGTTTCGGTCTTCGCCGGTCGTATCGCCGATGCGGGCCAGGACCCGATCCCGATCATGACTGAGGCGCTTGAAGTTCTCCGACCCCTTCCCGAAGCGCGGCTCATCTGGGCCAGCCCTCGCGAACTGCTCAATATCGTTCAAGCCGATCAGATCGGTTGCGATGTCATCACTGTCACCCACGATCTTCTCAAAAAGCTCCCGTCGCTGGGTAAAGATCTCGACCAGTTTTCACTTGAGACAGTCAAAATGTTCTTCGACGACGGCACTGCGGCTGGCTATCGAATCTGATGACAGAAGCCGCCGTCGGCGACGTCGAACTTTCTGTCGTCGTTCCTGTTTATAAGGAAGAGGGGAGCATCCCCGAGTACCTCTCGCAGATCGTGCCGATTCTCGAGTCGTGTGTATCGTCGTTCGAGATCATTTTCTCAGTTGATCCCAGTCCCGACGGAACTGAACGAGTAATCGCCGAAGCCGTCGCAGTCGATTCACGTATTCGCGCCATCGTGTTCTCCCGTCGATTTGGTCAGCCCACCGCAACCCTTGCCGGCATCGACGTGGCTCGTGGCCGAGCCGTCGTCGTGATGGATGTTGATCTGCAAGATCCCCCCGAGCTGATCATCGAGATGGTCGCGAAATGGCGTGAGGGATTCGAGGTCGTTTACGCCCAACGACGCACGCGCAAAGGCGAAACGCTCATCAAGCGCACCGTCGCCAATGTCGGCTACCGCGTGATCGACCGATTTGGCGAAGTGCCGATCCCTCGCAATACGGGTGATTTCCGATTACTTGACCGAGTGGTCGTTGACCATCTCAAGCAGTTCCCCGAGGCTCACGGGTTCCTTCGTGGGCTTGTGGCGCTCGTCGGCTTCGATCAAGTAGCGATTGAGTTCGACCGGCCCGAGCGATTCGCTGGCAAAGGCAACTACAACCGTTTCTTCGGTTCGCTTCGGATTGGCTTCAACGGTCTCGTCGGTTTCTCTAGCGCACTGCTGAACCTCAGCACCATCCTCGGTCTCGTTGCGGCAGTGGTCGCAGTCCTCGTCGCCTTCGCCTATGGCATGGCCAAGATTCTCGGGGTGGGATTCCCACTCGGCAATACGACGATCGTCGTGATCGTGCTGCTCCTCGGTGGCATGCAGCTGGTCTGCCTTGGTATCGCCGGTCAGTACATCGGCCGCATCTATGACGAGGTGAAGCGCCGACCCCGTTACATTGTGTCTCGCACGATCGGATCCGATG
>JBAXGZ010000177.1:0-2253 GCA_037139155.1 Actinomycetes bacterium | reverse complement strand
AGGCACGCGAGGTCCTGTCGCTCTACGGGGGCGAAAATTGGTTTGGTCTCGGTGACCGCGACTTAGGCACACACCTGTATCGGACACAGCGACTTTCCGAAGGCGCCGATCTCGCTGCTGTGACTGCGGAAATCGCTCACGCATGGAACCTCGGACTGAGAATCCTTCCCGCCACCTGCGATCGACTGCGAACCATGGTGACGTTGGCCGCGGACGATCCCGAGGCGGCCGACTATCCCCCCCTTTCCGCCGGGACCGAAGTCAGTTTTCAGGAGTATTTCGTGCGTCGTCAGCACTCGGTACCGATCTCATCGATTCGTTTCGAAGGGGCCGAAGACGCCACACCCACAGCCGGAGCGATCGAAGCAATTGACCGATCCGATGTCATCGTCATCGCGCCGTCAAATCCGCTCGTCTCCATCGCTCCTGTACTGGCTGTGCCTGGACTGCGCGATGCTCTCATTCGCAATCGTTCGCGAGTCATTGCCGTGTCACCCATTATCTCCGGCGCGGCACTTAAAGGACCTGCCGATCGAATGCTCACCGAACTTGGTCACGACGCATCTGTTATCGGTGTGGCGGCCCTGTATTCGGAAACTACTAGCACCTTGGTTATCGACACCGCCGATGCCGACAGCGCACAGGCAATCGAAGCGATGGGGATTTCGGTCGTAGTCACGGAAACAATCATGAGCAAACCCGGAGTCTCGGAATCCCTCGCTCGCGCTGTGCTCTCGGGAGTCGAACGATGAGCAGACTCGAAATATTTGGTCTTCCTGGCATCGGCGAAATCGTCGCTGGCGACGACCTCGCGGCAATCATTGCCGAGGCCGCAGCGGCCGGTCCCGATACCACTCTTGCCGATGGCGACGTCGTCGTTGTCACTCAAAAAATCGTGTCGAAGGCTGAGGACCGACTCGTGGCCATCGATCCCGATGACCCGCTCAGCCACAAACCTCTCGTCGAACGGGAGTCCGTGCGGATCTTGCGACGACGCGGCGATCTGATTATCAGCCAGACCGAGCACGGATTCGTTTGCGCAAACGCTGGCATTGACCTCTCGAACGTCGAGAGTGGGTGGGCTGCGCTTTTACCAATTGACTCCGACCGATCAGCACGGCGGATTCGTGATGGCCTGCGCCACCGATTCGGAGTAACTGTCGCCGTAATTGTGTCCGACACGTTCGGTCGAACCTGGCGCCGAGGCGTCACCGACGTCGCTATCGGTTGTGCAGGAGTCGCCGGCGTCGTCGATTTACGTGGCACTCCTGACGCTCTCGGGCGTGAAATGCAGGTGACCGAAGTGGCAGTTGTCGACGAACTCGCTGCCGCCGCCGAACTGGTCATGGGCAAGTCAACAAATATCCCCGTAGCCGTCGTTCGTGGTGCCGATCCGTCTTGGTTGCGCGAAGGAAGCGTCGCTGATGAGATCGTTCGCTTACCGCAGGACGATCTCTTCCGCTAAGCGTGAGTGAACAGAACAATGACAAATCCTCAAATCCCGGACCTCCCTCCACTCGACAACCCTCCTCCCCCGGCTCCACCGCCCCCATCAACAATCAATCTCGGAGCTCCCCGTCCCAACGGGCTTGCCCCCACCTTCGACAAGATTCCGATTCCTTTTCGGTCTCGCGTCGCAATGACCATTTCCTGCACGGACGCCGACCATCTTCCTCGGGTTCCCCTTGCGGGCAAGGTCATCGATCACCCCAGTGGTCCCGTGCAGGTCATGCACAACGGCGTCCTCGTTGAAGAAGGCTGCTACTACGGAGTTCTCACCTCTGAAATCATTCGGTGTCTTCGAGGAATTCATGAGCCCCAAGAAGAACGAGTCTTTGCGGCCCTCATGGAACGATTGGCCGATACCGGTCCGACCGATCGAGCTCCCACGATGATCGAACTCGGAAGTTTCTGGGCCTATTACAGCCTCTGGTTCCTGCAAGATTTCCCCTCTGGCCGATCCATCTGCCTTGAACCCGATGCCCATCACTTGGAGGTCGGGAAACGCAACTTCGAAATCAATGGAAGAACCGGCACGTTCATCAACGCGGCGATCGGAGTTGGCGGAGGGTCGATCCAAGGATTCATCACTGAGACCAATCGGAATCCTGTCGACATGCCATCACACGATCTCGACTCCCTTCTCGCCGCATGCGAGATCAACCAAGTCGACCTACTCCTTTCGGACATTCAGGGAGGAGAGGTTGCCCTTCTCATCGGAGCCAGTGAACGCCTCCGTCAGGGCGCAGTCCG
>JBAXGZ010000176.1:0-2263 GCA_037139155.1 Actinomycetes bacterium | reverse complement strand
AGGGGGGGGTGGAGACTATGACTTCTGTCCGTAACAGCTTTACCGGTGAACTCATTGCCGTTCCAACGTGGGATGGGATCGATGTTGTCGCTACTGCACTCGCTCTAGAGCGGTCCAGCCTGCGGCCAATTCGTGGTTGACGTCGATCTCACGTTTCTTCAGGTTGAAGTGAAGACCGACATTTTTCCAATCTCGAGCATTCTTTTCGGCAGGATTGGGCGCAGTTCAAGAATTGCGGTCAGCACCTCTGGATCTATGCGGTCATCGAACACGATCGTCGCATCCTCAGCTAGGTGGGGTGCCCACGATCGGTAGTCATCGAGCACGGCTTCTGTGGAATGCCATCCGTCGATGAACAGCAATCCGATCGGAGCTCCCGAGTAGGTACGTGCGGCATCGTGACTGTGCGCCACGATCATTTCGACGTTCCGAAGATTTCGTTTAGCGATGGTTTGTTTGAAGTGCTGAAGCGAATCGACGGGTAGGGCCCCTTCGGTAAAGGACCCACCTCCAGTGTGGGGATCGACAGCGTGCACCGTGCGTTGTCGGCGGCATCCCAATGCAAGAGCAGTCGTCGACCGACCTTTCCAACTACCGATTTCGACGATTGCTTGGCCATCGGCAACTCTCGACGCCGCGGCATAAAGCGCAGCTGCGTCGGCTCGTGAAAGCCAACCTTCAACTCCATCGATGCGGCGCCAGTCGCGACGAAACCTCATTGTCGGCACGAACCTCGCCGGTGGGGTTTGACCAGCACCGATTCGTCGGCGAATCTCGCCAGGCAGGTAGGTGGCGGTGCCGACCAAGCATCCCCATCGACGGGCCATGCGCCAGTGGATCACCGAGCGCCAATGGGCCGAGAACGGGGCGAGGGGCAACAGCAACGCGGATTTCAGAAGGTCGACGCAGAAATTTCCTGCTCGGGGCCAGCCGCGAAGGCGACCGAACCAGTAGCAGCGAGCCAGATTCCTCCATCCCTCCTCGTTTCGCCGCCTATTTTGCTTTTCAGGGTCGGCCCGGAGGGAGTAGCGCACGATGGCCTGCTTGCACCACTCGAACCTTGCGCCGTCTATTTGGGCTCGAATGAAGAAGTCGGCTTCGTCCCCGCCTCCACTCAGGCTGGGTTCGAATCCGCCCTCCTGCTCCCATACCGACCGACGCAGACCGCAACAGCACCCCCAACCGTACGGAATACCCCAGCCGAATCTGTCGTATGCGGTTGGTAGCCCTACCTCATCAATGAACTGACCATCGTGCGATACCGCCCGAATGGCTCCGCCGACGAGATCACTGGTCTCAAGGGCTGCGGAAAGCGCATTGATCCATCCCGGTTCGATTTCGTCGTCGGCATCGCAGAGCAAAATGATCGGTGCATCGGTGGCGACGATTCCCGCGTTTCGCGCCCGATTTACGCCGCGGCGCGGTTCGTACACGATTGTGACGCGTTCGTATCCAGCGGTCGCACTGCGCATCACCTCGCTCGTTGTGTCGGTCGAGCCATTGTCGACGAGGACGAGTTCGGTTCGTTCGTCTCGGTCGGCGAGAACGGCCGCTATTTGGCGACCGATCGTTTCCTCAGCGTTCAGCGCCGGAATAACGACTGCAATGCGCTCAACCGCTCTGTCGTTGTCTTGACGATCAGAGTTGGGAGTCGCTTCGCTCATGGATTCATGGTCGTTCTATAAGTTCTAGGACGCTAGCGACCTCGTCAAAAGAATGGAGGAGATGGAGACGGCGATTGCCGCCGAGAAAGGTCTCGGCGTAATTCGAGAGCTTTCCGTAACCGCTTTCGATGGCGATGACTGACCGGCCAAAGGCGAGACCGAAAAGCATGCCGTGGAGACGATCGGTGACAACAATGTCGGTAGCGAGGATCGCAGCCGTGGCCGCAGCGACGAGTCGGTCGCTGTGGCGCCGTTGTCGAGCGATTCGGGCCCAGCAGGTTGCTGGAAGCGCCCGTCCGAACTCCGTCTGCGCGCGATCAATGACATCGAGGGAACGATCGGTGATGTGCGAGGGACGGCTAACGATTTCCATAGTGACGCCGAGGTCGGACCAGTCACGAGCAAGTGGCTTGAGCGCTAATGGAACCGGAACGCGACGCTCGTGATCGGAGCGAAGGAGGTAGAGCACCTGTCTGCGCCCTTGCGGTTCGTGTGGTTGGGAAGGATTGGGCCACAGTGCGGTGGTGGGGTCGGTGCTTAGGCGAGCGTTGAGCCCCGCTGCAATGAGGCGATCGAAACTGCGTTGATCTCTGGCCATC
>JBAXGZ010000175.1:0-2289 GCA_037139155.1 Actinomycetes bacterium | reverse complement strand
GCGGTCATTGCAAAGTGGGTATGAGCGTTGATGAGACCGGGCATCACGATGCCTCCGTGCGCATCGACTGTTACATCAACTGTCGAACTAGGGGAATCGCCGGCGGGGAGTATCTCGGTGATGGTGTCGTCTGTGATGACGATCGTTCCGCCGTTGATAATGCTGTCGTCGGCATCGACAGTGACGATCAGTGCGTTGGTGATTGCGGTGCGGGTCATGGAGTCCTTGTCGAGCAAAGCGCGAGAGCGGTGGGCATGGTTATTCAGTCGAATGCGTGCCGGGGTGTTGTGAGCGGCAGGTCAAGCGAACTTACGAGACCAGGAGCCGCGTCGACGACATGAGGCACGGCATTCACGATTCGCATCGCCGTCGCGAGCATCCCGGATTCGTAGTAGTTCGTGGCACTTCCGATGAGTAACTCGCATTCGAGGTCAGGTTCACCTTCGATGATGACCCGGTAGGTTCCGTCTCGGGGGGCGCTGGGCCATTCGGGTACGAGGTCCATTTTCAGCCGGTTTATGTGCTCAACGATGATCGCCTCACGACCATTGACCACACCGATGGTTTCGAATCGAACCGCACCCACTGTTCCCGCCGCTACCGGTCCGAATGCTGTGTCGAGATCTCGCGGCGTCGGCTCCTGTGTCCATGTTTCACGGATCTCATCGAGCTCGACACCAAGTCCGGCGGCGACGAGTTGAACGACCGGTCCCCACGTCATGAGTTGTGCGCCGGTACTGGCCATGATCGGAGCATGGTCCATCGGCTTTCCGAAACCGAAGACTTCGCGCATCGTGAATTCCACCGGATAGGTGTCGTAGGTGAAGAGTTCCTGCACACGAACCGATCGGATCGAACTCGACAAGGTGAGCAGGGCGAGCGGGAACTGATCAGCGGCAAAGCCCGGTTCGATTCCTGAGGCATACAGCGTTGAGTCACCGCCGAGTGCAGCGGCGTCGAGTCGGTCGCGCTGTCGCTGGGGATAGGAAGGGGGGAAGACGAGGGCCGGACTGGTAACCGTCACGACGTTGATGCCTTCGTTCAGGAATCGCTCGTAGTCGGGTAGCGCCCCCGCGTCGAGCAGTGGGCCGCTTGCGGTGTAGACGATGCAGTCAAGGTCAAGCGCCAAAATCTCGTCGGCCTCGTTGGTAGCGATGATGCCGAGTGGCTCGATTCCGACGAGGGTGCCTGCGTCGACGCCGTTCTTTTCGGGCGAGTGGACCCACACCCCGACCAGTTCGAGATCGGGTCTCCGGGCTATCGCTCGGACCGCATGCGAGCCCACTCCTCCGGTACCCCACACGGCAACTCTGAGCGTCATTTGGTCCCCCCTTGGTAACCCGCAAACCTTGCCACGGAACGCTCCGAGGCGCGGGCGGCTTCGCGGGTGTTGAATGAGGCGATGTCGACGCTGAAGCGGGTCCAACTCACCGAGCATGTCCACGCGGCCGAGCAATCGCGAACTGGAACGGGTTGGTCGAATTCGGGCCTCATTGCTGCAGGCGGTGGGCTCGTGGTCGACTCGCTCTACGACGTTCGGCTTACACGTGAACTTGCTGGTCTCTATGCCGAGGTGTTCCCGCAAGCACCGACGCGGTTAGTCAACACCCATCACAACGGTGACCATTGTTGGGGGAACCAAGTCTTTGCGCCTGCGGAAATCATTGCCCATCGGGGATGTGCTGCTCGCTTCTCTGATTTCACACCGGAACGCGCGGAAATGATCCGGACGATGGTCAATCCGCCCGAGTCGATGCGGTCTATCCACGAGGAATGGGCCGACTTCGATTTCTCCGATGTTGTTCTCACGCCCCCGACGACTGTTATTGAAACCGATCATTCGATCGATCTTGCCGGGGTCCAAGTCGATCTCCTCTATGTCGGTCCCGCCCACACCGAAGGTGATCTTGTCGTGCATGTTCCCGACGAGGGAGTTGTCCTGATGGGTGACGTTCTGTTCAACCGCTGTGCTCCGATCGGTTGGGAGGGATCGACTGACAACTGGATTTCGGCGCTTCGGCGTGTGGAGGAACTCGAACCGGAGTTCGTCGTGCCGGGCCATGGGCCGGTCTGCGACCTCGATGGCCTCCGGGATGCGCGTCGCTATTTCGAAGACGTGCAGGCCCATGCCCGGGAGTCATGGTCGCAGGGACGTTCTGTTCTCGAGTGCTGCGAAGGGATTGATCTTGGACCGTGGGTCACGTGGGATGAACCATGGCGTCTCGCCGCAAACGTGCATCGCGTGTTCCGAGAGTGTGGTGGATCGACATGGAATGATCCGTTCGACGC
>JBAXGZ010000174.1:0-2303 GCA_037139155.1 Actinomycetes bacterium | reverse complement strand
CCACGATCGCCTCCGGCGTAGTCCAGTCGCACCGTTTCTGGGTCGAGGCCCAGCACGTCCATAGCGAGTTCGGCGATCTCGGTCACGGTGATGTAGTCGCCGGTGGCGACGTTGTAGACGCGAAAGACGTCATCAGTCCCGGTTGCGACGCCGAAGACTGCGGAGATTACGTCGTCAACGTGAATGTAGGACTTGCTCTGTGAACCGTCGCCCATGATTGCGAGGCTGGTTGGGTCTACCGCAAGTTTCCGTACGAAGTCATAGCCCACGCCATGGGTCTGCCGGGGTCCGACCACGTTTCCGAAACGGAAGGCAGCGCCCCGCATTCCGAACATGTAGCAATAGGAACTGATGAGTGCCTCGCCGGCCAGTTTGCTTGCGCCGTACGTGGAGACAGGTACGAGAGGCCCGTAGTCCTCCCATGCTTCGATCTCGCCGATTTCCCCGTATACGCCGCTACCAGATGCGTAGAGCACGAGGCTTACCCCGGCTCGACGCGCCGATTCGACGATGCAATGGGTGAGCAACGTGCCTTCGTAGAAGTCGATGGTCGGGTCGGTCATCGCTTTGGCGATGTCGGGATTCGATGCAAGGTGAATGACGGTGTCATGACCCTGGAGCGCGTTGGTGAGGTCTTCGATCGACGACGCTTCGCCGACGACGATTGTCAATCGGGGGTCGTCAAGATGGGCGGCAAGGTGCCACTCGCGTCCCGAGGTGAAGTTGTCATAGACGGTGACCCGACCGCCTTCTGGGCGAGAGAGCAACTCATCGACCATGTGACCGCCGATGAATCCTGCACCACCGATGATGCAGACATTGTGGAGAACTGACATGACCCGCCTTTCTTTTCTCAACTTAGTGCGATGTTGCCTTCATTGAAGTTGGCGGGCGAAGCGACATCCAAGCCAGTAGTGCGAGTGTTGCGATCACTGCGAGGATCGAGATCATGAGTCCGATGACGGCAATGGGAGGCCGAGTTGGTTCAACGATCACGGTTTGGTTTGGTCCAGCGGTTAGGACAAGAAAGCCATCTTTCGATCGCCCGACATAGGCCGATTCCGGAACAACTCGAACGAACGGGGTGTCGGGCACAAAGATCTGCGTCGGTTCGCCCGCCTTCAGGTCCGAGAGTGTGCATCGGCGTTCGGTGCACTGCTTCTGCACGTCGATGGCTCTCGTAAACGGGGTTGAACCGCCAGTGAATCGGTAGTCGCCTGGTGAATAGAAGGTCTCTGGTGTGGCCGAAGCGGTCGCCAGATCTCGGTTGAACGAGAGTGCATCGCGATGTGAATCGGAGATCTGAGTAATTGAGAAGAGAACTTGAACCACGACTCCTGCGACGAGAACGGTCGACACGACGAGGGTGATGTTGAGCGATGGTCGCCGAGCGGGACGAAGGAGGGCCGCGCCGACCATGATCCAACTTCCGATCACCCAAAGGCTGGTGTAGGTGAGTGTTCGGTAGGGGAACTGGATCACCAGCAACGTCGTCGGGAGGTGGCGCCAGATCAGATCGGAGGAACTGAGAGTAATGAGAATGCCGAGTCCAACCAACAGGACCGCAGCGGTTCGAAGTCGTAGCTGCCTCGTTGCCAGGGTGATGGCGATACCGATGAGAGTGGCGATGAGCACCCACACCGGAGCATTGCCATGGAGATGCGGCGTTGTCGAAGAGCTAGGTACGGCGAGGAATGGCGAGAGTACGAACCGTAGTTGGGTGAACTCCATGCCGTACACGAAGTACCGCAGTCCGCCAATGACTGTCGAACTGCCGTAACTGAGAGTTGTTGCGATCCACCAAGCGTTGGTCGCCACGCCGAGAACGAAAGCTGCTCCGGCGAATTTCATGCCATGGGTCTGGCGGAACCATTGGCGGTTGAGGATGGCGACGGCGATCAGCACGGCGAGAAGGAAGCCCATGCCGTAGACGAGGGTGATGACGTGCGAGCCCGAGACGACTGCAGTCGATAGCGCAACGAGGGCGACCGACCACACGGTGGGCTTCTTTACCGTGGCAGCGATCGACGCGAGCAGGAGTGGGATCCATGCGGTGGCAACAAATTCGGGCCAAGCGCCGCGGCCGAAGATGTTGGTGAGGAAGTACGGGCACGTGATCATTGCAAGCCCACCGACGCTCGCCAGTACGACCCGAACCTTCAGTTGGCGGGCGAACCAAAACGTTCCCAGGAACGCGGCGGCGAAGGAGGCCAAGATGCTGAGGCTGAAGGCGAATTCGAACGAGCCGGTGATCCGACCGACAAGATTCGTGGCCCAATAGAGCGTTCCTCCGTAAAACGCGA
>JBAXGZ010000173.1:0-2378 GCA_037139155.1 Actinomycetes bacterium | reverse complement strand
GTGCTTCGCGCCGCCGGTTCCACGCCGTTTGTTCCGACCGAAGAACTTTCGGTCGGCGATGATCTTCCTTTGTTGCTCGTTCTGTTCTGGCCCGGTCCGAACGGTGAATGTCTCGAACTGATCGAGACCACCGATCGCTCTGGCGTCCTGTAGTTCCTCATCCCCACCCTGAAATGAGTCGTCATGAATCTTGAGAACATTGATCTCTCCGATATTGAGTTCTGGGCCAAGCCGTGGGCGGAGCGTGATGCTGCGTTTGCCACGCTTCGTCGTGAGAAACCGATCGCCTATTTCCCTGAACCGATCATCGATCCGTTCCCGGAGGGTCCGGGCTACTACGCGATCACCAAGATGCACGATGTCTTGGAAATCAGTCGTCATCCCGAGATCTATTGCTCCGGGCAGGGTGCGGTCTCGATCCTCGACATGCCCGCAGAGATGAATGAGTTCTACGGCTCCCTCATTTCGATGGATGACCCCCGCCACGCACGATTGCGCAAGATCGTGTCGGGCACCTTCACTCCGCGCATGCTCGCCAATGTCCTTGAAGATGTCGAGAAGACAGCAAAGCGCGTCGTCGATGAAATCGTTGAGAAGGGCGAGATCAATTTCGTCGCCGACGTATCGATGCCATTCCCACTGCTCGTCATCCTCGACATGATGGGCATCCCTCATAGCGAGTTCGACATGGTGTTGGCGCAATCGAACATCATCCTTTCGGGTGGTGATCCGGAATTCATTCCTGCCGGCGTCGATCCGATCTCGGCCTTCCTCGAAGCAGGCGCGATGTTGGCCGGCCTGTTAAACGAACTTGCCGTCCTCCGGCGAGCGAATCCCACCGATGATCTGCTTTCAGCACTTGTCACCACTGAGGTCGACGGAGAACAACTGTCTGGCGATGAACTCGCGTCGTTCTTCATCCTGCTTTCGGTCGCTGGCCACGAAACGACACGGACCGCGCTCAACCACGCGATCACCCATCTTTCACAGAACCCCGATCAGCGGGCGTTGTTACTCGGAGACATGGAGCGGGTCATGCCTACGGCGGTTGAAGAGATCGTCCGCTATGCCTCCCCGGTGGTGTGGATGCGCCGCACTCTCACCCAAGACCACGTACTTTCCGGCCACGAATTCCACACCGGGGACAAAGTGATTCTGTATTACGGATCGGCCAATCGCGATGAAGCGGTATTCGCCGATCCGAACAGGTTCGATGTGCTGCGCGACCCCAACCCCCACGTTGGTTTTGGTGGCCCCGGACCGCACTTCTGCTTAGGTGCGCATCTTGCTCGTCGAGAGATCAGCCTCATGCTTCGTGAGCTCTACACGCGGATCCCTGATCTTGAATTAGCAGGACCGCCTGAGCAGTTGCGATCGAACTTCATTAACGGTGTGAAGCGTCTTCCCGTGACCTTCACACCAGTGGGGGCAGGTTCGTGACCGATCCAAGGGAAGTCGATGCCCCCGAGGTACTGAGCACGCTGGCGATTGCGTGCGCCTCCATCCGCTCTGCGTGCGATCGAACCCTGCTGGAACTGGCCCGTCGTTGCGTGGCCATGCTGTTGCACAACGATTTGGAACTTTCGGCACTGCCCTGGGGAGAGATCACCGAGGCGCAGCGGACATCTCTCGCGTCATGGCCCACTTCTGATGCATTTGATGATCGCGAGAGAGCTGCGCTGGAACTGACTGAACAATTCGTCATCGATGTGACCGGGGTACTGACTGGCCCTTTGGCTGCCGCCGCCGGGGCCCTCGGTGCCGAGGTCGGACCGTTCGTACAGGCGCTGTACCTGCTCGACGTTGGACAGCGCGTCGACATGGTCCTCAGTGCTTTTGTCGGTCAATCGCTCACGAGCGATTCGTGGGCGTGGGGAGCAGCGGGTGAGATTCCGGCTGATCCGATGGCCGCAATCATGACGATGCTCGCCGCCGTTGGACGTCTGCAGAGTGTCGACCCCGTGACCAAGGAACTCGTTCGTCTGCGAGGGGCCCGTCTTCATCAGTGTCGCCGCTGTCAGTCGGTCCGCAGTGTCGCTGCGCTGAACGCTGGTGCCAACAATGAACTCCTGAGTTCGGACAATCCCGCCGCGCTCGGCGAACTTTCCGATGGGACAATCGCTGCTCTCGATCTGGTCGATGCGACCTTTAGCGGTCCGCCATCGGTGAACGAGGAACTCCTCGGTCGACTCAGCCGGTCCTACGACACCGCTCAGTTCGTGGAGATCGCTAGTTATCTATTGCGCAACGCCTGCAACAAGATTCCGGTGGCCTTTGGGGTCGACGATGCGTTGGTCGAAGAAGGCTTCGAATACCAAATCATCGATGCATCGGGTGACACCGTCACCGTCGATGCATCGGCTCTTTCCAACTGACGA
>JBAXGZ010000172.1:0-2394 GCA_037139155.1 Actinomycetes bacterium | reverse complement strand
GTGCCGGAAATGCAGAACGACTCTCCTTCATGACGCGGCGAGTGCACTCCAGCGTCGAACATCCATTTGGCCGGCAACCTCCGAACGAGCGTCAGACTCTCATCGCTGTAGTCCCACTGCTGGCCGGTGCGGCGATCAGCCAGTTCGGTCCCCTCGAACAGTTCGAGGAAGGCCCGCAGCCCCTCAATGTCGTCGAACATGATGTAGGCGAAGTTGCGCGCCGATACTGACACCGGATCGAACTCGGCTGACCCCTGACAGCAGTTCCGGGTCCGGATGCCAAGGCCCCAAAGTCGCTCGATGATCTCGGCCATCTCCACATCGATCTCGACGGAGCGGCCATCGAGTTCAACAGCCGCCGTCTCGTGTTCTCGGATTCGCATCACAGCCTTTCAACGCAACAACCCGGCCTGAGTGTGCCCAACTCGCGGTGAGGGCGGAGGTTTTCGAACCATCGGGCAGCGGACTGGTCAGATCCGCTCGGCACGGCCCAACAAGTCGAGCGGAACAACCCGACGACGATGTGCACGTTGATTTCCGACAATCAGTTGGCTCAGTCCCACAGCCCGAACTCGTCGATGACGAGCACTCCGCCGCAGAGCGGACAGGCCTCGCCCGTTTGGACTGGATGAACCGGTCGGCGGCAGTACGGGCAGCGCAGGTCGGTGGGCCACGGGCCGTCCTCTGTCCACTTGATCCCCTTTCGGATGAGCCGTCGGCAGTGCTGACACGCACACAGCTCTTGACCGCTGCCCATCATCCCGACACCAACGAACTCCTGACGTTCGAGGTCACAGGACGAGCAGCGAACGTTAATCATGCTTCCCATCGATCATCCCTTCTTATCGGCGTACCGTTGGTCATGTCGATCGATCACTAAAGGTCATCTGGCTCGAGTGACCCGTCGTTCCAGCACCAGAACTGGCGGTCGGACGGGAAGATCTCGACCTTGAGGGGCGTCTCGGCTCGACCCGCTTGGACGAGCACAAGTGTCGTGAGCAGCGACGACGCAGTCGCGTGCGCCGAGTTGAGTCCGCCGATCTCACGCCACCAGTTCACCGCCCCATCATTATCCTCTCGCCAGTCGTTGGGTCGATTAGCCGGGTCGCTCGGAACGTCAGGGGCATTCCAACCAAGGCCTACGAGCAGCGACTCCTCTGCATCGGTGAGTTTGTCATCGGTGTCCCATAGGAACACGTTCGACGTTGCCTCGAGCCGGAATCCCACCGGCGTCGCAATGCACTGGACGAACCGGCACGGTCGGTCGGGCGTCGAGATGATTACACACGCCGAGCCGAACTCAACGAGTGCCTCGAACAACTCACACAAAGCGTCGACGATATTGCCGGTGCCATCGGATCGGTGATCGGGCAGGTTCGTCTGACAGGTCGGGATCCATTCGTACTCTTCGATTTCGACGAGCACGTCCCATCGCCCGTCATCGATGGGCCATTCCTCATTTGATGCAGTCATTCGGTGTCCTCTGGGTTCCGGGCACCGAGATCGATGCCACCTGTGCCGGAAATCCGGCCCGCTCTTTCCTCGAAGCACCGTTGGTGGACGGTTGCTGGGATGTCGGGCCGAGTACCCATTACGCCATCCGCTCTGGAGCTAGTTGCGACCATACGGGGAGCCTGTGACAGCCCCGGAAGTCAGAGGGTTGTCGGATGGCATCGCTAGGGTTCAAGCCAACGATTACTCAATCGGCGGGAAGAGGCGGAACATGACCAATGACGGGATCTCGGCGAGCGACCGAGCAGAGCTTGCGACCCTGCTTGCGGCCTATGCGGCCGAGGACGAGAACAACGATCTCCAGTTCGACGATCCGGGCGGTGACGCGGTGAACCTTGCCCGCCGTCTCATCGAGTTGGGATGGACCGAACTGGATATGACCGAAGCCACGATGGAGTGGGATCGAGACCTGCAGTCTGAATGGTTGAACGAGGCAGCAGATGCAGGGGTGATCAACATGGACCTCGGGGACGAAACCATTACCTATTCCTTTCTCCTCACTTGGAACCCAAAGCGATGGGTCATCGGAGACGACGAATATGCCGACAACGTGCAAGCCGCTGCTAACGGAGGCTTTGCGGGCAACTGGAGTGTTAGGGTGCGTCGGTCGGGGATTGAACCCGGAGATATTGCATATTTATTCCGCCAAGATTCCGAGCGGGGCATCGTTGCGTCTGGCGTGTTCACTTCGGGGATCTATGAGGGTGCGTCGTTCGATGATTTCAAGGGCAATGCGTTCTATGCCGATGTGAACTGGACCTCGTGGTTGCCGATCGATGATCGACTTCCGGAGGAGATCCTCGAAACCGAAGTATCTGGGGTCACCTGGAAGCGCCTCCAAGGATCAGGGATCGCAGTCAATGACGAGTCAGTCGATGCCCT
>JBAXGZ010000171.1:0-2412 GCA_037139155.1 Actinomycetes bacterium | reverse complement strand
TCTCCGAAGGTGCATCGAAAGTGAAAGCGGCCGTCCCCGTTGGAACTGGGGCAGTGGGGGCTGGCATCGTCGTTGCTGCGCTGACCGCCTACATCTTCGTCATCGTCACGCTGAATTCACTCGGCACCGGACCGACCGCCGCTTTTTCTGCGTTCTGGGCTGTCATCTTCGTTGTGGGTCCAGGGTTCTTTCTACCGATTGAGCAAGAGGTCGGACGAGCGATCTCACACAGGCGAGCACTGGGCCAGGGGAGCCGACCGGTCGTTTTTAAAGCTGCACTCCTGGGCTCGATCATCACCGTCATCCTCTTGGTTCTCGCTGTCGCGCTTGCCCCAGTCCTTGGACGTGAGATCTATAGGGGCGATCAGACCTTCACCGTGGCGCTCTGTATCAGCTTTGTCTCCTTCTTTCTCCTGAGTCTGGCCAAGGGAGTACTTGCTGGAGAAGGGAGGTTCCGTCCCTATGCAGAGGTTCTCGCGATCGACTCCGTCGCCCGGCTCTTGATGGCGATTGGCCTTTCTGTCGCTGGCGTCGAGACCGCTGGTCTCTACGCACTGTGCATCGGCTTGGCCCCATTGGTGGCACTCCCTCTTGCGCTTCGGGGTCAGCGCCGCCTCCTTCATCCCGGTCCCGACGCGCCGATGCGCGAATTATCAACCAACTTGGGATGGCTCCTGACCGGTTCGGTACTCATGCAGGGGCTCGCGTACTCGTCGTTGCTCGGCGTCAATATTCTTGGAACAGCGGCCGATGAGATCGTGGTCGCAGGTTTCGCGTCAGCGTTCTTCATTGCCCGCATCCCGGTACTTGCCTTTCAAGCGATCCAGGGAACTCTCTTGCCCAAACTTGCCGGACTAGCCGGTGCAGGTGAGCACGATGAATTTCGCTCGGGCCTTCGGAAGTTGATGGGACTTGTCACGGTCGTTGCGGTTCTGGGAACCGTGGGAGCGTTCGTGTTGGGTCCAATTGTTGGAAAGATCTTGTTTAAAGACTTCACAATGGGTGCCGCAGGACTCGGGTTGCTTGCTGCGGGAAGCGGTGTATTCATCATTGCGCTTACCCTCGCTCAAGCACTGATGGCACTCGGTGGACATCGCCTCACCGCGATCGCATGGGGAGTCGGCGCAGTGGTGTGCGTTGTCCTCATGGCGTTGATTCCTGGACTCGAGGCTCGCGTCGATACTGGGTTCCTTGTTGGTTCTGCGGCCACTGCCGTCGTTATGTATATCGGCGTTGCGCTTCGTCGTAAGGAAATGGGTCTCACCGGAGTTGGTCAACTCGTTGAGGCCATCGAACACGAGCCAATCGAAATCTGATGATCGGCGCCGCATCGAAATGAGCGACCACGCAAAGAACAATGACGAAGATGCGTCGCCCGATACAACAGGTACGTGGTACACCGAACGACTTGGGAATCAATCGGCCCGATCGTGGAAGCGACTGATCCCCGACCCCTACCGATGGCATCTGCGTCAGATGGGACTAGGCCGCGTCCTCGATGTCGGCTGCGGAATTGGCCGCTGCCTCGCCTTCCTCGACGGTAACGGAGTTGGAGTAGACCACAATCCGACCTCGGTGGAGTTCTGTCGCCGTCGCGGACTAGAGGCCTACACCCCTGCCGAATTCGATCAGATCACGCCAGGATTGTTCGATTCGTTGTTGCTCTCCCACGTTCTCGAACACACCAATCCCGAGGAATCGACAAGGCTTCTTTCCCAGTATCTGCCGTTCGTTCGCGATGGGGGAAAAGTCGTCTTGATCACCCCACAACCTGCTGGCCAACGTTCCGATCCGACCCACGTCCGGTACCTTGACCGCGGGGCCCTAGAGCAGGAATTGCATGCATTGGGAGCGTCGGAAATCAGGACCCGTTCTTTCCCATTCCCACCGATAATCGGAGGATTCTTCCGATACAACGAAAACGTGGCGGTCGGACTTCTGTCTCGTGGAGTCACTTCGTGAAGGGCCGCTGCTAGGGTTTTCCCGGGCGGAGTTCCGTGTTTCTACGGACTCTTTGGAGTGATCCCGTTGTTTTTCGATTTGCCCAGCGATCCACCGAACCCATCAGGTTCAGCGAGTCAACCTCGACTTCACCGTCGTCGTCGATTCTCGCGCCCGCTGCTGATCGTGACCTCGCTCCTCCTTGCCGCCGTTGTCACGACCGGTTGCCTTCCGACGTTCCTCGATCCTCCTACGTCCGGTTTGAACTTCGGCAAAGGTCCGCTTGACGCGATCTTCGATGCCGTGGACTCAACAACGAACTCGATGAGAGACGCTAAGCCGGGCGAGCCTCTCGCCGGGTGCTCTTTGAGCGCTGTTGAACTCGCAGCGATGATGATGGCACCAACCTATTTTGAAGCCGGTGGCACCGTGCCATCACCGATGACGCTTTCGCGTTGGGACAATGTCTCG
>JBAXGZ010000170.1:0-2570 GCA_037139155.1 Actinomycetes bacterium | reverse complement strand
TGGCGGTCAACGCCACGCCCGCCACCGTGAACGTCTGGTCACTCATCGTGCCGCTGCCACTATTGGCATTGAACGTGACCGTGTAATTCACCGCAGTCCACACCGCAAACAACGTCACATTGCCCGCAGCGCTGTAGGTCGCCGAGTTCGAATACGCGACCGGACCAGAGGCAGTCGTTGCCCAACCAGCAAACGTATAACCGGTTCGAGTGAACGCATTGGCGGTCAACGCCACGCCCGCCACCGTGAACGTCTGGTCACTCATCGTGCCGCTACCACCATTGGCATTAAACGTGACCACAGAGGGCGCGCTCGCGTAGTTGAGCGGAAAGGAGACGAACTCGGTGCCTCCCGTGGTTGACACCTTGAGGACAAGTTTGCAGGCGTCGGTAAAGGCCGGACCGCAGTTGATCGTTGTTGACTGGCTGTTCTGACGCGTGAATGTGTCAGAGCCGACACCAACCTTGAAGGCAATTGATGCACTTTTGAACGGTGGCGCGGTCTCTAGTTCAACGATATCTGTTGTCATCAATCCAAACGGGCGAAGAACGCACTTGCCGCCACTGGTCGGATTGAAATCAGAGGAGTTGTTGTAGGTGACATTCACCCCGGAAACTTGGCCCTTGCAGAGTCGAGCCGAAACAGCGGTGACCGTGTTTGTGGTCGAAAGTGCCACCGTAATGGTCGAACCATCAACCAGATTTGTAATTGCCTGGCCCGGGGTCTTGCCTGAGTTTGCGGGAGTTGTATCGGCCGAAGCAACCGCCGAGAAAGTGGGTGACGCGGTCTCCGCTCCTGCCTTCTCAATTTGAGTCACCCCAACGGCAACCACGCAACTGGTGAGCAAAATCACCACAGCCACGAACACTGCAACAATTCGGCGAGATAGGGGGGATGGCGACATTGGACCGACCTCAAAAGACCAACACCTCGCGGCTGAGATGTCTGTGGTCATCCTTTCGGGAAGTCCTTAGGGCACTGTGGCCACAATCTGAACCGCAGCCGAATTCAAGGTTAATTATCTGACCGGTTGTGCTCTCCGGATCGACCCAAAAGCCCTGCTCAGCCGCAAGTGACCGGAAATCCCTGGAAACCATATCCATTCGGATACTGGAGCTTCAGCACAATCCGACAAGAGTTTGAAGGGGTCTGCTGCAGGGTTGGTTGACGGTGGTTATGGGGTCGTCATGCTGCCAGATCGATGCGATCGGCAGCGAGGGCGATTTCGTATTCGACGGGGGTGAGTTTCCCGAGGGCGCGTTGGCGGCGGCGTCGGTTGCAGGTGTGTTCGATCCAGGTGATGGCCGCATATCGAAGTTCGTCGCGGGTTCGCCAGCATTGTTGGTTCAGGACGTTCTTCTGGAGCAGCGAGTGGAACGATTCCATTGCCACGTTGTCGCCGGCTGACGCGACGCGTCCCATTGATCCCCGGAGCCCGGCTGCGGTGAGGACAGCTCTGAACGATCCGGATCGGAACTGGCCGCCTCTGTAGGAATGAACGATGACCGTGCCGGCTGGTTTGCGTCTCGCTATCGTGGAACGCAACGCCCCGATAGCGAGATTCGCGGTCATCCGCTCGTCGATCGAGTAGCCGACGATCCGGTTCGAGTGCAGGTCCTTGATCGCGTACACGTAGACCTTGCCCTCGTTCGTGGCGTGTTCGGTGATTTCGGAATACCACACCTGATCGAGCCGGGCAGCAGTGAAGTTCCGCTGCACGAGATCGTCGTGAACCGCCGGCCCCGCTGTCTTGACTGCTGTCTTTCGCCCCTTCTTCGTCGTCGTCGACCAGATCCGGTTCTCGCTGCAGAGCCGCCACACACGGCGTTCGTTCGTGGCTTTGCCGTCCCGTTCGAGCTCGTCGGCGATGAACCGATACCCGAACTCTGGGTCATCACCATGGACGTCACGAATCGCGTTCACGAGATGAGCATCAGCCCAGTCGCGATCCGAACACGGCCGGGCCTGCCACTTGTAGAACGCCTGGGTCGAGAAGCCGAGCACCCCGCAGGTCAACCGCACCGGGAAACCCTCGGCGGCCAGGTCACGGACCAGCGGGAACTTCAGCCGGCGTCCTTCGCGAAATACGCCGCCGCCCGACGAAGGATCTCGTTCTCCATCTCGAGGCGCCGCTTCTCACGCCGCAACGACACCAGTTCTGACTGTTCAGCGGACGTCAACCCGTCCTTGATCCCGTCATCGATGTCCGCCTGACGCATCCAACGACGAACCGACTCCGGAGCAATCCCGAAATCAGCCGCGACTTCCGCGACAGTCAGATCACCCCGACGAGCGACCGTGAGCACATCACGCTTGAACTCGTGCGGAAACTTCTTCGGCATAGCAACATCCTTCCGGCCCGGGCACCCCGGACACCCCGGACACCCCGGGCACCCCGGGCACAAAGAATGTCAACCAACCCTGCAGCAGACCCCCTCGACGATCGCGTTTGCGGGCTGCCTGACGGCGCTTGGCATCAAGTCGACGCTCCACTGCGCCGCGACCTGGCCGAGTAGGTCGACGTGGAGTCTCTACCCGCAAGGCCCCCGCCAGTCGCTGCCGCAACCGAT
>JBAXGZ010000169.1:0-2689 GCA_037139155.1 Actinomycetes bacterium | reverse complement strand
AGTCGCTTCTCGCGTTCTGCGGCGTACTTCTGACGGGCTTCTTCGATGCTTGGTGCCATAACGATCATTCCTAACGGGTGATGGGGTCACAAACCCCGACTGCTGATGCTCACACAGTATGCGATCGACACTTGACTGGATCAACGGGACATTCCGCAAACCCTCGAGGAGAAACAGCCCGAGACGGAATGGTCGTTTCCCCGAGTCTGCGGCCTATTGCAACGCCAGATTCTCCCGTGAAAAGCCGAGGTTCTCCTGCGACGATCCGGCCCTGCGATGGTCAGGACTCGGTGACGATGCCCTTTTTGATCGTGAGATGACGAGTCGCACGTTTGGCTAACACTGAATCGTGGGTCACCGTGATGATCGTCACGCCCTGCTCGTCGCTCACTTGCTCGATGAGATCAGCGATCTCATCTCGAGTCTCTTCGTCAAGATTGCCGGTTGGTTCATCAGCGAGAATCACACTGGGCTTCTTGACCAAGGCTCTTGCGATTGCCACTCGCTGCTGCTGTCCGCCCGACAGCTGTCCTGGCAAGTGGTGAGCCCGATCCGACAAACCAACCGAAGCGAGAACTTCAGCAACTGCATCGCGGCGTTCTTCCTTCGTCATTTCCAATGGGACTAACCCGCATTCGACATTCTCTTCGGCCGTCAGGGTTGGAATGAGGTTGTAATTCTGAAAAATAAAGCCGATTCGCTGCGCACGCAGTGTCGCCTGGTCATTCTCTGACATTGAGGTGATCTCGCGACCGTCAAATGTGATCCTGCCCGATGTTGGCGAATCAAGAACTCCCAGCAACTGAAGGAGAGTTGACTTACCACCACCGGTTGATCCCTGAATTGAAAGGCGCTCGCCGGCCTCAATCCGCAACGACACATCGCGCAGCGCCGCAATCTCGTTGGAACCTTGGTGATAGGTCTTAAACACGGAGTCCAATTCGTAGAGACTCATCAGGCCACACTCCTCAGTGCGTCAGCGGGACGAAGTCGCGATGCTCGGAGTCCACCGAACACCCCTGCGATGACGCCACCAAGAATTGCTAAGCCGATCGCAATAGCGATGATTCCCGGCGTCATGGCCGCTTTGAGCACCACCTGATATGTGGTTGCCGTACGGCCAGGCACGCGAGGCCCTCCTTGGGCAGCTCCTGCGATTGTTGAACCGGTGCGCCCAGCACCTTGCGCTTGACCGTTCCCACCGGGTCCTCCGGCTCCTCCGAATCCACCGAAGGTGCCCTGGAGTCCGCCAGTCGTTGCCTGAAGCGATGGGGCAAAGGAGTCGATGACCTTCACTACAACAAAGCCAAGGAGTAGGCCGATACCGCCGCCAAAAATTCCTTGGACCAGGCTTTCGCTCGCTACCTGCCGAACGATTCGGTTCTTACGCCAACCGAGAGCACGAAGGGTTCCGAACTCTCGTGTTCGACGGCCGACTCCAGACATGGTGAATAACACCGCAATGAGGAATGCAAGCGCAAGTACCACGACCGATAACCACTTGCCAAGGTTGCCCAAGAGATCGCTGGCATCGGACAACGAACCTGAAACCGTTGAACCAAGGTCTGACGTGGTGCTCACCGTTGCGTTCGGAAGTGCAGCACGAATCTCATCTGTCACCGACGTAGTGGATGAACCAGTCGATGACGTGACATAGATCGTAGAAACAAGTCCCGTTCGACCCGAGAGCGTCTGGGCAATATCGAGCGGGATGTAAACGTTTGCTGCGGTCTCTGCTGCTGCGGTCGCCGAGGAAACTATTCCGACAATCGTGAACTCTTGCGTACCGTCTGTCTTTCCAAGAGTCAGCGTGCTTCCAACCGTCAGGGATTCAGACGTCGCATAGGTCGAATCAATAACGGCATTGAATTGTCCGGCGTCCGAGGAATCCAACGCCCGGCCCGAGTTCAAATTGGTGCTCGATAACGGACCTGTCGTGGCCATTGGTTCCACTCCGAGAACCGAAAACGATGTCACCGAAAACGACGACGACCCGAGTGAAGGAGTCTGAGTGGCGCCTTGTCCCGGACGACCCTGTCCATTCGGGACAGCTTGGCCTTGATCAATCTGCGGAAGTTCTCCGCTAAATGATGTGTTCTCAAGTTTCAATGCAGTCGAAACGGCGGCAACGTCCGGCACATTTCGAACAGTCGCGACTGCGGCCTCGTCAAGTGTTCCCGAACCAGGAGCGGTGCGGAGATTTGTCCGATTCACTTGACGTTGCTGCCCGTCGGCTGCGGCACCCGACTGGCCCCCTGGAACATCAAACTGCTGGCGAGCACCACCCTGTCCCTGTTGCGGAGGTGTCGGGGCCTGAGTGACCGTGATGTCGGTGCCAATCCCGTACAGCGAGTCGAGCACCTGCGACTGCGCGTTCTTGGCTCCATTCGCCAATGAACTCACGACGAGCACGACGGCAATCGCAAGCGCAAGACCAAGCGACACAATGGCTGTTTGTCGCTTTCGATTGAAAAGTTCACGCCTCAAGTACGTAAAAAACATGCGACCCCTCGTTCTTTGACAGGGCGACGCTAGGGCGTGCAAGCAAGATGGAGACGTGAAAACGGTAAGTGCTGGGTAAGAGTGTTTCGGGTGGGCAAACAAACCCGACTCTCACGAGACGAGGACCGGCTTCCCTGGTTCAGTCGCCCAGCACCACTTTGATCGCAGCGGTTCCTGCGGTCGAGGA
>JBAXGZ010000168.1:0-2727 GCA_037139155.1 Actinomycetes bacterium | reverse complement strand
GATGACGAAGGAACCAACAAATGCCAGTCGATCCCAGTGCCCAACCCGACATGAGTCGCCTCCGCCTTCAACTCCACCTCGCCGCCAGAGGTGGCTGCCGCGACGACCTCGCAGCGCGGGCGCGCGAACTCGCGCACAGTGCAGCCACCACCTGTGGCGACAACGCCTTAATCACATTGTTGACCGAGGTCGACAACGATCCATTCCCCGCGGCAAATCCACTCTGCCGACCATTTGAAGTTGTGCTTGAGGTCGAAACTGACTCGACCTCGGGCCTTGGCCCATTCCTTGATGCGGTGCCGAATTTCGGAAATCGCGTCGCTGATCTTGCCCACCTTGATCTTTCAGCAGCGCTCGTTGGCGCCCCTCAGAAACTCATCCCATGCACTCCCCCGCCACTGCGTTATCTCTACCTGATGCGCCGCAAAGCTCACACCACACACGACGCGTACATCGACTACTACTTCCATAATCATTCGAACTTTGGCTTTCGAACCCCAAATATTTCCGGCTACACCCAGTTTCACGTCGATGCAGCAGCATCCTCCGAGGTAGCCACACGCTTGGGCGTAGGAACCACAATCGTTGACAGCGTCAGCGAACTCATGATTGCGTCACTTGATTTGTTCTTCGAAGGAATCGGCGATGGCCGTCTCGGGAGTGAAGCGGCAGAAGATGAAGCGCGTTTTGTCGATCGCGATAATTCCATTTCGTTTCTCTGTACCACTGAAACAATCGTTCCATGAGCACACCACAATTCGCTTTGCACTATGGACCATGGGCTGTCGTCGCTGGAGCTTCAGAAGGAATCGGAGAATCATTTTCGCGACAGATTGCGGCTGCCGGAATCAATCTCGTACTCGTCGCCCGGCGACCCGATCCACTGAATGCTCTTGCCTCTTCATTGGAGTCTGAATTTCAGATCCAAACGCGACCACTAGCGCTCGATCTCACCAGTGAGGACATGTGCGATCGCCTCGCCGACAGAACCTCTGACGTTGAAGTTGGCCTCGTTGTCTACAACGCGGGTGCAACGCATGGGGCGGTGCGTTTCCATGACGAATCGGTCGAGAAAGCTCTCAACCTCGTCAGATTGAACTGCACCGGTCCCGTACAACTCGCTCACCATTTCGGGGGTCTGATGCGTGAGCGTGGGCGCGGGGGCATCATTCTTCTGTCGTCAGTCTCCTCCGTTTCCGGTTCAGCGCGCACCGCCACGTATTCGGCAACAAAGGCCTTTGATGTCAACCTCGCCGAAGGCCTCTGGGCCGAACTCAAACCGCAAGGAGTCGACGTCCTCGCTCTCGTCGCAGGAGCAACGCACACCCCAGCGATGGAACGCAGCGGTGCTCGAATTGGCAGTGCCGAATTTCCTGGCATGGATCCGAACGATGTCGCACGAGAAGGACTCGCCAACCTGACCAACGGACCAACGTGGGTCGCCGGCGATCAAAACCGGGCGACCTATGACATGTTGCGAGCACTACCCAAAAAAGATGCGGTCGGATTTATGAGCGCAGGAGCCCGCACCATCTACGGACTCCCCGATGAGCCGTAACCCAAAGAATGCCAACCAATCGGGGCGATTGATCCAATGAACACCGAAGCTCTCGCGTCAGAGGCATGGGAAGAATTCGCCCAATCGCTCGACCAACTCGGAAAAGAACTTGCGTCTGAGCCATTTCCGGTCGGAGCACGTGAAACCGCCGAGGGCTATCGCTACCTCGCCCGACTCAGCACATTCGCCCTCCAATGGGCCTTGGAATTCAGCGACCCTGATTTCCCCTCGTTCTACCGATACGACGATGACGTCACGAAATGGGGCGGACCCAATGTCGATAACCGCTATCTGCGAGCGACGATTCGCGGCACCGAGGCGTATCGGATCACGGGCAATGGCGCGAACACACACGGATTTCTTTTCTCGCTCCATCAAGGGGATATGCAACTCGGCGAATTCGGCGTGTATGGCGAGATTTGGCATGACCAACTCGTCACCGATGAAGACGGAAACTTCGAACTCATTGTGAGCCCAACGAACGAAACGAATGCCGCGAACTGGATGGAGCTCGATCCGAACGCTCGGATCGTCAGCATCCGTGAGTATTTCAACGACTGGGCAGTGGAGAGACCGGGCGACTACCGGATCGAGAAGATCGGGAACGAGGGGCAATCGAAACCATCTCTGACGGACGCTGAAATCGCGCACAACATCCGCACCGCACGGGTTTGGATCGAATCTTCACTTCGCTTTTGGAACGGTTATGTCACGAATGCAAGAAGTTCGTCCGAGATCAACACCATTAGTGCAGCTTCTTCCGCTCTCGGAGGAGCCACAGACATTGCCTACGGATCCGGATTTTGTTCAATAGGCGACGACGAAGCATTCATTATCGAAAGCGAAGCGCCCGAGGCGTGGACATGGAACTTCCTGCTCTACAACGGCGGTTGGTTCGAGTCTCTCGACATAGCGACCCGAGTGTGCAGTCGTAACGGTACGCAAGTCACGATCGATCCCGATGGGCGATTCCGGATCGTTGTTTGCCATTCTGATCCCGGCGTGGCCAACTGGCTCGATACCTCTGGTCTTCGCGACACCTTGATTTCGTATCGATTTATTCGAACCGCAACAGCACCACTACCAACAGGGCGAGTCGTCAAGCTTGACGCCCTTGCAGCAGCCCTCCACCCCGATACAACGCCCTACACGCCAGAGCAACGACGAGC
>JBAXGZ010000167.1:0-2759 GCA_037139155.1 Actinomycetes bacterium | reverse complement strand
TGGCTTCCCTATTTTCAATTGCTTGACTGATCTGTGGTCATGGACTCACCGGACCTTTGTTCAACTCTTGACTGGGTCAACAGTTCCATCTACGATCAGCCCAGGCCCGTCGAGGGCGCATAGGTCACGACCTCAGGAGCGACACATGGCACCGAACGACCATTACGTCATCATTTCCGCTGACGGGCATGCCGGGGGGAGTCACGCTCAGTACCGCGAGTATCTCGATCCCGAATGGCGCGACGAGTTCGATGCATGGAGGGGCAAGTACTCCAATCCCTTCCGCGATTTACAAGACGATGGTCGCACCCGCAACTGGGACTCAGATCGTCGTCTCGCTGATCTCGATGCTGAGGGCACCGCGTGCGAAATCCTCTTCCCCAATACGGTTCCGCCCTTTTTCCCGACCGGTGTTGTCATCGCCCCGGCGCCCTCTCCTGAGGAGTTCCCCAAGCGCGTTGCCGGACTCCGTGCGCACAACCGTTGGCTGATCGACTTCGTGGCCGAAGCGCCGATGCGTCGTGTTGGTCTCGCTCAAATCGCATTGAACGATGTCGATGAGGCGATCAACGATGTCGTTTGGGCCAAGGAAAACGGACTCAATGGCATCCTGCTGCCTGGGGTCTCGCCCGATACTCCGTGGATCGAACCGCTTTTCTCGGCCGCCTATGACCCGTTGTGGGCAACGTGTCAGGAACTGGACATGTCGATCACGCATCATGCCGGAGGCAGCGGAATCCCGAACTACGGCAAGCACGACGCGGCAATCACGATGTTCGTTCTCGAAGCGCCATTCTTCGCGAATCGCGCCCTCTGGCACCTCACCATGTCTGGAGTCTTCGAGCGGTTCCCCGGCCTCAAGTTCGTTATGACAGAACAAGGTGCATCGTGGGTTCCTCCAGTGCTTCAACGCATGGATGATCTCCATTCCTCGATGGTTCGCGGCCGCATTGGAGAGATCGGGATGCCCGAGTCTGGCGTTCTGCCCCACAAACCCTCCGACTACTTCAAGCGCAACTGTTTCTTGGGCTCGAGTTTCCCTTCTCCAGGTGAGGCGGCCACGTTCCACCAAATCGGCATCGACAAATGCATGTGGGGCAGCGACTATCCACATAACGAAGCCTGTTCGCCGCTCAGCATCGAATCGATTCGACACAGTTTCAACACATGGAACGAAACTGATTTGCGCAAGGTGCTGGCGGAGAATGCGGCTGGTGTTTACGGAGTCGACATTTCTGCGCTGCAACCCCTTGCCGACAGGATCGGGCCGACTGTTGCCGAGATTGCCGTACCGCTTGATGTCGTTCCCGATCACCAGAGTCCTGCGTTTCAACGAGCCTGAGGGCAACTTCAATGGACGCGCAAGATGATCTCGACGATCAGGACGCCATAGAACTTCAGTTGCAATCAGTGAGGTTGGGATTGACCCGTCTTCAGCGACTCCTTTCGAGTCGTCGGGTTCATGCCGGCATGGCTGGTGCAGCTCGAGTGGCGCTTCCTCAGCAGGCGATGAGCGTCCTTCGAGCCCTTGGCGATCGTGAGCCACTGCCGGTGGGTGACCTCGCCCGGGCCGCTCGCATGGACACTGGTGCAGTGAGCCGTCAGGTCCGGGTCCTCGAAGACGAGGGCTTGGTCGACCGTCGGTCGAGTCCCCAGCACGGAAGCATCGTGCTGGTCGTTGCGACTCCAGAGGGACGAGCAATGGCCCGCCGCTTCGAGCGGGTCCGGAGCGCGCAACTCTCAAGAGCTCTTGAGGACTGGACGCCGGAAGAGCGCGTTCAGCTTGGTCAACTTTTGCTTCGGCTCGTCGACGATCTCCAAGCGACCCCGTACTTGCAGACTGACGGTGACGAACTTTCGTCGTCCTAGTCGGGAATGACGACTGCTCTTCCTCGCAATTCGCCGTTCTCCATCTTTTCGTAGGCCTCTGCGACACGGTCTAAGGGAAAGAGGTCGACGTCGACTCGCAACTTCCCGCTTTCGGCGAGAGCAATGACCTCGAGTGTGTCGGCAATGGTCGGCGCTTGGAACGAGAACACCTCTCCGTCACGAGGAAGTTTGTCGAACATCGTTCCCCGAAGCGATCCATTGCCCGCCCCGACAAGGGCGTACGCGCCGGCTTTGGCGGTTGATTGCAAACCGTGGGTAATTGTCTGGTCGATACCGACAAAGTCGAAAACGGCATTGGCACCTCCGCCGAGAAGGCGGTGCAGTTCACTGGTCGTGTCATCGTTGACGCCTTCAAGCGTGTCGTGAGCCCCGAGTTCAGCGGCATAGGAAAGTCGCTCAGTTGAGACATCAATTGCAACGACTCTGGCACTGGTCAGCGCGAGTAGGTGCTGGACGGCGTAGGAGCCCAGGCCGCCGGCGCCGATGACGACGGCGGAACCACCCGGTGGGATCCGATGGAGGGCACGCTTTACGGCGTGGTACGACGTAGCTCCAGCGTCAGTGAGCGGACCGGCGATCACCGGATCGAGTGTGTGGAGCTTCACGAGCTCTCTCGTGGTCGCGACCAACACGTATCGCGCGAGACCACCGTCGATCCCGTACCCACGTCCGACGAGGGAGTCATCGCAATTGTTGTCCTGACCGCGAGCGCACCAAATGCAATGGCCACAGGAATGGGGGCTAATGACGGCAACGGCTTCCCCGACCTCGAAACCAAGTGCACCCGGTCCGAGGGCGGCGACATGGCCTCCGACCTCGTGGCCGAGGGTGAAGGGCACCCGCCAGCCCAGCGGTTCCATAAATGACGC
>JBAXGZ010000166.1:0-2772 GCA_037139155.1 Actinomycetes bacterium | reverse complement strand
CTGTTGGCTTTCCATAGCGACGACAAGCAGACGGCCGTCGGGCAGCCAGCCAAGTCCAGAGGGTTCGTCGTCGGTCATTTCGGCTTCGGTCCTGAACTCGCCGCTGAGGTCAGTCGAGATCACCCGATGGCCGTGCATATCGCTGAACCACAGTCGACCTTGATGCCAACGTGGTCCCTCCCCGAACCACAGCCCGTCAAGAATCGTCGTTGTCGCCATTTGCGTGCTTCCCCCTGGTCTCGGAGCCTTGGCCGTCCCTTGATGGTCACGCTAAGATGGCCATCAGGGGAAACTGTCCCTTTCGCGACCATTGCAGGGTGCGGTCTGGGAGCAGTGGATATCCGCGATCGCATCGCGCGAAGGCATCGAGCCCTTCGGTTCGCCTGAGTTGGGATAATTTTGGGGTCGCGTTGCGGGTCTGAGGGTGGTCTGTAAAGATTCTGCAACATGTTGCGCGGAACTCCACCCCCTACCCGGGGCTCGATCCCTGCCGAGAATTTCGGCATTTCCGGCCCTGCCGGGTACGCGCGTGGAGCCTCGAAGAGTGGCAAGGTGTCAGTTGTGAAACGGTCTCGTCCATCGACTCGTACCTTGGCGGCTGCTTTCGTCGTGCTGGTAGCGGTGCTCGGCGGAGCGGTCGTCGTGGGCCCGGCGGGAGCCGACTCCATTTCTGACAAGCGGTCCGAAGCCGCACAGATTGGCGCAAAGCTCGACCAGCTTCAGTCGCGGGCCCAGGAACTCAATGGTCAGTACGAAAGTGCCCGATACGAACTGCGCGCTGCTCAAGAGCGGGTGGACGCGGCCAAGGTACTTGCCGCCCAGACCAGTGCCGAAGCTGAGAAGCGCCGGGGCGATCTCCGCCGATACGCGATCACCGCCTACCAGACCGGCAACGACAGCCCCGAGTTCGACGCGCTGATTACGAACGATTCAAGCACAGGGGTGCAGAAGCGTACGTACCTTCAGTCAATCTCGGGGAGCCGTCAGGATCTCGTTGATGCGCTGAATGCGGCGCGTCAGAAGGCCGAAGAAGATGGCGTGCGCCTCAAGGTTGCCGAGGCTGCAACATCGGCGAAGGCTGCTGAAATTGAGCAGTTGAAGAAAGCTGCCGACGATGCCGCGAATGAACAGGCTGCTGTTAACGCCCGTGTTCAGGGTGAACTTAAGGTGCTCGTCGACGCCGAGAATGCTCGTATCGCAGCGGCACGTGCCGCCGAGGCAAACGCTCGAGCGGCGGCGTCGAGAGGTTCTGGCTCGAGCGCTGCTCCCAATCCGAACCCCGGCAGTATTCGTGGCGAGGTCTCCAGAGCCATCGCGGCTGGCATGACCAAACTCGGTGCCGAGTATGTCTGGGCTGCGGAAGGTCCTGACGTCTTCGACTGTTCTGGTTTCGTTCGTTGGGCCTTCCTGCAGGTTGGTATCTCCCTGCCTCACTACAGCGGCGCGATGTATCAGTCGACCATTCGTATTTCCGAGTCCCAGTTACAACCAGGCGATCTCGTTTTCTGGGGCGTGAATGGTTCCCAGCACGTGGCGATTTATATCGGAGGAAATCAGATCCTCCATACCGCCCGCGGTGTTGCCGTTACCCCGATGAATGGCTGGTGGACCTACGGTCCGATTATGACCTTCGGTCGCATTCCGTGATCTGACATAGCGTGCGGTTGTAGTCCCAGCCCGGTCATTTCAGCGCAGCGAGAATCCCCGGTAGCCATCGGCAGCCACCTCTTCGCAGACCTCTCGATACGCGTCAACACCTGCGATATACGGCATAAACACTCGAGGCTTGCCGGGAACATTGGCGCCGAGGTACCAAGAGTTCCCCTTTGGAAACAGGGTGAACTCCGCAATCTCATTGACATGTTCGACCCAGGCGTCCTGTGCATCGAGATCGGGATCAATCGAGTGTTTGGAATGTTCCTGCATCCAAGCCATCAAATCGGTGGTCCACTCGACGTGCTGTTCAATGCTCACGATCATGTTGGTCAGAACCGACGGGCTCCCAGGGGCTGTGATCATGAACAGGTTCGGGAAGCTGTGCGACATGATACCGAGGTAGGTGCGGGGTCCGGCGTCCCATGCCTCACGAAGGCTCACTTCTTCGCCAATAATTTCTGGACCGAGTAATGGTCCCGTCATTGCATCGAATCCAGTGGCGAACACGATCACGTCGAAATCGAAGGATTCTTCGGTTGTTTCGATTCCATCTGCGACGATGCGGAGGATCGGGGTCCGTTGCAGATCAACAAGCGTGACATTCGGCCGGTTGAATGCTTCGAAGTATCCCGAGTCCAGACACAAACGTTTTGCACCTACCGGATAGGTGGTGGGGCAGAGAAGTTCAGCGGTTTCCGGATCGTTAACAATCCCACGGATCCGATCGCGTAGGTACTCGGCGACGATGGCATTAGCGGCCGGATCAAACATGACATCGTTGAAGCTTCCGAGGAAACCGAAGAGGTTTCCTTCGTCCCAGATCGCGTCGAAACGTCGGATCCGTTCTTCGGCATCAACCTCTAATGCGGATTGCTCCGACTGTTCGTTGATGACGCCGCCGTAGGATCTGCGCTGCGCGGCACGGTGCTCGCGGTACCGGTGTTTGAGTTCTGCGACCGCCTCGGGATCGAGGGGACCGTTCTGGGCCGGCACGGCGAAATTTGGAGTGCGTTGAAACACGGTCAGATGAAGGGCCTGCTCCGCAATAATTGGAATGCTCTGGATGCCCGATGAGCCGGTGCCGATGACCGCAACGCGTTTTCCAGCGAGATCAAG
>JBAXGZ010000165.1:0-2855 GCA_037139155.1 Actinomycetes bacterium | reverse complement strand
GGGTTTGAGCAGAACGATGCCGCGAGCATCCTTGTTGCCGAACAGGGCGATTGCGTCATTCGTTTCTTGTTCGAGGTTTCGGAAGCTGACGATGTTTCCGAAGGTTTTCACCGAATTCAAGATCCGGTTCGTGCGGGAGAACGCCTGGATGAGACCGTGGGATCGCAGGTTCTTATCAACCCAGAGTGTGTTGAGGGTGGTGGCGTCGAAGCCGGTGAGGAACATGTTGACGACGATGACGATGTCGATCTCACGACGTTTCAACCGCAGTGACAGGTCTTTGTAGTAGTTCTGGAACTTGTCCGCAGTCGTATCGAAGGACGTGCCGAACATGTCGTTGTAGTCACTGATTGCGTCGTCAAGGAACTCACGGGAACTGTTGTCGAGTTTGTCGGTTTCGAATTCTTCTTCGTCCAACAGATCGCCGTCGACGGCTTCGTTCGCCGGGAAGCTGTAGATGATGCCGACTTTCAGTCGCTTGGATTCGGGCAGGTCTTTCTGCAATAAGAAGAACTGGTTGTAATAACGCTTGGCCGCTTCGATCGAAGCGGTGGCGAACAGGGCGTTGAAGCCGTGGACTCGTTTGCCTGCGAGCGGGTAGTTCTCGCCGCGCTTGGTCTTCTGATCGAAGTGCTCGAGGATGTAGGCCACGACCTGGCTCATCCGCTCAGGGGCAAGAAGGGCTTTTTCCTTGTCGATCGCCGTGACCTGCTTGTCATCAAGCGCTTCGGGCGTCTTGATGGTGCTCACATAATCAATACGGAACGGCAGAACGTTCTTATCGGTGATCGCATCAACGATCGTGTAGGTATGCAGCTTTTCGCCGAAGGCCTGCTCGGTCGTGCGGAACTGCGGGTTGCCTCCCGCACCAGCGTTCGCAGCGAAGATCGGTGTCCCCGTAAAACCGAACAAGTGGTATCGCTTGAAGGCTTTGGTGATCGAGGTGTGCATGTCGCCGAACTGTGAGCGATGGCATTCGTCGAAAATGATCACCACATGACCGTCATAAATGGCATGGCCCTTGTTGGCGTTGATGAAAGTGCTGAGTTTCTGGATCGTGGTGATGATGATCCGAGCATTCGGATCCTCCAACTGCGACTTCAACACCTTTGTCGATGTGTTCGAGTTCGCCGCACCCTTTTGGAAGCGGTCGTACTCCTGCATCGTCTGATAGTCGAGATCCTTGCGGTCGACGACGAACAGGACCTTGTCGATCGACGGAACCTTCGTCACCAACTGTGCAGTCTTGAAACTCGTAAGAGTCTTGCCCGAGCCAGTGGTGTGCCAGATATAGCCCCCACCTTCAACGGTCCCCCACTGCTTGTAATTCGTGGCAACCTCAACCCGACGCAGGATCTGCTCGGTAGCAACAATTTGATACGGACGCATGACCAGCAGCATTCGGTCAGCAGTCAGCACGCAGTACTTGGTGAGCACATTAAGCAGCGAATGCTTCGCAAAGAACGTCTTGGTGAAACCAACAAGGTCTTCGATCGGCTTGTTCGTCGAATCCGCCCACCAACTCGTGAAATCAAACGAGTTCGACGTCTTACGTGAACGCTTCGCACCGGCGTTCTCGCCGAGATGCTGGGAGCGAACCGAGTTGCTGTAGTACTTCGTCAATGTGCCATTGCTGATCACGAACAACTGCACGTACTCGAACAGCCCTGAACCAGCCCAAAACGATTCACGCTGGTAGCGGTTGATCTGATTGAACGCCTCACGCAGATCAACACCACGGCGTTTCAGTTCCACATGCACCATCGGCAGGCCGTTCCCCAGAATCGTCACGTCATACCGATTGGCGTAGGTTCCCTCAGCCTCGTACTGGTTGATGACCTGCAGACGGTTGTTGTGAATGTTGTTCTTATCGATCAAGACAATGTGCTTGGTCGAACCAGCATCGCGTTGCAGCAACTGCACATGATCTTCCTGGATCCGAATCGTCTTCTCGACAATCCCATCCTTCTCCCCAGAAATACGTTCAGTGAAGAACCTGTCCCACTCCGCATCAGAGAACGAGAATGAGTTCACCGCCTCCAACTGGGTCCGAAGATTCGCAACCAGTTGTTCCTCAGTCGTGATCGTCAGATACTCATAGGCCTGACCCTTCAGCGTCTTAATGAACTCCCGCTCAAGATCAGCCTCGGACTGATAACTCGCCGCCGCAGCCAGATCAGGAACAAACTCCGCCACAACAGTGCTGTCCGCACTGAACGCAATCGGTTCATACCGAGTCCCGCCGCCCTCGCTCACGCAGCCTCCTCGAAGGAAAGCAGGCGATCGCGGTAGTACTCATACTGCGACCGACGAGCAGCCAACTCCGCAGGAAGACCGACCGATAGATCATTGACTAGCGCATCGAACTTGTCGAGAATCCCAGCGATGCGTTCCTGCACCTCAACCGGAGGAATCGGGATCGAGACCTTTGCGAGTCGCGACTTTGAAACGTTGAAGCGAGTTACTCCGTTGGCGGTTTGCACGATCTGCCGTCTCATCGGCGTGGACCGGAAGAGATGCTTTGCGAATTCAGGATTGAAGAGTTCAGCGTCGACCATCCGGTAGCCGATGCAGAAACTGTTGAGGTAGAGCGGCTCTGGCGGCTCTCTTGTAACAACAGAGGACATTCCGCATTCGCCTGCCGATTCCGATGACCCCGTGAACAAGATGTCACCACGGCGCAGCCGCCGTTGCCGTTCGCCTTCATTGATTTGAACTCGGTCTTCACCTTCCACATCAGTGACAATGTTCGAAAACACATTCATGTATGTGACATACCGCGCGTTCCCGCCGTCGAAGTCCGCCTTGGACTTCCCACTCAATCCGCCAAATAGTTCGCCAACCTCACCCAAGGT
>JBAXGZ010000164.1:0-2887 GCA_037139155.1 Actinomycetes bacterium | reverse complement strand
TGTTCGGTGGCGAACAACGTGCCGGTTCGACCAAAGCCGGTCGCCACTTCGTCGGCAATCAGCAGCACATTGTGTTCGCGACATGCGTCGCCGACGCGCTCGACTGATTCGGGATCAGTTACCCACATTCCGGCCGCTCCCTGAACCAAGGGTTCAATGACGACGGCGGCGAGTTCGTGAGCATGGGCACGAATCATTGCGACTGCGGTATCGGCCCAGCCGGGATCGTCGTATCCCGGAGCGCGAAGCACATCGAAGCGAAGGGGATCGAACACGTCGGTGCCGAAACCGCCTGCTCCGATTGAGATCGAACCGATCGTGTCCCCGTGGTACGCGCCCCCGAGTGCGAGGTAGCGCGAGCGTCCGGCGATGCCTTGGTTGGTCCAGTACTGGAAGGCAATCTTGATCGCCTGCTCGACCGCGGCAGCACCATCAGACGCGAAGAGAAAGTGGGGTTCGCTTACGGGGACGCGCGGTGCAAGTGCCTCGGCCAACTCGATCGTTGTTCGGTTGCCGTTGCCAAGCATGGTGCTGTGGGCGACCCGATCGAGTTGTTCGCGAGCAGCTGCGTCGAGTTCTGGTACCCCATGGCCGAGGGTTGTCACCCAAAGCGACGAGATCGCGTCGAGGTATCGGGTTCCGTCGACGTCGATGAGTTCTCGACCCTCCGCCGACTCAACGATGACAGGTCGATTCTCCGCGTAGGTCGACATCTGAGTGAAGCCATGCCAGACGACAGCGGCATCCCGGTCGACCCAACGATCGTGGGCGCTAGTGAGAGGAGTGTCGTCGGCGTGAGTCACCTCGACAGCATCGCATCCTTGGGCTCGGATCGGCGACGGCGGGCCCATTCTTCGATCTCCAGCCCCATCGGAGTCGATGGTGGGCCGTCAACGAAGGGCCAGATTTCCTCGGCCAAGCGCCGCCAGTTCCCCGTTGCGTGGAGTTCGCCGAACATTGAATACAGGCCGAGGTTGATGCGCTGGATGACGACAAAACTTGGCGGAACGTTCGCCGCTTTCTGGATCTTGGTGAAGGGTCCGGTGGTATCGAAGATCCTTCGAATCGACTCCGAACCGAACTCAGGGGTGATCGTGTAGATCCCGTCCTCATGCACGAAATCGTAGAAATGCTTGAGGTAATCGAAGACGTCCTGATCGGACACGTCGAGACCTGAAGGAAGCAGCCCAATGCGCTCGACGATCGTGCGAAATTCGGCGACATCGGGCTCGAGGACAACGCTCTGGATCATGTCGCCGAAATCGATGACCTCGGTGGGAGTGAACCGCTTCACCAGGCCGTAGTCGAGGAACGTGATCTGGCCTCCCGGACGGAACAGGTAATTGCCCGGGTGTGGGTCGCCATTGAACGCGGCGAGACGGAAGAGGCTTCCGAACGCATAGCGGTAAAGGGTCTCGGCCGAAAGGTTCTTTTCCTCTTGGCTCCATGTGAGCATCTCGTTCCAATGCACACCGTCGGCCAGTTCAGTTGTTAGGACTCGACTCGTCGAGAACTCTTCGAAGACTCGCGGAACATGAATGGTCGGATGACCGAGATAGGCAGTGCGAAAGAGTTCCTGATTGCGCGCTTCGTTGCTGTAATCGAGTTCCTCGATGAGCCGTTCACGCAATTCGGTGACGATTGCGTCTTGCTCGAGTCCGGGGAACAGGAAACCGAGACCAGCGAAGATGAGGCTGGCGTTGTCGAGGTCGGACTCGATCGCTTCGGCAACACCGGGGTACTGAACCTTGACAGCAACAGCCTCACCGCTGTGGGTGAGGGCCCGGTGCACCTGACCAATCGATGCTGATGCAATGGGAACCGGATCCCATTGAGCGAAGATGCGCTCGGGCCGAGCACCGAGCTCGGTCATGATGACGCCGGCTGCAAGTTCTGCCGACATGGGCGGGGCATTGTGCTGAAGCTCGGCGAGGACAACGCGAACATGTTCGGGAAGTCCGTGGTCGAGATAACTCGCCATTTGTCCGATCTTCATGAGCGCACCCTTCATCTCTCCGAGCGACTCGGTGATGTGGGCTGCGGTCTTGAGTTCGAAACGGGTATCGATCTCGCGGCGGTCACCGGCATCGGCGAAGATTCGACGCGCTCTCCATGACGCCCATGAACCACCCGTTCGTGCTGCCAGTTTCGCTACCTGAAGGTTTCGCGACCAGCGTCGGGAGAAACGGACCGGCCCCGAACTTCCGCGGTTGAGGAGGGTGGCTACGACACCAGCAGCACCGATCACGATCGCGGGGAGCGCGACAAATCGGATGAAGCGGTGCTGCAGTTGGAAACGGTTCACGGGGCGACTCTAAGGCGTGAGTTCGGATTTCCTGCCCTCGGCGAGGGCACAAAGTCGCTCGAGCATTGGGCGGAAGATCATGGAATGAAATGGGGCGACAGCGAGCCAGTACAAGCGACCAGCGAGGCCTCGTGGATGGAAGAGTGCTCGTTGGGTGACCGTGGCCGAACCGTCCTCGTTCGGTTCGATTCGCCATTCGAGCCATGCTTCTCCTGGCAGTCTCATCTCGGCACGAAGGCGTACGAGACGCGACGGCTCGAGGGCCTCAACTCTCCAGAAGTCGAGCGGATCGCCCACGCGGAGTTCTTCAGGATGACGACGGCCTCGGCGCATGCCAACGCCACCGAACCATCGGTCGATCCAGCCTCGGATGGTCCATAACCAGTCCCCGGCGAGCCAACCGCGCTCGCCACCGATTCCGCAGATCGCGCGGAATAGCGCGGTGGGAGTCGCCGTTGACTGAACAGTTTGTACATCGGTCAGCATCGTCCCGCCGGCCCAGTCGGGATCGGCGGGAAGGGGATCGGCAGGGCTTCTCCCGCGTAGTTCCGCGTCGGCCCATGTTGTCGCAACCTGTAGATC
>JBAXGZ010000163.1:0-2950 GCA_037139155.1 Actinomycetes bacterium | reverse complement strand
GACATCTCGTCGCCGAGTCCGTGCCATGCAGTAAGTCCGTCGAGCGCTGCTTTCATCGCATCGCTCAGTGCGTCGTACGCGGCGTAGCTAGAAACGAACACTGTGTCGCCGCCGCGTTCGGGTCGATCGACCATCCGCAATGTTCCGAACACTGGCGGTTCCGGATCCCAACTGACATCGGTGTGCCATTTATCTTGATAGGGCGGATGATCAACATCGTCGATGATGCGGCCAGCCTTGAACTCGGTCACCCCCGACGCTCGGGCAATCGGGTGGAAGTACGGAGCCCCGAAGTTCAGACTGAACTCGACTTGTTGTTCGTCGGTCATCTTTCCCTGATTGGGGAAGAAGAGAACGAGGTGCTCATTGAGGGCAACTTTGAGCGCCGTAATGCCATCGGAACCAATCTGTGTCAGGTCGATGTCGGAGACCACTGCACCGAGGTGACCTGCAACCGGCGTGAGATTCATATTTCGACAGTAGTGAACATCACCGTGTTCGGCGTCGAATTCAGAGTGACGACTCGCTCAACCACCCAACCATGTCTTTCGTAGTACCCCGTCCCACCTTCAGTCACCAGTCGAAGTTGGTGGTAGCCAAGTGCAGCAGCTTGTTTCATGACGTGATGCAAGAGCGCGGCACCGTAGCCCTGCGACCGTGACGCGGGCTCAACGACAAGCCCGGCGAACCATGGTCCTTGCATTTCGACTTCGTCGGCGGGTTCAAGCTCTCCGGTTCCGAGAAGCATTGCGACACCGACTGGTGTGCCGTGATCGTCAAGAGCGAACCACGCAAGGTGGGATGACTCAGTGAGTTTCCCATCCCAGGACGCGGTCCGGAGTTCGTGCGCGTAGTTCTCCACGGTCCATGTTGGATAGAGGTGATGCCATTCATCGTGTTGGAGACGCGCGAATTGGGGAACCGCATCGGGAAGGTCCGTGGTCGCAATGAATCGCATCGTTGAGGACTGATCAACCCTCGCCGAGCCAGATTACTGCTCGATCAAGGAGCCAGATACTCACGTTGTGACAGGTGTCGAGGACATCGCACATCTGTTCTTGGCCGAGGTAGATGCGGTCGAGACCAACTTCGATGCGGGAAACAATGGTGAGGCTTCGTTCGGGAGCATCGGTGACCGACGCAAAGGAGTCGATTGCCGACACTTCGAGGGGCAACTCAATGCCGCCGATTCCCGCAAGTTCAGTGGCCAGCACAAGAAGGTCAGGGGGGTATTGAAGCGGTGGCAATGTCCACGTGAATGCGAGGGGGAAGGAGAAGCCACCGACGGGATCATCGCCCTCGGGGATCTCGAGCATCTTGTCCTCGAACCCGATCATGATGCGCGGATCGACTTCAAGTGAGAGGTGGAGGTCGAGTGGGCCGCCGCAAGCGTCTTCGGGGTGCAGATCGATCTCCCACGCCTGACGCATCGAATAGGTCTCGATGAAGTGGCGTTCGTCGTGCACATGGAAGGCATGGTCGACCGCGTGGTCTTTGAGATCAGCAATGAAGCCGGGAACGTCGATGATCGCCACGAAGGTCAGGCTACCGTCGACCTCATGGACGACAGAATCCTGCTTGAAGTCCTCGATGAAACCGCCGAAGCGATCCGCGCTGCGCTTGGGAATCTCGATGATTGGGGCTTGGCCGGGACCCGTGCTGGGCAGTATCACAGCGACCTCGCCGCCGATGCTGCTGCCCTCGAGGTGCTCGAACGAGCCGGTGTTGGTGTGCTGTCAGAGGAGTCCGGTCGACATCGGCCAGACGCAGCAATCACCGTCGTCCTCGACCCACTTGATGGTTCGACAAACGCCAGTCGCGGCATCCCTTGGTACGCAACCAGCCTGTGTGCGGTCGATGGTGACGGGGCTCGTGCATCGCTCGTGATCAATTTGGCGACGGGCGACCGATTCGAAGCGTTGCGCGGCGGGGGAGCAACCCGTAATGGAAACGCGATCACCCCATCGGGTGCGACGAAGATGCGCGAGTCGCTGGTTGCGCTTTCGGGTTACCCCGATCATTGGCTTGGTTGGTATCAATTTCGATCTCTCGGGGCTTGTGCACTTGATCTCTGTGCCGTCGCTTGTGGTGTCGTCGACGGCTACATCGATTGCTCGTGGAACGCGCATGGATCATGGGATTACCTCGGCGGGCTACTTGTCTGTCAGGAAGCGGGCGCAGTGATTGCTGATGCGGAGGACCGCGACCTTGTTGTGCTTGAACACGCTGATCGCCGTACCCCAGTTGCCGCGGCTACGCCGGAACTCTTGACTCAACTCGTCGATGCGCGTCGGAGCATTAAGCGCCCGTAGGCTTTGGTTATGGATCGTTCACCAGGAGCTCGACTGCATCGCGCTGCATTGCGCGTGTTTCGGTTGTTCCCGCGTTCGGTTCGACGCATCACGGTTCGAACCGTGTCGCCTTCGTACACCGTCGGCGCGATCTGCGTTATCGAACGACCTGACGGTGCGATCCTTCTCGTGCGTCAGGCCTACAGGAAGAAGTGGGGCATTCCTGGTGGATTGCTCAAGCGCGGTGAAGCTCCGGAGGTCGGTGCTCGTCGCGAAGTCTTCGAAGAAGTTGGTATTGCGGTTGAATTTGTTGGACCACCCGCGGTCGTCGTCGATGCTGATCCGCAACGTGTCGATGTCGTCTATCGGGCTCGTCCGGTAGCTCTGTCAGAAATCAGCGAAGTGCGCCCAACCTCACCAGAGATTGTGGAAGTGAAGTGGTTCGCTCCCGACGCATTGCCCGAGCTCCAGTTCGAAACGGCAGAAGCAATGGTGGCGCTGGCAAGGGTGAACGCCACGCACACGGCCGATCCGCGGGATGCGGAAAAACACCTCGACTGACCACGGCTACGCTGGCCCCCTTCGGGCGTTTGGCTCAGTTGGCTAGAGCATCTCCCTTACAAGGAGAGGGTCGGGGGTTCGAGTCCCTCAACGCCCAC
>JBAXGZ010000162.1:0-3003 GCA_037139155.1 Actinomycetes bacterium | reverse complement strand
GGACTCACAGACTGCGCTTACCTGGAACACCGACGCACTGGCTCGCGTCAACCGGGCGATCGACGAGTCGGACACGGCACTGCAGCAGCCAAATCGTCAAGGCTGCTGACGCTCCGGACCTCACCAGCGGTCACGCAAGCCCCAAAACCGAAATCACCATGGCTCCGGCTGGCCCTGCCATAAATGACAGAGATTTTTCTGTAGTCTCACCGGCTGAAACCCGAGTTTGCGTGACTTGGCTTCAGGAAAGTTTTCAGGTGATGAAGCGGGTTCTTGGTCTCGGGGCAGTCGATAGTGCCCTTCTCGTGTCTGATTTGGAAGGCGACTCGTAATGAAAAAGTCCAGGTTGGTGCAGATTGGCGCCGTTGCGTTAGCGGCGTTCCTGATTGCAGGTTGTTCCGCGTCGAAGGGCACTGTTCTTCGACCGGCGGAAACGGTGGAACTGAGCAATGTTCAGACCGTCAGCCGGCTCCCAACCGTTGCCAACGACGTGTTGTGGGGTGTGGTTCAGGGGTTGGCAAACGCCACTGGCGCTGGGAAGGTTTTCGAGCCTCTGATCAAAATTTTCAAGGGCCTCACCGGAGAACAAGATGATGCGCCAATTCAGCTCGCTGAGATTGCGTCTCGACTTTCCGAAATTCAGGCCAAATTGGATGTCCTGTCGGGTCAAGTTTCGGCGATCGATACTGAACTGCGTCGCGCCAATGTCGCAAGGGATCAGAACACCCTTGCGGCCTATGGAAGTCAGATCACCCTGTTCAACCGATATTTCTTCGACCCCTACGTCAGGTCTGCCGAAGGACTTGTCACTGCTCTGGCCGGCGGCGACCAGAGGGCCATTGACGATGCGACCCGCCAGTTCCAGAACGATCGGGCGAACTACAACCGCGAATGGGACTCGGGTGTCGCCGCATTCAACGGAGCGACCTTCCGGGTGTCCGGCGCTGTTTCCTCTCTTGCCGCGCTGATTCGACCCGGTCAGAACTCGGCCCTGTTTAACTACGGCCGTTTTCTCGAGACAAAGCGGTACATCACCCGACCAGATTCGGTGGAAATGCGGGAAATCGCCCAAACGATGATGTCGCTTCAGGCCCAGTATGCGGGGTTCGAAGCGTTGCGGTGGGCGCCGACCGACGTGGCATTAAGGAATGGCGACCCGTCGACCTATCGGGGCAGTCAAAGAACTCTTGATGAGCGACAGGCGGATTTCATATCACTCGTGCGCTCCGAGTTCACGACGTTGCCGGCACTGATTCCCCAAGATGTGGTCTTCGACGCGCGCACCGGAAACGTCTGGATACCCGGTGGTGGCGCTGCACAGGTAACCGGTGCTATCGAACCGGAGCGTAACCGGCCAAGGTGTCCGGACACCGGGACGAACGTCGGAGGGGGGTGCACGTTCGATGCTGCTGGTTCCGACTTGGTTCGCACGCAGTTGTTGGACAGTGAAAATCGCCGTGACCCTCAAGCCATTGCTGGTGCAACGTTGCGGCTCTCATGGAACGTGGCGACAACCGCGGAAGTAACCCGGCTCTACACATCGGTTGGCGGTTCACCGGGTCACAACTCCGACACCGGAAGTTCCCTGAACTCGTTCTTAGCGAGTCTGAATCCTGGCACCCCTTGGGCGCGGATCAACGGGGGCGGAGTGGAGAGCAATTCGTGGCCCGGGATCTGGACGGAATCGATGGCCGCGCGGTCCATTGATTGCCCATATTCAACTCCAGGCAATGGCCTTCGCGTTATTTCCATCTTCGGTTGGTACAGAGGTCGGCAGGGGATCACTTCGAGGACTGCAGTTCCTGGCCTCCCAGCGGAAACACCGGTGGCGCCGAGACAGAGTGGCGTTAGGGACAGCACTGCCTTTTTCCCGACCTGCAGAAATGCAGTTCCGTTCGATCAGAACTTTTCCGCTGGCGCTTTGCTCACTCAAAGAGCTCAACCATTCGCGACCAACTTCTTGGGTGCGGGCTCGGGTGTGAATCTGAGGTCGAATGCTGATCTTCGCGCCGTCGACCTTTCCGGTTTCTACTTGGGAGTGGATGGGGCCGGGAGGGGACTGGATCTTTCAGGAGCGAATCTTTCGCTGGCTTCATTGAAGGGAGCGAACGCCGTCGGCGTGAATCTGTCCGGTGCTGATCTCTCGAATGCAGATCTGTCTGGGGCGAATCTCAGCGGCGCAAATCTCGGCTTCGCAAATCTCTTCGGCGCAAACCTTGCCGGTGCGAATCTCAGCGGCGCGAATCTTTCGGGGGTCAACCTCACGAACGTCCCCATCACCGACGCGAATCTCAGCGGCGCAATTCTTGAGGGCGCCATTATCGATGGCACGTCGTTTGCGAATTCTGACCTCAGTGACGTGAACTTCACCGAAGTAACTTTCTGTGAAGGCGTCAAAGCGAACACATGCGCAATCGACTTTCGTGGAGCGGACCTCTCCCGAGCGAATTTGAGTCGGCAAGGTCTTCAGGGCGTTGTTTTTGCTGGAGCAGATCTTTCCCAAGCGAACTTCGAAGGATCGACATTGCAGGACGCGGACCTTTCAGGCGCAAATCTTCGAGGTGCGTCCATGGGAAGCGTGAACCTTTCGGGCGCAAATCTCACGAGCGCAGTTCTCCAACGAGCGAATGCAGCATTTGCGAGTGGTGCAAACGTCAACTTTCTCAACGCTGACTTGCGCAACGCCAACTTTCAAAATTCGGCGTTGACTGGTCAAACCAACTTCAGAGGGGCAATGACCGAGGGTGCGGATTTCACCAATGCGACTGGAAGTAGACCAGGTCCGGCTGATCCAAGTACGACGACTCCGGTTCCGCTGAGGCCGATTCGGTAAGGGCTGGTCAGTTCTCCCACATTGAGCGCCTCCAGCAGGCGACGTTCCGCAAGTAGCGGGGTGCTCGCTCGTTAGGGGTCGATCGGAGAGGGCGATAGTCACTCAGCGGATCTCCCGACGAGCACCGCGGCACGACCCGAAAGGAAGCGTCGGGTTTGCGGTAGTTCGAC
>JBAXGZ010000161.1:0-3013 GCA_037139155.1 Actinomycetes bacterium | reverse complement strand
GTCACCGTCAACACCGCAGAAGTCGAACCCGACGCGTATCTCGGGGACTCAGCCCGAGTAAACGTAATCGTCGTCGACCCAACACTCACCGGCGTCACCAGACCCGTGACCGGGTCAACGGTCGCCACGGACAGATCAGAACTCGACCACGAAACGACACCAGAACTAGTCGACGGAGGCGCATAGGCCGCGAACGCTCCGTCAACTAACCGACGACTACCCACCGAGAAACCACCAAAAGACGGAATGGCTCGAGTGACTGAAAGCGTCGTCGATACAGATCCACCGGAGTAGTTCCTTGATTGATCTCGAGCGAACGTAATCGTCGTCAAACCAACACTCACCGGTGTCACCACACCAGAAGTCGGATCAATCGCCGCAACCGAAGGATCGGAGCTTGACCACATTGAATTTCCGTCGCCTGATGACGAGGGAGAAGTCACAGCAAATGAACCATCAACCAACGATCGGTTCATTGGTTCGAGCCCACCAATACTTGGGTCAGCTCGTCGTACGGTCAATGTTCCCGACACAGAACCAGAAAGAAAACCCTCGGCTGCGCTTTGACTCCCTGTAATTGTGGTTTGTCCGGCGCCCACTATTGATAATCGCCCCGACAACTGGTCGATCGTGGCAACTTGCGTATCGCTACTAGAGAAACTGAATCTCCCCCCGCTATTCGATGCTGGGGTCGGGATCGTCACCACCTCGCCCTGACCATACGTAACCGCAGGAAGACCTAGAGCTCCGATAGTCGGCGCACTATCTGGCGGACGTGTCGTCGTCGTGGTCGGCGTTGGCTCTTTTGGGGGTGGGCTATCGACTCGTGCGAGTTTGGTCTCGCTTGCAACTGTGCCGTCCTCGGCAACAACTTTGACTGCTGAGACACCCGTTGATGATTCCATGACGAGCGACTGCCCGGCATCGAGATCGGCTTCCACCTTGCCTTGATTGCTAGCAACCACGACCGAAACTGAACCCCGTGCTTCGACGGTTACCCCGGCATCGGCAGAAATTTTCAAGGCAGAACCCAACGACGCAACATCTGATGTGGACGTGGCGACTGAAAGCGAAACCTCTGCGCGCATGGAGGTACTGGTTCCGTCGGCTGACACCACAGAAAGAGTCGCTTCGATAGGAAGTGTGCTTTCTTCGTTTGTCGCTGCAACGGGCTGGACCGAATATTCCTCTTCAAGCTCAGGAATCTCTACCTCAGTGAGCGAGGTTCCCAAGCCTCCTTTCCCAACGGTATAAATGCCGCCGGGCACATCTGAAACGAGCTGACCATTGACGATTCCGAAGCGCTTTCCGCTTGCTGTCGTCACGAGGAGTCCGGCAGCCGGGTCACCGGGCGAGGAGTTCATTGCCAAACGAACTTTGACCGAACCCTTTACCGACTCACTCTTGGATGTGAATGGGCTCATGAACGGAGGAACTCGGGCGTCCATTGGAGTGATCTCGAAGGTGCCGGTGGAGCCGCTCCACGTCCCTGCGGTTCCGTCCGGATTTTCCGTCGCGCCGTCATAACTCCACGACCGTGTCGACCGATCAACGATAATTTCGCGTCGTTCGCCGGGATAATTGTTGTCGTAGATATGAATGACGTACTGCTTCTCACGGCGAGTGACAGCAAAAGGAGTTACTGCGTGTCCAAGTCCTTCGCCGCAGATCCCGATCGTGTAGCCATTCCCGTTGGCGAGACCTTTCGCCAATTCGGCAGTGAGCTTTGCTGGATCCTTCTTTCGCGACTCTGTGGCCTTCGCCAGAACTTCGGGAGCGAATTGGGTCGCCCACCACTTGATGATCTGACTGTCGAGTGTCGCTTGGGGGCGCACAAGGTCGTGTGTCAACGATGCGGAAGACTCCACAGACGATGGATCATCAACCCCGACGTTATAGCGCATGCTGAGGACTGCGAGTCCTTCGCACCGTCCACCGCCGAGGGACGTAGTGAGTTGATTCAACGATTCCTCTGCTACCGGAGTGAGGACACAATCGGCCGCTGTTGATCCCGTTGCACACACTTGGTTGGCGCCATAGAGGGCAATAAGTGTCGAAGCGCTGACGTCCTCTTCCCCTGCATCAACACCTCCCCAATTTGGAAAGGCAAAGTCATTCAGTGACGGACGGAACCCACTATCGGCACATACCTGGCCGTCACCAAGATCGGCGGCGGCGGCGTCGCCAGAGCATTTGAGCGACTCACCGTCCTGACCACATCCCGATAACCACGACAACGCGAAAATAGCGGCAAGAACACCCAGCGCGATCGCCCATCGGCGCTTGGCTGAGATCGCAGAAATATTCTTGCGGCCCACGTCCCAAGGCTAGACGCCATGGACCTGTCTCATTCCCGCGCCCACCTGCTGACGACCTCGGTGGGACCAATCCGTGCGCAATTCAGGCATCGTTCAGACGAGCTCCGGCCCGCACGAAAGTAGAACCGATCCCGACTCCGGCGGACATCTAGTCTGATGGACTTTTACTATAGGGACATGTCCTAGAGGGGCATGACGGAACTGGATCGCACAGCATCAAACCTCACGTCATCTGGGCGACGTCGTCTCTCAGCAACCCTCGCCGCAGGCATCATTACTTTGACGATCTGCGGTGGAGTATTCGTGGGAAGCAGTAGTGGCGGAGGTTCAAAAACCGACGGCGGTACGACAACCGAAGCACCGGCCAAGGGTGCAGCCACAACCACGATGCCCCGAACCGGTGCCACCTTGAATCAGGGAACAACCACCACTACCCGGGCTCCCTCAACAACGACCACCCGGCCCACCACAACCACGATGCCGAGGATCAATCGAGGGTGCCTGACTGCTGGAAGCGCCAATCCTCATCAGAGAGCTCCCCGATAAGACCGGACCGTGAAACCCCGACATTGTTGTAGAGAACATCGATCCGTCCGCAGGCATTGACTGCACCCTGCACCCAGTCCTTCACGAATGATGCGTCGCTCATATCGCCCGCAACACCAGCAACGATCGCTCCCGTATCCGCCAGCTCG
>JBAXGZ010000160.1:0-3052 GCA_037139155.1 Actinomycetes bacterium | reverse complement strand
TTGACGCGCACTGATCCGCCGCAGATCGCCGCAGCGGCGAAAAAGTACGACGCCGCAGAGGCATCGGGTTCGATGAGATAGTCGGTACCGACGTACACCCCGGGCTGAATGATGAACGTCCGATCGTCGGGAGTATCGACAGAAGCACCGAAGGCAGTCATCACCGCCACAGTCATATCGAGATACGGCCTCGAGACAATCTCTCCCTGCAACTCAATCCGAAGGCCCCGTGGCATACACGCGGCCGCCAACAAAAGACCCGACGTGAACTGACTCGAAACAGAACCATCGATCGATACCGACGGCATTTCACCACTGTCCAACACTGGACCACAGACAGAGACTGGCAGACTGTTCCCCTCACTGCGGATTACCGAAACACCGAGGGCTTCTAAGGCTCCGAGCGAAGCATCCATCGGCCGGCGTCGCATTGCGTCATCTGCATCGAGTTCCATCGGTGAGGTTCCCAATGCAAGAACTGCGGAAAGGAATCGTGCCGTAGTTCCCGACTGGCGAGCGAAGAATCTGCTTTGCGCGTTCGAGAGGTCGCCGGCGATGCCCGTCACCTTGATGGTCGTCTGATCGGCACCAATCGCGACCTCGGCACCAAGGGCGTTGATGCATCCGAGCATCGCTTCGGTGTCGTCGGCGATCAGGACGTTCGTCAAGATGCTGGTTCCGTCGGCCAACGCGGCAACTAAAAGCGCACGGTTGGTAATGCTCTTCGACCCGGGGAGAACCACGTCGGCATCAAGCGGTCCTGCAAACGGGACGATCGGCAGAACGACAGACATCAGCGATCTTCGGAGCCGTCGAGCGATCGAACAACGGCCCGGTAGCCCCGATCGATGAGTCCGTCTCGCAGTCGAGTTCCATTTGCTGCCTCGACCAAGAGGATGACGACGCCTTCATCGCCCTCGACTGAATGAGCGATTTCGATATCGGCGATGCTGACGTCGAGTTCGGTCGCGATCATCGTGATACCAGCCAACGCACCCTTCTGATCGGCGACGGGAATCCGGAGTTCGGCGAGGTCCTCGGGTCGAGCGAACCGCGCGGGGAGTGCAAGGCGGGCTGATCTCGCACGCTCTAAAACGGCAACGAGCGCGTCACGATCGCCGTCAGCAACAATCCTTCGGACATCAGAAAGCACGGAGATAAGGCGGTCGAGTTCGGGAACGATCGCGTCACGATTCTCATTGCAGATATCGGGCCAGATCCCTGGATGGCTCGCCGCAATCCTCGTCATGTCACGGAAGCCGCCAGCGGCGAGTCGCATGAGACCCCGATGCTCGCTTGACCGCTCATCGGCAAGACCCATGAGGCTGGCAGCGGTGAGGTGGGGTACGTGGGAGACGATTGCCACCATCGAGTCGTGTCGCTCGGGAGATAACGACACCACTTCCGCACCGAACCCGGCGACGATTCCGCGCAATTGCGCGAGTGCGTCGTCGTCTGAAGTCGGAAGAGGAGTTAAGACCCAGGTTCGACCTTCGAAAAGATCGGGACGAGCCCCGTCGACGCCTTCCTGTTCGGACCCGGCCATCGGATGTCCACCGATGAAGCGCGGGTCGTCCATAAGCGATAACAACGGAGTTTTGACACTGCCAACATCGGTGACAAGACCAGCAGTCTCGCGAAGCGCCATGGCCACTTCGTCGGCAATTGCGCTCACGGGAGTGGCCACAAAGGTCAGTTCGACATCTGAGACGAATCCCTCCGGAGCGGCGGCGTCGATCGCGCCCAATGCGATCGCCCGATCGATGAGAGCGGTGGAACGATCACGGCCGAGCACAGTCCAGCCGGAGGCTCGAAGCCTTTGACCGATGGATCCACCAATGAGACCAACACCAACCACGAGCGCTACACGGTCACCACCGTTCGAACCCATCTCCATCACTCCGGGAGATCGTCGCGAAGACCGCTGGCGCCTTCGAGGTACACATGACGAAGCTCTGATCGACTCCGCGTCGTTGTCAGGTGCATGAGAACTCGGATACAAAACGGCGTCGCTCCATCGATGTCGAGTTCGCGAGCACAAATCAGTGGAATGTCGCCGAAGCCAATGTCTCGCGCCGCTGAAGCCGGAAACATTGAATGAATATCGTCGGTCGCAGTGAATAGGACGCTGATGATGTCTTCGTGATCGACGCCATTTCGTTCGATCATTTGCTCGAGCAAAGCGATCGTTCTCGCCTTAACTCCGTCGACGGTATCGGTCTCGATTGTGGTGGCCCCTCTGAGGGCGCGAACAGCAGCAGTCACGATGTGATCCTAGGGGGAAGGGGTCTTTTCGACGAAGGGGGTTGGGGAATCCGAGAAACTGCAGCCTTCTCGAGAGACCGAAGTTCATCCCCCGTCAGATGACGCCATTGCCCCGGCTTGAGTTTTCGATCAGCCAGGGGCCCAATCCGGGTTCTGATGAGGCGCTTGACTGGATGGCCCACCGCCTCGCACATGCGACGAACCTGGCGATTGCGGCCTTCGTGAATGGTGAGTCTCAGGATTCCCGGGCCCACGAGAGCGGCCTTCGCAGGAGCAGTAAGGCCATCTTCGAGCTCAACGCCTTCGCGAAGCAATCGAAGCTCGCCCCTCGTTGGTTCACCTTCAACGTGAGCGATGTACTCCTTCTCGACACCAAAGGATGGATGGGTGAGGCGATGGGCAAGGTCACCATCGTTGGTAAGCAACAGCAAACCTTCGGTCTCCATGTCGAGACGGCCTACGGGGAATACCCTCGGCTCATCGGGCACCAACTCAAGAACTGTCGACCGACCCTGAGGATCGTCGGCCGTCGTGATCACACCAGTTGGCTTATTGAGAAGAAGGTGCACGAGACCGGGACGCACGCCGATGATCACACCATTCACGGCGACCTCGTCGTGATCGACATCAACTCTGCGCCCAAGCTCGGCGATATCGCCATTGACCGTCACTCGGCCATCAGCAATGAGATCTTCACAGACCCGCCGACTCCCGATTCCGATTCGGGCAAGCACCTTCTGGAGGCGCTCCCCCGATCGATCATCGTGGGTCACACTGAACCGTCCCC
>JBAXGZ010000159.1:0-3065 GCA_037139155.1 Actinomycetes bacterium | reverse complement strand
ATGGCCCCTTTCTCAATGCTTCCCTTCCATCGGCTTCCCATGACGAAATCCGAACTACTACGCAGTGCTTCGACGAACTCGCCGAGTTGACGGAAGTCGTAGGTGCAGTCGGCATCACCCATGAGGACCCATTGGCCGCGAATGTACGGAATAGCGTCGATGTAGGCCCGGCCCAAACCGCGCTTGGGTACTCGCAGAACCCGAGCGCCCTGTGCAAGCGCGAGTTCAGGCGTTCGATCGGCTGAACTATCTACGATCAGGATTTCGCCTCGAACTCCGGACCGCTGGAGTCCTTCTCTACACCACGCAAGGAAGTCGGAGATTGTGAGTTCCTCATCCATTGCGGGGATAACGATCGAAAGCTCAGGATCACTCTCGTCATCTAGAGGGACAAGTAGTTCAACCACTTCTGGTCTTGCCATGGAACGAAACGACCTTTGAATTAGAGGTTCGCTTTCCACGCTAAGCGAACCACATGATCGTAGTACTAGGTCATCGCTGCGAGCCCTTCTGCGCCACGGTTGGTTCGCTCGGCGATGTATCGTAAGGACACGCGAGTCGGCGGTGCGTCAGAAGGAACGTGACTATGGATTCTTCGGGTGTCGCATCGAACTCGAGTGATGAGTGGAGTCGTCTCTGGGATGCCTACCAATTCTCGGCAAATAGGAACCCAGCCCAACGGTTTCGACGTGGTCTCGTTGCTGATTTCGCGGAACTGATTCCGAACGAAGCGAAATTCCTGGATGCGGGTTGTGGGCAGGGCGACACGCTCGCCCTCATTTCTGCACTGCGCCCTGACCTAAAACTCTTCGGGATTGAACTGAGTGATTCCGGAGTGAAGGCGACTCAATCGCTCGTTCCAAGTGCGTCGGTCCAGTCATGTGATCTTTTAGCGGACGATCTTGGGCTACCGCAGGGATTCGGTGAGTTCGACGCCGCAGTCTGTACAGAGGTGCTTGAACACGTCGACGATCCCGTTCAGTTTCTGATTGCCCTGAGGTCGTTGTTGCGTCCCGGTGCACGTGTCTTCATCACGGTTCCTGGCGGGCCACGGTCAGCGTTTGATCGACATATCGGACACCTTCGGCACTTCACTGCAGGTTCGCTTACCGAAGTGCTTCATGCCGCTGGTTTCGAGCGGTCGTTGGTTCGTCGACGTGGATTCCCGGTATTCAACCTTTACAAGTGTGTCGTGATGTTACGGGGGGAGTCTTTAATCGATGATGTCGATGGGTCATCGGCATCGATCTCCTCACGTGCTGCCGACGTTGTTATGACGATTTTCAATCGTCTGTTTGGGTTCGTCTTCGCCGACTCACGTTTCGGATGGCAGCTAACGGCTGAGGCAATCGTCGAATAACATAGAAACTGTCGATTGATCCTGCCGACGGGGAACCGTATGGTTTGCCTGCATCCCCATTAGGCGAACCAGTGGGCTGGTCCCAGCGTCATGTGGCTCGAACCGCGGGCATCTTGTTCATTCTTTTTCTATCTTGTCGTTGCCCGTTTGAACGGGGGAACACTGGCGTCGAAGAAGGCTCCCGACGGGTTTGCGGGGGCAATCGCCGAGGCGCTCTGGCACGAAAACCTCGACATGGGGACTGCTCCAGCGGGGCTGCTTCACCTATCGGATCCCTACGATCCGGTGCAAAATGCAGGATTCCGGAGTGCTGGTTTGCATGACTTTTCGCTCTACGAAGGTCGCATTTATGCGTACTTCGGGCCAACGCCGGCGGTGGTGCTTTTTCTTCCTTACAAGGCGCTCGGTCTTGGGTACCTAAATTCGGTTCCCGCCACCCTGCTCTGTATCGCAGGAGGTTTCCTTGCATGTGCGGCAATGATTCGCCGTTGCATCGATCGGTGGGTACCCGATTGTCCTTGGTGGGTCGAGACGATGGCAATCGTTGGCGTTGGCGTTGGGACGTCGCTTCCCTTCTTGATCTGGATCGGTGGTCCCTACGAGGTTCCGATCGCATCAGGATTCTTATGGGTGGCGATTACCGGGTGGGCGCTGTTGCGTGGGTTCAGTTCTGAAAGCAGAAAAGTGCTTTGGTTCGTCCTAGCAAGTACCGCTGTCGGGCTCGCCGTCGGTTCACGTCCTCAGTTGGCGGTCGCCGGATTGCTCTTGGTCGCGGCTGCCTACGTGGTGATGCGATCGCCGAAGTCATCTGCTGGCTGGCGGCCGCAGGTTTTCGCCCTCTTTTTACCGATTGCTCTAATCGGACTGATACTCATGATCCATAACAACGCCCGGTTCGAGTCTCCGTTGGAGTTCGGCTCTCGGTATCAGTTAGCCGGAGTCAACTTGCAGAACTATCCGATGGGACAACTGTCTTACTTGCCGCCGAATTTGGGTGATTATCTGTTTGCAGGACCGCGCCTTGATCGCGGCTTTCCCTTCGTGTCCCTCGTTCTACCTACCGATCCAAATAACTTCGCCGTCTACGGACACGAGTTCAGCGCTTGCTTCGTCACTTCGTTCCCGTGGATCCCACTGGGCTTAAGCATCTTCGCGGTGTCGCTACGGCTTTGGTGGAGGACGGAGCGTGATCTCGTCCTGGCTCTTGGCACGCTCTCGGCAGTCGCTGTTCTGTCGCTATTTGCGGTGAGCGTTACTTTCAACGCATCAACAATGCGCTACCTCGTCGATTTCGTTCCCTGGTTCGCGGTGGTCGCCGCTGTTTCGCTTGCCGTTGCCATCGGATCGAAGCAGTTCTCGACGAGTCTTCGTCCAGTGATCATTGCAGTGTGGTCGGTCACCTTGGCGCGGAGTTGCTACTGAGGCTTTGCGTTCGCAGTCATTAATTGTCGGATGATCAACTACTGCTGAATTGAACTTAGTTGTTCGGCGGTTCGGCTTGTCTTTCCTCAGCCGTTCCCTGAGTTCACCTGATCAGCAATTGCGACGAGCGATGCGCCCAGTGCCTCGGCAGTGCGGAGCTGGCAGGTCCAACCGGTTGATTGAATGCGATCGGTGTTGAGTCGCACGATCGGAACATCGCCCTTCCAGCCACGATCGCCTCCGGCGTAGTCCAGTCGCACCGTTTCTGGGTCGAGGCCCAGCA
>JBAXGZ010000158.1:0-3074 GCA_037139155.1 Actinomycetes bacterium | reverse complement strand
CGGTTGAGCCGGTTGAGCCGGTTGAGCCGGTTGAGCCGGTTGAGCCGGTTGAGCCCGCAGAACTCGATGAACCACGTGCATCGTTCTTATAGAAACCGCTGCCCTTGAAGGCAATGCCGACCGAACCGAACTTCTTCTTCAGCGCGCCCCCACATGACGGACATTCGGTAAGGGCGTCATCGGCAAAGGCTTGTTGCGCCTCGAATTCGTGGTCGCAGTCTTTGCATCGGTATTCATAGGTGGGCATCGGGTGTCTCCGGCGGGGCCGAGGAGGAGCGGGGGAGGCGGTGAATGGTGTTAGCAGTCGCCAAGTGAGACTGCTAGCATAGCGAGCCGGTTGGGAATCACGGCCGGTCGAACCGTTCGAGGAGATCGGGGCAGGGGTCTCCGCCTCCTACGATGGCGATCACGCCCCGAGATTCTCGCCGGACCAGGAGTCACAGTGCCCCGAGTTACCAAAGCCGTCATCCCTGCCGCTGGTCTTGGAACCCGCTTCCTCCCAGCCACCAAGGCGCAGCCGAAAGAGATGCTTCCCGTCGTCGATAAGCCGGCGATCCAGTACGTGGTCGAAGAGGCAGTGCGTGCCGGCATCGACGACATCCTCATCATCTCGGGGCGGGGGAAGCGCTCGCTCGAGGATCACTTCGATCGCAATGTTGAGCTTGAATCGTTCCTTGCTGAGCGTGGCAAGACAGACGCGCTCGCCGAAGTCCGAAGCATCGCCGAGTTGGCCGAGATCCACTTCGTACGTCAGGGCGAACCGCTCGGCCTTGGGCACGCGGTATCAATCGCCCGCAAGCATGTCGGGGACAACCCGTTCGTCGTCATGCTTGGCGACGACATCATGGACGAAGGCTCAACGGTGCTTACCGACATGATCGGCGTTTATGAAGAGCGCGACGCAGCAGTCGTTGCGATTCAAGAAGTTTCCTCGGCCGAGATCTCCAGTTATGGATCTATAGATCCTGAATTCCTCTCTGATTCGCTCGTACGTATTCGCGGAATCGTTGAGAAACCTTCGGCGGCCGATGCGCCATCCAACCTTGCCGTTATGGGTCGATATGTGTTCACTCCTGAAATCTTCGACGCGTTAGCGCAGGTTTCTGCCGGTGTAGGCGGGGAGATACAACTCACCGATGCCATTGCGATCCTCCTCGCCGACCACGAGGTTTTCGGTTGGGTTTTCAGCCACGGGCGTTTCGACATTGGAAACAAGCAGGATTATTTGCGGGCAACGGTCGAGCTCGCGATCGAACGTGAAGATCTCGGCCCTGAATTTCGCGCCTTCCTCATCGACCTCGTCGACAAGCGATTGCGGTGATCGAACTTCACGAAGCCCGTGAGTACGTCCTTTCGGGATGTGTGAGCAACGACGCCGTCGTAGTTCCCCTCGAAGGTGGTCTCGGTTGTGTGACCACCACTTCGACTGTGGCTGCAGAACAGGTGCCACCTTTCGCCAATACCGCAGTCGACGGATACGCCGTTCGTTCTGTCGATACCTCGGTGGTACCCGTCACTTTGCGCGTCACCGGTACCGTGCGCGCTGGAATGTCTGGGGCCGAGTCACCGGTCGCGTCGGGATGCGCAGTGCGGATCATGACCGGTGCACCGGTTCCGCCCGGAGCAGACGCAATCGTGATGGTTGAAGACACCGACGGCACGCCCGATGGTGATGTCGTCGTAGTGAATTCATCGGCTGCAATGAATCAGCACATTCGTCCTGCGGGTGATGATGTGAATCCGGGTGATCCCGTTATTGCTCCCGGAACCGAACTCACTGCTGCTCATCTGGGTGTTTTAGCGACGATCGGCGTGACCCACATCTCGGTGGTTCGTCGACCGCGGGTTGGAGTCATCTCTACGGGCGATGAACTGGTCGATGACGGCTCGGCTCTCGCTCCCGGTCAGATCCGCGATTCGAATCGTTTGACCTTGCGCAAGCTGCTCGAATCTCACGGTTTCGAAACTGTGGACCTTGGCCTTGCCCGAGATGACGAAGCCGTCATCGAAACCGCAATGCTCGGTGGAGCAGAATCTTGCGACGCGATCGTCACTACTGGGGGTGTGAGCATGGGCGATTTCGATTTCGTCAAGGTCGTGCTCGATCGCATTGGCGACATGCGGTGGATGCAGGTGGCAATCAAACCGGCGAAACCCTTGGCGTTCGGCACGATTCGACGGAGCGATGGCACTCCGGTTCCAGTGTTCGGACTTCCTGGGAATCCGGTTTCGTCGATGGTGAGTTACGAACTCTTCTGTCGTCCCGGTCTCCGCAAGATGTCGGGCTTCGCCGCCGAAGATCTCGATGTTGGAATTGTGAATGGTGTTCTCGCTGAGCCACTCCGGCGACGGCCTGACGGCAAGACACACTTCGCGCGCGTGGTCTGTTCTTGGGACAGTTCGACCTCGACCTACAGCGTCCGATCTGCCGGAGCGCAGGGATCTCATCACATGGCGGCAATGGCTGCGGCCAATGCCCTTGCCGAACTCCCCGACGGAGAAACCCTCGAATCCGGGGCGACCGTGCGCGTGCGCCTGCTTCGCCCGTAACCTCATCCCATGGCCACCGAATCCTCTCCACTCGTTGACGGGTTCGGCCGCGTCCACCGTGATCTGCGCATCTCGGTTACTGATCGCTGCAATTTCCGGTGCACCTATTGCATGCCGGAAGAAGGTCTCGACTGGATGGCACGCGAAGATCTCCTCACCTACGAGGAACTCACGCGTGTCGCTCGCGTCTGTGTTGAGCGATTTGGGTTCGATGGCATCCGCCTAACTGGTGGCGAACCAACGGTCCGGGCGAACTTGCCGGTGTTGGTCGAACAACTTTCGGGACTGGGTGTTGACCTTTCGCTCACAACGAATGGCACAACGCTTGTGAATCTTGCGCCAAAGTTTGTCGCTGCAGGTCTTGAGCGAATCAACATTTCGCTGGATTCGTTGCAGCGCGATCGATTCGAACAGATCACTCGTCGCGATGAACTCGACCGAGTTCTCGAAGGTATCGATGCCGCAGTGAGCGCAGGCCTCGCCCCAGTAAAGATCAATTGCGTTGTCATGCGTGGCGTGAACGA
>JBAXGZ010000157.1:0-3144 GCA_037139155.1 Actinomycetes bacterium | reverse complement strand
ACCATGAAGCGGCCTTCGGTGTCGAGCACGTTGAAGTAGTAGCGGTCGTAGAAGTTGCGATCGCTGGTGGCGACATGCGCGATCCAGTCGGAGGACTGATGAACGGGATAGTCATCCCAAGGTGTAACGGTCATTGCGAGCCTCGCGTCTCTCGGTGGTTCGAGTGACGGTAGCAAGGTCAGTCGTGCGGTGCTGCCGCGATTGCGTCGAAGCGAACTTCAGGTGAACTGTGGTTACGCCTCGTTCAGCGAGACGATTGGAAGAGGAAGATGCGCGTCGAGAAGGGCGATGTAGGCATCGATGTTGTCGCTTCCGCCGAGCGAGCGGAGTTCATCGGCGGTGCGACGGCTGTAGAGCACGCGCACTGCTTCCCATGGCGTGACCTCGAGAACCCAACCGGTTTCGGCATCGTGCGAACGCCACACATCGGTGCCATGGCGAACCTCGATACTGCCCAGACCAGCGGATTCAAGGGCAGCGACACACGAGGCCAAACTGCTGGGCACGAGGAGCGACGCGTCGAGCGCGGAATGATCGGGTGTGCCGAGCGCACCGCGCAGATCGTGTTCGTGAACGGCGAGATCGTCGAACAACATTCCTCCGCCACCGTTGACCATTCCCGCGATGGTCTCGTTCGCGCCAACCCATTCCTCGGCGAGTTCGTCGAGCGAATGATCGGAACGATCGGTGAGGATCTTGTCGATCCATTCGTTGATGTCACCGCTCGGAAAATCGCCAGCACCAAGAGCGGCGGGCATTGAGACGCAATGGGTAATGAGCTGCAGTGCGGTCCAGTCGGGACAGGCCGGAACAGTGACACCGAGGGCATCGGGCCCGGCATTGCGGGCGAGTTCAAGCATGCGGGAGCGAGCGGCGTCGTAGGCGGGGAAGAGTTCAGGCATGGGGTAAGTCTTTCAGTTCGATGGCGGACGACGACGTGTCAGGGTTCGAGATCGGGCATGGCTTTGGGAACGAGATTTTCGGCGGCACCGCCGTCGACCTCGAGCAACTTGCCGGTGATCCAGCACGCGGCGGGCGAGGCGAGAAACAGCACAGCATCGGCGATGTCCTGGGGTGTTCCGTTGCGACGCATGAGCGTGTTGGCGTGCATGGTCTCGCGAATTTCGGCGCCGCGAGTTGAGAGGTAGGTGGCCAGCGCGTCGGTTTCGATCGCTCCGGGCAGCACGGCATTCACCCGAATACGAGGTGCGAGTTCCGCAGCCATCAACTTGGTCAGGTGCGATTTCGAATTCTTGGTGAGGCTGTGCGTGAACGAACCGCGCAGCGCGTGTTGACCGGCGACGGAACTGATGTTGATGACCGAAGCGTTGTCGCTCTTAAGCAAGTGCGGCGTTGCCAGTCGGGCGAGTTCGAAGGGCACCGACACGTTGAAGTGGAACGACTTCTCGATCTGGTCGACGGTGGTGTCGAGGAACGGTTTGGAAATCGAACCGCCGGCGTTGTTGACGACGATGTCGAGCCGACCGAATTCGGCAATGGTGCGGTCGACGACGCTGGCGAGCAGACCCAGATCATTCACGTTGCCGGGAAGTACAAGGGCGCGCCGGCCCAGTGCTCTGACCCCAGCGGCTACAGCCTCAAGGTCTTCTTCGGTGCGCGCGGTGAGCACAACATCGGCCCCGGCGGCGGCGAAGGTGGTGGCAATGGCCGCACCGATGCCCTTGCCGGCGCCGGTGATGATGGCGACCTGATCGGTCAGCAGGAATCGGTCGGTGAGGTCGGGCGCGCTGGTCATGGCGACAACGTACGCGCCGAAGCCGCAACATGTCGGAGGTGGTCAGGGTGAATTCGCCCCGATCCCAAGGGGCCCTTGGGATCGCAGCGATTCGGTCCCCGGTTCTGGGGGTCTGCAGAGTTCACCCCTATATAAGGGAGTAACTCGGTGTCGTTCGGGCGGCTGCGAGGGCCGTCAGTCGTCGGATTTCGACCAGTGGTCGTTCATCAATGTGATGGCGTCGGCGAGCGAAAGTTCCGCCACTTCAGCCGAGGTCAGAGGGAGGACGAGCACCCATCTTCGACTTCACAGAAGCGAACATGTTCGCGCCGAGTGGCGGCGCGGCATTTCATTGTTCGGTGAGCGGTTCGAAGGTGAGTAACCAGGAACGCAATTGCTCATCGCTGCTTAATTCCACCATCGCCGCAAGCGCCCAGTTCTCTTGGTGGTTGACCGCAAGGCGCAGACGGTCGTTCCAATCGACTGCGTAGTCGCGCAGTGCATCGATGAGATCGTCGATGGCCGCATCGAGATTCTCGCCTTCGCCAGCAATGGGCAGACCAGGTAGGAACGTTGACCATCCGCCGACCTCGGCGGTGACCACTGCCCGAGCTGGCCGTAGTGCGGCGAGTTGGGAACGAAGCTGTTCACCGTCGACCACTGCGAAGCGAGTGTGGTCGCGCTCGAGGGTGGTGACGACGCCGGTGTTGGCGGCGTCGAGCACACCACGGAGGTTGGCACGAGCTTCGGAGTACGAAGGGAAGTGGCGAACGGTCATCGACGTAACGCTACCGACGCCAGTTCATGCGTCAAGTTATTTACGCACGTCACTTCCCATTGTCGGTGATGGTCCAGTCCTTGGTCCATCCGCTGTAAATGCGGGACCAGGTGCGTCCATTGATCTCGACGTCGATGTCGGTGAGGGCCTGAAGATGCTCGGCTCGCAGCGAACTGTCGTGCACAAGCGTGGCCGACACCGCACGCGTGTCGCAGAACGGAAGGATCTCATTGATCAGAGTTGGGGCAAGGAGATCGGGAGACTCGGGCATCCACTTGCGAGGAGCAACCGGGTGGTCGCTCAGGTCGTGGAGGGTCCACGCCGCCCGATTGCCCTCGTGGAGAAGGGCGATATGGCTGGGGTTGATGCATGCATCATTGGGATGCATGGAACCAATGGCAACGATGGCAGTAACTGAAGACATGAAGATCCTTTCGTTCGCAGACCAGTGAGGTCGCGCTAGAGGGGTAACGCACGAAACGGCACAAAAAGTGCACACGTGCAGAAAATTTGTTTACGCGGCGAACTCGAACTCGGGCACATCGATCACGAGATCGGCATAGCTCGCCAGTGCACGGCTGAGTGACGCCGGTCGTGAAACGACAACGACCTTCAGGCCCCGCTGGCGAGC
>JBAXGZ010000156.1:0-3153 GCA_037139155.1 Actinomycetes bacterium | reverse complement strand
GTAACCCCCACCGGGCTTGGCTGGCGCTGGATGCTCCTCGGAGCCGCAAACGGGACAGGCCTCGCCGTCGATAAGCGAGTCAGCGAGCTCGCCTGCGAGAAAGAGTGTCTTCTTCGCCATCGCCACGTCATAGGAAAGTTTGGCTTCTTCCTGACGTTTGACCGCAGCGGCGAGGGCCTTCTCTTTAGCGTCCGCTTTGGCGAGCGCTGTCTCGACATCGGCGTCGTCAAGCTGCTTCTCGAGACTCTCGACTTTCAACTCGAGACCCTCATACTTGTTCGCGAGTGTGCGTGTGTCCTTAAGCTTGAGTTCCAACTTTGGGCGGCGGGCCTCGAGCGTCTTCTTCCTCGCGGTGGCATCCTTGATCGCGCCCTCGACTTTGACCAAGTTGGCCTGATGCAACTTCTTGTCGCCCTGAGCATCGGCGATTTTCTCGATGAACTCTTCCGCGTTATCGAGTTTGCCGGACGCCCTTTCGATCACCCTGAGCAGCGTCGCGGGTGGTGTATCGACGCCATGGCCTCGTAACTCGGCGAAAACTGGCGCACCGATGAGCGAAGCGCCGAAGAGTTTCTTCAGCGCCTTCTGTGCGTCAGCGAGTACCGTTTCAGCTTCCGTCAGTTGAACCTGCTTCTCGGCCAAAGTCTCGATATGGGGAACCAAGACTTCGGCACTCTTGTGTGCTTCCAGCTCTTTCTCGGCGATCACAACAGCCTTCGCACCCGCAGACTGCTGCTTCTTCAGTTCGACGAGCGTTGCCGAGTCATGAAAGCGGTCTGCCTCAGCGTTCGCTGTGGTGAAGGACGCGTGCGCTTCTTTCCACTCCTCATCGAGACGCGTCGCTTCGATGCTTGCAAGCTCCGCAGCACGCTTCACGGAGGTGATCACCCCCGGGAGGTCCTCGTCAGGATCAGGCCACAGGTCGATCGAAATTTCGTCAGGAATATCTTCGACCGCATTGCGGGCATCCATCCTGAGGCGGATCTGCTCGCTGCGAGACTCCTCGACCGCACTGACCTTGATGGCAGCTTGGTCCACCAGCTTTTGAGCAATCGACCCATAGAGCGCGGTGCCGAATAGCGCCTTGAGCAGTTTCTCCTTTTCGAGATCGTTCGCAATGAGAAATTCCTGGAAATCGCCCTGCGGAATCATCACGACCTTGAAGAACTGATCGGCATCGAGCCCAAGAAGGTGTTGAACTTCTGCGGTGACGGTGGTCTTGCCGGTGACAGCGCTCACAGTTTTGCCGGAGGGGTCGAGTACCTCGAACTTCTGCTTCCCGGGAGCTGCAGCTGTTGACCCAACATCGAGTACTCGGCTCACCCTGAACCGTCGAGATCCGAGAGCGAACTCAAACTCGACATGGGGCTTGACGCGATCTTTGTGGTCGCTGACGAGCACCGATGCCGAGCGCCCATTCGCAGGGCGGCCGTAGAGCGCAAACGTCATGGCATCAAAAATCGTGGACTTGCCCGCCCCGGTCTTACCCACGACGAGGAACAGGCCGAGCTCGTCAAGTTGCGTGAAGTCGATCGAGACCTCGCCCGGAAATGCGCCGAATCCGCCGAAGGTGAGAAGCAGTGGTTTCATAGTGAGTCCTCCATCGCCAGAGCCGCGTTGATTCCCTCATTGATGAACGCGCGCAGTGCATCATCTGCTGTGTCCCCAAAAGTTTCGGAAACGTAGTCGGCCACAACGTCTTCGGGCGAGCGCTTTTCGCCGGTGACTGGGTCAATCAGCACTGATAGTGCCTGCTCACTGCGGTTCTCGGACTGCTCGACAAGAAGCGTGAACGGGAAACGCTTTTGGAGACGGTCCATTGCTCCGAGTTGAAGGTCAACATCGGTAAGTCGGGCTCGAACGAATGCGTCTTTGGCACTCTCATACTTGGTGTTCTTGAGAAGGTTGTCGAGTGTGTCAGTCAGGGTACGCACTTTTCGCCCGACGTCGATCGGAACAACCTCGCTCAAGATCTTCTTGTCGACGGTAATGACCCGAACTGATTTGTCGTGCTCCTCGGAGAATGAGTACGAGAGCGGTGAACCGCTGTAGACGACGTGTTCTGACCCAACGGTCTGTGGGCGGTGTAGATGCCCGAGAGCTACGTATCCGAAGTCACTAAAGATTTTGGGATTGACCAACGCACTTCCGCCAACCGCAAGCGTGCGCTCGGACTCTGATGACATGTCATCTGCCGTCTCGACGCCGCCACCGGCAACGAACGCGTGCGCCATCACGATGGTGCGCGCGGGGTCGACAAGTTGGCTCCGGCCATTCTCCAGCGCTTTCTCGATGACTCCCTGGTGCGTTGCGACAGCGCCATCCGTTTCGATTAGACGAGTTGGTTCGAGGTAGGGCACCGCAAGGATCTGCACGCTGTTTCCCTCACCATCAACAAAGGTCACTGGTCCAGTCACCTCACGCAAGACTCGGCGCTCAGTGATGATGTGGAGCCCGGCTTTTGCGGTGATGCCAGCCACAAAGTTGAGTCGCTCGGCGGAGTCGTGGTTGCCGCTGATGATGGCGACCTTCGTGCCCAGCGCACCCAGACGGTCGAAGATTTCGCCCGCAAGACGAACGGCATCAGCCCGAGGTGTTGCCTGGTCGAAGATGTCGCCCGAGACGAGAACAACGTCGATGGCTTCATTGGCAACGAAGCTCAGCAGCCAGTCACCGAACACAGCTTGGTCGCCAAGGAGATCGACTTCATTGAACTTCCGCCCAATGTGCCAATCAGAAGTGTGGAGGATCCGCATGGTCAAAGTCTCCCAGAAGGGTGCGACAGCGGGCTTCGACCGGCGTCGGCCAGTTCCGCAAACTGCTACCGCACACGAGGTTTTTAGGGTGAACTCGCCCTGAACAGGCGTTATTTAGCAGTTCTCTCGCGCAAAACGGGTGTTGAGTTCCGCGTACTGCGCGGTCTCAGCAATCAGGCGAGTTCAACTGTTCCTGCTCGAGCAGTCGATGCTGGCCAACTCTCGTCGCTGTCCAGCACCTCAATCCTGACCCGCGCCTTGTGGCATGTCGGTGGGGTCAGTGTGCTTTTGGGAATAACGAGCCGGCAGGGAGCGAGATCGTCCCTTTGTTGGCGGAATCACAACGCGAACCAGCCGTTGACATCGGCGATTAGGTGTACGGGTTCTTGGGAATAGA
>JBAXGZ010000155.1:0-3245 GCA_037139155.1 Actinomycetes bacterium | reverse complement strand
GCCAGCGTGCTCCACCTTGAGGATGCCGATGATCTGAAGGCATTGGTTCAACCCAAGGGCCATCGGATGCTCTCGCGTATTCCTCGTCTTCCCGAAACGATCGTCGATCGCATCGTGGCCAAGTTCGGTTCCCTCGACGTGCTCATGAGCGCGACCGAAAGCGAACTCGAATCGGTCGAGGGCGTCGGCGATCAGCGAGCTCGCGCTATCAGGGACGGTCTGCTCCGACTGGCCGAGACCAGCATTCTCGATTCCTACAACTAACTCCTCCGAGGTCCTGATGCGCACCACCCTTGCCAATGGAGTTCCCGCAGAACTCGCGCTTCCGCCAACTCGCGACGACAACACGCTCGGTGTCGTGCTGTTCCCCGACATCATGGGGCTGCGACCCTTGTTCGACGACATGTGCGCGCAACTCGCGGCCGATCATGGCTGGGTGGTGTGTGCGCCCGAACCGTTCCCCGGTCGCGAGAACCTTCCTGTCGATGAACGCCTCGGTGTGATGGCCGATTTCGACGACGCTGAACTCCGCCAAACGGCAGTGCTCGCCGCCGATGCGACCGGCTGCGATCGTGTTGTCGCCACCGGTTTCTGTATGGGCGGAATGTTGGCGTTCAAAGCGGCCGCATCGGGCCGATTCGATCGAGCGGCGGGGTTCTACGGAATGATCCGCCTTCCCGAAACGTGGGCGGGCGGTCGTCTTCAAGAGCCGATCGAGGCATTGGCCTCAGCCGATCGCTGTCCAACGCTGGCGATCATCGGCACGGCCGATCACTTCACCCCGCCGCAGGATGTCGCCGATGCCGAGGCCCTCGGTGTCGTCATCGTTTCCTACGAAGGCGCCGAACATGGATTTGTTCACGATGCGTCGCGACCGGCTCATCGTCCTGAGGATGCCGCCGACGCTTGGCGTCGAGTCGTGGAGTTCCTCGAGTCCTGAGCTCGGCAGTTCCTCAGTAAATCCCCGCGGCGCAATCGCGGTTTCGAGCGCTTTTGGCCTTCGGAACACCGAAGGTCGGGGAGGGGGTAGAACAGTGCGTTGCCGTTGTGGCGCCTTGGAGGATTCATGAAGGTCGATATTTCGCTCGCTATGTCCGGACCATTGGATTCGGCGCCCCGGGCTGCGGAACTGCAGGCCCTCGGGGCCGATGGTCTGTTCAGCTTCGAAAACGCTCACGATGTCTTCTTCCCGCTCGTGCTGGCGAGCACGACATGTCAGATCGACCTCATGACCAACGTGGCGATGGCCTTCCCGCGCAGCCCGCTTCATCTCGCCTACGCCGCCAACGACCTGCAACTTCTGACCGAGGGGAAGTTCCGCTTGGGTCTGGGATCGCAGATCCGTCCGCATATTCAGAAGCGTTACGGATCGGTATGGGAGAAGCCGGTCGCCCAGATGCGTGAATGGGTGAGCGCGACCAAAGCGATTCTTGATCACTTCGCCGGCGAGGGCCCGTTCGATTTCCGAGGCGAGTGGACAACGCACACACTCATGACTCCGAATTTCAATCCCGGACCCAACCCGTTCGGCAAGGTTCCTGTTCTTGTTGGTGCGCTTGGTCCGAAGATGTGCGAAATGACCGCCGAGGTGGCCGATGGAATCCTCGTGATGCCGTTCAATTCCGAACGGCATTTCGCGGAGCGCACGATGCCCGCGCTTGAGCGCGGTTTCGCAAAAGCAGGACGAGATCGCAAGGATTTCGAAATCATTCTTGAAGTCATCTGTGCAGTTGGCGAGACCGATGAGGAAATCAGTGCAGCGGCGAATGGTGTCAAGACGCTTCTTGGTTTTTACGGCTCGACACCTTCCTATAAGCCCGTCCTCGATGTCGAAGGATGGGGTGATCTCCAACCTGAACTCAATGCACTCTCGAAGCAGGGTGACTGGGCGGGAATGGCTAAGAAGATCGACAACGATGTATTGCACACGATCGCCGCGGTGGGAACTCCGAAAGAGGTCGCTGCCGAAATCATGCGACGTTTCGGTCACGAGGCCGATCGCGTGTGTCTGTACTTCCCCGGCTATCCGATTACCGACGAGTGCATCGCCGAGACCATTCGTGAGATCAAGGTCGCGTCGGGAGAACGGTGATGACTCGCGTTCTCGACACTGGTACTCCAGATCTGCTCGCTGAACTGCATGACGATGGCGTGTTGGTCGTCACCCTGAATCGACCCGACACCCGCAACGCCTTTAGCGGAGCCATGGGCCGAGCACTTGGAGACATGTATCGATTGGCCGACACCGACGATGCCATTCGTGTTGTCGTGCTCACCGGAACGCCGCCGGCCTTTTGCGCCGGTGCGGATTTTTCAAATGGATCCGATGTGTTTGAGCGTTCCGATGCTCCGGCGTTCAGCGCGAATCCGGTGAACCCGCCGGCCTGGCGTATCCGCAAGCCAGTTATTGCCGCCGTGAACGGCCACGCCATCGGCGTCGGATTCACGCTCACCCTGCATTGCGACCTTCGCTTCATGGCTCACGACGCGAAGTACGGCATTGTTCAGGTGCGTCGAGGTGTGATGCCCGACGCCATGAGCCACTGGACGCTTCCCCGTCTTGTCGGGTTGGCGAATGCTGCTGACATCCTCCTCACTGGCCGCACGTTCACTGGCGCCGAAGCCCGTGACCTCGGTGTCGCATCGCGAGTTCTCGCCAACGACGAGGTTCTGCCCCACGCGCTTGAGGTCGCTCACGATATGGCCGTGAATACTGCGCCAGTCTCGGTTGCGGTGAGCAAGCGACTGTTGTGGGGCACATTCTCTATGACTCCTGAAGAGGTCGATCGAGCTGAAACCGATCTCCACCATCACCTCATGGGCGAAGCTGATGCCCGCGAGGGCGTGATGGCTTTTCTCGAACGCCGCGAGCCGCAATGGTCGCTTACGGTCAACAACAACTGGCCGGAGACCTGGCCCGCACAGGAGGACATCCTTTGAACGAGGAACTCACCGTCACGACCGACGATGTGCTCAGTGGGATCGACCTGACCGGCAAGGTGGTACTCATCACCGGTGCCACGACCGGTCTCGGGAAGGAATCGGCACGGGCCCTTGGTGCCGCCGGAGCCACAGTTGTTCTCACCGCGCGCACCGCGGAAAAGGGTCGCATTGCGGTGGAACAACTGCTGAAACTTGTTCCCGGCGGTGACTTCTCGTTCGAGGTGGTGGAACTCGGGTCGTTGGCCAGCGTTCGCGCCTTTACCGATCGCTTCCTCGCTTCACACGATCGACTCGATGTGCTG
>JBAXGZ010000154.1:0-3323 GCA_037139155.1 Actinomycetes bacterium | reverse complement strand
GCTCGCTCGTTGCTCGAGTCATTGAGTGGTTTCTGCTGCTGTTCGATGAAGTTCATTCCCGGGGCGGTCCCGTTCGGGCCGATCAGGGTCGAACTTGTGGTGCTTGACGGAACCATCGGTTGTTCTGCGATTTCCACACTCTGAGAGTAGGCCGAGGACCGCAGATGAATGGGGGCCCGAACCCGAGATTCCCGCCTGATCCGGAGGTCTCTCACTTTTATCGACAAGAATCTCGTGGTGGAAAGCAGCCAATCGCCCATTGTTTTTTCTTATGACGACGCTGATCGTGATCGGGCCGCCACCGTCCTGCGACAGGCTTTCATCGCCGCACAACTCGGTATGCCCTCTGAGGACCCTGAGACTGCGGTCGATACGTTGTGGATTATTCTCGAGGCGCTTCTCGTCGATCACCTCGACGCCGAAGCCGTCACCGGGCCACAGCCAGTGCGGCGAACCGCAGTCGGCGAACACTGGCGACGAATGGTGATCACGGCGGTGACGAACACGTTCGTACTCAGTGGAGATTTCGTACAGCCTGAGCCGTTGGCGCTCGTGATTGAGAAGAACGCCAAGCTCCTCATCGATGGAGAGTTGTGGCATACGCGCCGACCTCCGTCGCAGGGCGCTCTTGTGCTCGGTGTTCATTCGGCGCTTGAGGTGCTCGATACCACCGCTCGTTCCGGTCGATTCCCGGGAACCGAGGATGCCATGGCTCTCAACAACCTCATTGCGTTGGCGACATTGGGCGCGGTGATGGCCGGAGAATCCGCTCCGAACGACGAGCGTGATCAGGCCGCACCTGTCGACGAAGCGAAAGGGAGATGGGCCCGCACGCCACAGTCGGTCGCATCATCGTTTGGTATTCCCGATGCAGAACTCGTTGCTGTGTCGAAATCCGGATGGGCGTGTGCCGAATGCGGTTGTGTTTTTCTCGGCCGCGTCGAAGCTGGGACTGCCTACCCCGACCGATTCTCTCCGGTCGGTCGCAATGGTTCTTGCGAGGTCGACGTTGACTGCACCTGCCATGCGGCACCACTGCAACGGCGGGTCCGCTGACCTTGTGGCCAAGCGAACCCGCCGAAAGCGGTACTGCTCGATTGCGGTTTTCGTTCAGTAGATGATGACGCCGCGAATGTTCTTTCCGTCGCGCATGTCCTGATAGCCCTCGTTGATCTGATCGAGGGTGTAGGTGCGAGTGACGAGTTCGTCGAGCTTCAACTGTCCGGTGCGGTAAAGGCCGAGGAGTTTCGGAATGTCATAGCGAGGATTCGCGCTTCCGAAGATCGTTCCGACGAGTTGCTTCTGCTGCATCGCGAATGCGAACAAGTTCAGTTGTACGTCGTTCTCATTCATGTTGGCGACTGCGGTGAACACGAGTCGTCCGCCCTTGCCGACCATGCTCATGTAGGACTCGAGATCGGCACCCTTGCCCTCGCCAACGGTGACGATGACCTTGTCGGCCATGCGGCCCCAGGTGAGTTCACCCAGGAGCGCCTGTGCCTCGGCGACGTCGGAGGCGACGTGGGTGGCACCAAAGTTCTGCGCTTGTTCACGCTTGAACTCGACTGGATCAAGGGCGATCACAAAGCGAGCGCCGGCCAGATGCGCGCCTTGCACCGCATTCATTCCGACACCGCCAGTTCCGATGACGACAACTGTGTCGCCGGGAGCAACCTCGGCGGCATAGGTGGCCGAACCCCAACCGGTGGTGACACCGCAGGCAACGAGGCAGGCCTTATCGAGCGGCAGATCCTCTTCGATCTTCACCAGCGAGTTGATGTTCATGACCGAATGCTCGGCAAATGTGCCGAGACAGCACATGGTGGCCAAATCGGTTCCATCGAGGAGGTGGTGACGGGAGGTGCCGTCTTCCTGACGGCCGGAGAGGAGATGGGCTCCACGGTCGCACAGGTTCTGCTGGCCCTTCGCACATGACGGGCAGCGACCGCAGGACGGAACGAACGAGGTGACGACGTGATCGCCGACCTGCAGTTCGGTCACACCAGGTCCGACCTTCTCGACGATGCCGCCGCCCTCGTGTCCGAGGATGATCGGGTACTGCTGCCAGCCAAGCATTTCGATGATGGCGGGATCCATGGCCATATCGCCGGTAACCATGTGCTCGTCGGAATGGCACATGCCACTGGCGACAAATCGAACGAGGACCTCATTGGCCTTCGGCTCATCGAGCTCGATTTCTTCGATCTTGTATTCGGTATGCGGGCCATACAGGACCGCGGCTCGTGTCCGCATCGGAACTCCTTCTCAGGGGCGCAGGGCTGGCCTATCGGCGCAGCCCCTGCAATCTAGGCCTTCGGTCACACGCAGGTGTCAGTCGGCACAGGTGCCGAAGGAATCCTCGTGCTACATTGCTTTTGCAAGTGCTGATCTTATGTCGCATGTATGCATCGAGTCCCAATCGCCGGAGGGAACCATGAGCACACCAATCACCCGACAACTCGGAATTGAGTTTCCGATCTTCGCCTTTTCCCATTGCCGCGACGTCGTGGCGGCGGTAACCAATGCCGGCGGATTCGGAGTCCTCGGAGCTCTCGCCTTCGGCCCCGAACAACTCGAGATCGAACTCAACTGGATCGACGAACACGTGAATGGTCGGCCTTACGGCGTCGATTTCGCCATGCCGGTCAACTACATCGGCAAAGGCGGTGGTGACGAGGCGTCGTTTGATTCGCTCGACGCCATGATCCCCGCGCAGCATCGCGACTTCGTTGATGAACTCCTTTCTCGCTACGACGTCCCCGAACTTCCCGCTGATCTGGCCGTCGGACCGGTGGCGGCCGCTGGTCTCGGAGTGGACGAGATGGGCCCGAGCCAGATCGAGGTCTGCCTGCAGCACCCGAACGTGAAGATGATTGTCAACGCGCTCGGTCCGCCTCCGCTCTATGTCATCGAACGAGCCCATGAAGCAGGAATCCTCGTTGGGGGATTAGCTGGCTCGAAGGTGCATGCCGAGCGGCAGGTGGCAATTGGTGTCGACGTGATCGTGGCTCAGGGCACTGAGGCCGGCGGTCATTGCGGCGAGATTTCGACGATGGTGCTCGTCCCCGAAGTTGTCGATGCCGTGGGTCCTGATGTTCCGGTGCTTGCCGCTGGCGGCATCGGTACTGGTCGACAGATGGCCGCAGCGATTGCGCTCGGAGCACAAGGGGTCTGGACCGGCTCGATGTGGCTCACCGTGACCGAAGCCGACACCAACCCCGTGGCGCTCGAAAACATGCTTGCGGCAACGTCGCGCGACACCGTTCGTTCGAAAGCCATGACGGGCAAGCCCGCTCGTCAGTTGCGTACGGCCTGGACTGACG
>JBAXGZ010000153.1:0-3366 GCA_037139155.1 Actinomycetes bacterium | reverse complement strand
TCCGAAACTGCACTGGTCCAGACGATCGGCCGAGCGGCCCGAAACGTCGAGGGCCAAGTCATCATGTACGCCGACAAAATCACCGATTCCATGCAGCGCGCGATTTCCGAAACGAATCGTCGTCGCGGTGTGCAAGAGGCCTACAACGAAGAGCACGGGATCGATCCTCAGACCATCCGCAAGGCCGTGACCGACATCCTCGCCTCGCTTCGTGGAAGCTCGGGAGCGCCCGTTCCCGGCAAAGATCGCCGCTCCACTGCTCGCGACAAGGTTCGTTCCGATCTGGCCGAACTGCCGGCTGACGAACTTGGTCGACTTGTGCTGACACTCGAAGAGGAGATGAAAGAAGCGGCCACCGATCTTCGCTTCGAATACGCGGCACGGCTTCGAGATGAAATCAAGGAACTTCGTCGTGAGCTTCGCGAAGTGGGCTGATCCCTCTCTTCGAGCATCGTTCTGATTCGGAGCGACAGTAGGCTCCCGCCGTGGATCAACTGGTCATTCGTGGTGCCCGAGAGCACAACCTTCGCAACGTTTCTCTGGAACTCCCCCGAGACCGACTGATCGTCTTCACCGGACTTTCCGGTTCGGGGAAATCTTCTCTGGCATTCGACACGATTTATGCAGAGGGCCAGCGTCGCTATGTCGAATCGCTTTCAGCCTATGCCCGTCAGTTCCTCGGCCAGATGGACAAACCGGATGTCGATTTCATCGAGGGCTTGTCGCCGGCGATTTCGATCGACCAGAAGTCGGCCTCTCGCAATCCACGTTCCACAGTGGGCACGATTACCGAGGTCTACGACTACCTCCGCCTTCTCTATGCGCGCATCGGCGTCCCCCATTGTCCGGTCGACGGTTCGGTTATCAAGCGACAGACCCCGCAGCAGATCGTCGATCGTGTTCTCGAACTTCCCGACGGCACCAAGTTCCAGGTTCTGGCTCCCGTTGTGCGTGGACGCAAAGGCACCTACGACACGTTGCTGGCCGACTTGGCCTCTCAGGGCTTTGCCCGAGCAATCATCGATGGCGAACTTCATGAACTGACCGACAAGGTCGAGCTCGCCCGGTACGAACAGCACACGATCCAGATCGTGGTTGATCGCTTGGTGAAGAAGGCGGGTATCGATCGTCGACTCACCGACTCGCTTGAAACAGCTCTCCGCATTGCGGAAGGTGTGGCCGAGGTGCAGATCGTGGGAGGCGGAGACGACTCCGGTCTCGACGACGAAATTCTCACCTTCTCTCAGCATCTTGGGTGTCCGGCCTGCGGACTGAGTTACGAAGAACTCGCGCCGCGGAACTTCTCGTTCAACTCGCCGTATGGCGCCTGTGAACACTGCGATGGTCTTGGCACGAAGTTCGAGGTTGATGCCGAACTCGTCATTCCCAATCCCGATCTCACTGTGGCGGAGGGGGCGCTGGCTCCGTGGGCCACAGCCCGCACGCAGTACTTCGGGCGTCTTCTCGAATCAGTATGCGATGTCTACGAGATCGATCCCGATGTCGCGTTCTCCGATCTCCCCAAGAAGCACCAGAAACTGCTTCTGCAGGGAACTGGGGCCACCGGCCGAGTGCAGGTCCGCTACAAGAATCGTTACGGGCGCCAGCGCTCCTACGACGCAAAGTTTGAAGGTCTCGTTCCGTGGCTGCAGCGCCGGCATTCCGACGCTGAAAGCGACGCACAGCGCGAACAGATCGAGGGCTACATGCGCGAGGTGCCGTGCCCCGATTGTGAAGGTTCACGTCTTGCCCCGTTCAGTCTCGGGGTCACGATCGATGGTCATTCGATCGCTGAAATTTGTGGCATGTCGATTGGCGATGCGGCTGCGGCGCTCAACGGGCTCAAACTTTCTGAGCGTGATCGCATGATCGCCGAGCGAGTGGTGAAGGAAGTCAATGCTCGGATGGGTTTCTTGCTCGATGTGGGTCTCGATTACCTCTCGCTTTCTCGATCTGCTGCGACTCTTGCTGGTGGTGAAGCACAGCGCATTCGTCTTGCGTCGCAGATTGGGTCTGGTCTTGTTGGCGTGCTCTACGTGCTCGACGAACCATCAATCGGACTTCATCAGCGCGATAACAAACGCCTCATCGACACACTGATGCGTCTCCGTGAGTTGGGCAACACCGTGCTTGTTGTCGAACACGACGAAGAGACCATCAAAGTCGCGGACTACGTGGTCGATATTGGTCCGGGTGCTGGCGAACACGGTGGCGATATCGTCTACGCGGGTCCAGTGAAGGGACTCCTTAAATCGAAAGAGTCCATAACCGGTCAGTACCTTTCGGGTCGTCGCTCAATTCCCGTTCCTGCGCTTCGTCGATCACCAGGAGCCGACCAACTCGTTGTTCGTGGCGCTCGCGAGCACAATCTCAAAAACGTCGATGTCGAGTTCCCACTGCACACATTTATTGCCGTTACTGGCGTCTCTGGTTCAGGAAAATCGACATTGGTGAACGACATCCTGCATCGCGCTCTCATGCAGAAGGTCTACGGGTCGAAGACTCCGCCTGGTCTGCATAAGAGCGTCGACGGAATGGAACTGGTCGACAAGGTCATCAACATCGATCAGTCGCCGATTGGTCGCACGCCCCGTTCGAATCCCGCTACCTATATCGGCGTGTTTGATCACATCCGCAAACTGTTCGCACAGACTCACGAGTCGAAGGTACGCGGCTATCTGCCGGGTCGTTTCTCATTCAACGTCGCCGGTGGTCGTTGCGAAGCGTGTTCGGGTGACGGCACGATCAAGATCGAAATGCATTTCCTTCCCGATGTCTATGTGCCGTGCGAAGTGTGCAAGGGCGCTCGCTATAACCGAGACACGCTCGACATCACCTTCAAAGATCACAACATCTCTGACATCCTCAGCATGAGCTGCGAGGAGGGCGTGGAGTTCTTCGCAAATCAGCCCGCAATCGCCCGTCACTTACAGACGCTGGTCGATGTTGGTCTTGGGTATGTACGTCTTGGTCAGCCAGCCACAACGCTTTCCGGTGGTGAGGCTCAACGCGTCAAGCTGGCCAGCGAACTGTCGAAGCGTTCAACCGGTCGGACGGTGTACATCCTCGATGAACCGACCACCGGCCTTCACTTCGAAGACATCCGTAAATTACTGACGGTGCTTTCTCGCCTTGTCGATCAGGGAAATACCGTGCTGGTTATTGAGCACAATCTCGACGTCATCAAGACCGCCGATTGGTTGATCGATCTCGGTCCCGAGGGTGGCAGCGGCGGCGGAATGGTGCTCGTCGAGGGCACACCCGAACAGGTGGCCGCGACCAAGAAGAGCTACACGGGGCAGTTCTTGCGCCCGCTACTCGGCCTCGAATAAATCAACGGGTTCGCACATCCTGAACACCAAACGC
>JBAXGZ010000152.1:0-3369 GCA_037139155.1 Actinomycetes bacterium | reverse complement strand
GCGGGTCACCTCGGTGGCTCGTCGCAGTCGGCGAACCTCAGCGGTGTGGAGCGACGCGGGCGCGTCGCCTATCCTCCACGTGCCCGCCCGGGTAGCTCAGTCGGCAGAGCACCTGTCTTGTAAACAGGATGTCGAGGGTTCGATTCCCTCCTCGGGCTCTCACCAGGCGACGACGTTGTCACCCGCGAGCGACTTGATTTCGTCGGTGCTCACACCAAATTCGGCCAGCACTGATTCGGTATCGCAACCGGGGTACGCGTAGGTCGGACGCAGTTCACCCGGAGTCCGGCTAAGTCGCGGCGCCGGAAGTAACTGCGGAACAGAACTTTCGACCGGAACAAAGTTCCCGCGCGCCACATTGTGCGGGTGCAGTTCCGCTTCGGCGAACGAAAGCACCGGCGCGTAACAAACGTCGGTCCCTTCAAGAAGCGCTGACCATTCGTCGCGGGTCTTGGTTCGGAAGACTTCGGCGAACCTGGCGCGAATCTGGGGCCATCCGTTCATGTCGTTCTGATCGGGCAATGACGAAGGATCGATTTCGAGTTTCTCGAGAAGTTGCGCATAGAACTTCGCCTCGATCGGTGCGACGGTAACGAACTTCGCGTCGGCGGTTTCGTAAACGTTGTAGAACGGCGCGCCGCCATCGAACAGGTTGGTGCCCACTGGTCCGGTGTGGAAGCCCGTGCGAGTCATGCCGTAGAACACCTGGAAAATCGACATCACGCCATCGACCATCGCGGCGTCGATCACCTGGCCCTTCCCCGAGCGCTGTGCTTCGAAAAGTGCGCAGACGACTCCGAAAGCGAGATGCAAACCGCCTCCGGCGAAATCGCCGAACACCTGCAGCATTGGGATCGGCGGCATGCCCTCAGAACCGATCGAACCGATGGCACCGGTCATTGCTTCGTAATTGAGCGAGTGGCCAGCGGTATGCGAGAGCGGTCCCTCCTGGCCCCAACCGGTGAGTCGTCCGTAGACCAACTTCGGATTTCTGGCCATGAGTTCGTCAGGGCCGATTCCGAGTCGTTCGCAGACTCCCGGTCGGAACGCCTCGCAAAAGACGTCCGCCTTCTCGACGAGCCGCTTGAGCAACTCAACGCCGCTGGGTGATTTCAAATCGATAGCGATCGAGCGCCGACCGCGGTCGAATTCACTGTGACGCTCACCGGGCTTCTCGCCGGTGGGTACCTCGTAGAGGGGATGAACTCGGATGATGTCGGCTCCCATATCAGCCAACTTCAGTGTGCCGTAGGGAAGTGCCCCCAGCCCAGCGAGTTCGATGATTGTGACGCCTTCGAGTGGTCCCATAGCTCCCCCTTGTACGTGGGCGCGACCCTACCGGTTGGTGTGAAACGCCCGGTCAGACGCGTGACGTGGTCCTCACGAGACGTTTCTGCGGAGGGTCCTTGCGTTGGAGCCATTCGCCGACGAACATCAGCGCCGATGGAACTCACAGAACGCGACCGGGCAATTCTCGATTTCGAGCGCAGTTGGTGGCACGAGACCGGCCCCAAGGAAACACTCATCCAAGAGCGTTTCGAATTGTCGGCCAGCCGCTATTACGAGATCCTCGGTCAATTGCTTGAGAGCCCCGAGGCCTACGACTATGACCCCTTGGGTGTTCGGCGCTTGCGGCGCCTGCGTGATCGACGACGTCGGGCTCGGCAAGAGACCGCACAACAACAGGCCAGCGAACCCCCCGGGTCCTGACCCATCTTTCTCATGACGACCGATACCCCGGCACCCGATGACCATGATGAAGGTCGAGGTACGCGGACTGGGGTCATCATCGTGGTCGTTGCGGTCATAGTGGGCATGATCATCCTCACCAAGGGATTCGGGTCCGGTTCATCAGAGATTTCGCAAGCCTCTGAAAGTCCGTCGAAGACGACAGTCGTCGTCACTTCGTCAACGACACTGGTGAGCAATCCGCCCGCCAGTGTGAAGGTCAAGGCGGTCAACGCGACCAACGTGCAGGGGCTGGCGACCAAGACCCGCGAACGCCTCCAAACGGTCGGCTACACGCAGGTCACAGTTGGAGATTCGCCCAAGGCTCGGGAAAAAACGACCGTCTACTACGCACCCGGTTCTGAGGCCGACGCGCAGGCGGTGGCGAAAGCGCTCGGGCTCAATGCCGATCAGGTGATGCAGATGCCTGAACCGCCACCGATCGATCTTGTGGGAGCAACTGTCCTCGTAATGGCTGGTCTCGACCTGAGTTGAGCGCGGAATTCGCCGACGGGTAGTTCGCGACCCTCTCCCTGCACCTCGACCCTGCTTCACTTGGTGCATGCGAGTAGTCGTAGCCCCCGACAAGTTCAAAGGCACGGCCAGCGCATCCGCCCTCGCCCAGTCCATTTCCTCGGCGCTCATTGCGAGCGGACACGAAGTCGTTGCGTGTCCGATGGCCGACGGGGGTGAGGGATTCCTGGAGGTCCTCGGAGGAGCGAATCGAACGACGACGGTGACAGGGCCGTTGGGTGACCCTGTCGATGCGGGCTGGCGACTTTTGAAGGGCACAGCAGTGGTTGAGATGGCATCAGCCGCCGGACTGACACTCGCGGGTGGCCCCGAGGAGAACGATGCCATCGAAGCAACGACACGCGGAGTGGGTGAGTTGCTTACGAGTGCGGCGGACGCCGGGGCGCGACGGATCGTGGTCGGCGTTGGCGGCTCGGCCACAACCGACGGGGGGCTCGGCGCGCTGAAGGCCATGCATCCCACGCAACGGTTTCGAGGTATCGATCTTCTGGTGGCATGCGATGTACGCACGACGTTCATCGATGCTGCCGAGGTTTTCGCGCCGCAGAAGGGCGCAACACCATCGCAGGTCGCGCTCCTGCGGCGGCGTCTTGAACGATTGGCGCAGGTCTACAAAATGGAGACCGGCGTTGATGTCACCAGTATCGAAGGCTCAGGTGCGGCTGGCGGACTCGCGGGCGGATTACTCACGATCGGGGCGAACCTCGTGAGCGGTTTTCAATTCATCGCCGACGAGGTTGATCTCGATCAAATGATCGAAGGTGCCGATCTCGTCATCACTGGCGAAGGTTTTCTCGATGATGAATCCTTCGACGGGAAAGTTGTCGGCGGAGTCGCGGCACTTTGTGTCGAATTCGATGTTCCGTGTCTCGCCATCGTTGGTGAAGTCATCGAGCCACTGCCAGAACTTCCCGCCGGATTCACCGTCGTCTCAATGGTCGAGCGTTTCGGCGAGCTTCGGTCGATGACTGATCCGATCGATTGCGCGATCGAGATCGCTCTCGAATTCGCCAATCGCTAGGTAGCGACTCAGAACTTCGAGATCACGTCGTCGGCGAACTTCCCCATTGCTTCTGGAAGTTTCGCCGGATCCATCGCCAGCGGCGG
>JBAXGZ010000151.1:0-3394 GCA_037139155.1 Actinomycetes bacterium | reverse complement strand
CGACGAGCACCTGCGACGACACCGACACCCGGTCCGCATCCGATCATCACGACGTTGGCGTCAGGGCTCGGGTTCACAACTTCGATCGCCGCATTCTCCATGTCCGCGTTGCCACGAGCCATCACCGTGGCCATGATCCGGCCCCGCCAGCCATCCCATGCGACCAGTCGATTCACGATGTCCACGACGAAACGGTATTGCATCGACCTGACGTTGGGTTGAATCAAGGACTCGTGGCGCCACGTCGACTGCTTCGTTGGAATGGTTCGCTGTCGTCGTCGTTACTTCGAAAGTCGGGCGCTGTGGCGAATGATCATCACGATGGCGAGCGCCGAAAGTAGATGTCCGACGGCGTAGGAGGCGAAGAGTTCGGAGTACCAGCTGCTGAGAGGTGACGCATTTGGGTTGATCGCTTCAAGGAAGTAGCCGACCACCCAAGCGAGCAGGCTCACGATGCCGAGGAAGGTGGCGGCCCGGCCGAAGCGCTGCGAGAGATGGTCGGTGTGAAGAGCAAAGCTTGCGCCAACCAGAAGGACACCGATCGCCGACAGGACCCAGCCGAGGCTGGTGCCCTGCGGTTGCACGATGTGCAAGGTAAAGCCAATGCCCCAGATGAGGAGTCCGGCCGCACCGGTGGCAATGGAAACAAATGACGAATGGATGATGGTGGCGCATGGGCATCCGATCGGGCAGGGGGGGTACGCACGCGGTCCGGCCGCGGAGAGTTCGTGTTCCTTGCGGACGAGTACGAGCGCAAGAGCGATTGCACCAAACAGAGCACCGACGGCGTATCCGCCGTATCCGAACCGGACATGTCCCTCAAGCGCGAGGTTGGTCGGATCGATTGCGAAAAAGAGGGTGGAGAGCCCGGCGCAGATAGCTCCCACAGCGGCGAAGAAGACGACAATGGGACCGACCCGTTTCACCAAGCTCTCGGTGAACATGATGATTGCGGCGGCGATGATCAGGGGTCCTGCGGTTTGAAGTATCCAACCGAGGCGAGAAGAGTGGTTTGGGATCAGAACGATCCACGCCAACCCCCAGAGTGCGAATCAGACAGCGGCTATCCAGAGGATGAGGTTGCTGACCTGGGGCGGAACGATCTGAGCGGTGTCGGTGGATATCGGACGAGCAGTTGCGGGGCTGGTTTCGCTGCTGTCGGACATGAGGTTCTCCTTTGAGTGCAAACGGAGTCGTTGCACGTCAGAAGTGTTTCACACTGTCTTGCGGCGCGGTTTGATTGCGCTGAGTTCTGACGCGCGCACAAGAACTTTGGACACATGTCCGACTCTGGCCGAGCCCGTTTTCGCCCGTGTTGTCAAGCATCCGTTGAACTGGGCAAGGTGATTCGCGGCGAGTCTCGAAGAAACCTGGTGCAGTTCGATAGGTTGGGTTTGTTGTTACACAACTTGGGGGAGTCGCAATGAAATCACGAGCCGCTGTCTTGTTTGAGAGTCCTGGCCGCTACGAAGTTGTCGACGTCGATGTCGATGAGCCGCGGGCCCATGAGGTACTCGTCCGCTACGTCGCGAGCGGCCTTTGCCACAGCGATGTTCATTTCCTTACTGGCGATCACGTTGGTCCATTGCCGTTCTGCGCTGGTCATGAAGGAGCCGGTGTGGTCGAGGCGGTTGGCCCCGGGGTTAGCGCCCTCGCTCCCGGCGATCATGTCGTGGCCTCGTTCATCCCGAGCTGTGGACGGTGTCGGTACTGCGCGTCGGGACGGATGAACCTCTGTCAACTGGGGGCTCACCTTCAAGCGGGGCCTATGCCCGATGGAACGTATCGAATGCATTTCAATGGCAGCGACCTTCACCAGTTCCTGTTGATTTCAACCTTCTCGAAGTACGCCGTGGTCTCGGAGAACTCATTGGTGAAAATCGACAACGACGTTCCGTTAGACACGGTCTGTCTTCTTGGGTGCGGTGTCGGCACAGGGTTGGGTTCTTCGATGAACTCTGCAGGTGTCCGACCCGGCGATCACGTGCTTGTCGTCGGCGTAGGCGGCGTGGGTGCCAGCGCGGTTCAGGGCGCGCACTTATCGGGAGCGGCAACAGTGATTGCCGTCGACCCTGTTGAGTTCAAGCGAGAGATGGCGCAGAAGCTTGGGGCAACCCATAGCTTTGCCACGATGGCCGAGGCGACTGATTTTGTTCGGTCAATCACCGACGGACAAGGAGCCGATGCCGCCATCTTGACTATGGGATCACCAACCAATGTCGACGTTGCCGATGGGTTTGCTGCCATTGGTAAAGGGGGAACGGTTGTGGTTACCGGTATGGCCGCAGTGAGTGAGCCGATTGGGATTCCCGTTCACCTGCTCGAACTCGGCGGTATGCAAAAGACAATTAAGGGATCGCTCTTCGGGATGTGCAATCCGCCCTCTGACATCCTTCGCCAGATTGATCTCTACCGCGCAGGTCGCCTCAAGCTGGACGAGATGATCACCCGGCGCTATTCGCTCGATGACATCAATATCGCGGTCGACGATCTTCTTGAAGGTCGCAATATTCGCGGGGTAATTGTTCACGACGCATGAGGTGTCAGTTGCTAGGCACCCCGATCATTACCCCGGCCGTCTACCGCTCGTGAGCCTCACAAGTGGTCGACCCAAGTGGCCGATGGCCGGGGGTGTGGCTGATCTCAGCCGGTGAAGCTGGGCTTGACTACATCGGGGTACGTGCTGGTGAAGACCAAGTTCGCAGTCTCCGATACGAGACCGTCAGTCGACAATGCCCAGTTCAACACGATCGGGCCGCGATCGCTCCCCGCTGCAGAAACGCAACCGACTCCACTAGGTGCAGCTGGGTTAGAGATGAAGTCGCAGGTCCAAGAGGTTGAGTTCGCGCCGCCATTGTTGATCATGGTGTGGGCGCAGGTTTGGCGACCCAAGAGCGGCGAGGCGTTTCCAACCGACACCCAAGACGTGCCGCTCGCTGACCAATACTCGGACAGTGGTCCCGACTTGGTAGAGGGATTGCCATGCTCATCGAAATTGAGTTCCGCTGTATTGACGATCGTGGGCGGAACGCCAGGCGGCGGGGAGATGACCTCGACGACGCAGACGACATTGACGGTCGAGCCCTTCGTGGCGTTGCCGATGATCACGGTCGAGATGTTCGTGGTCTCCACCGTGGTGCGAGCGGCCGGTTCTAAGGGGGTTGCCGGTGAGGTCCCAACCGAGACGAAGCCGATGCCCACAGTGGCGAGAACAGATGCTGCGACGAGCGCACCGAACTTCTTGATCATTGCCTTCTCCTCGAACCACCACTTGGGGGGACGTTTGGTGTGTTTGCCTTGGGCAAGTTACGGCCAGCGCTAGGTGCCGTCAAGGATCTAGGTGCGGTCAAAGTTGGAAAGCAATCGCCGTTCAGATCGAGCGCGATCCCTAGTG
>JBAXGZ010000150.1:0-3437 GCA_037139155.1 Actinomycetes bacterium | reverse complement strand
CTGAGTTGGCAAAGGCCACTGAACCAGAGGCACTCGTTGCCCAACCAGCAAACGTATAACCGGTCCGGCTAAACGCATTAGAAGTAAGCGCTTTACCAGTCACGGTGAAGGCCATCGGCGCCATCGTCCCGGTACCACCATTGGCATTGAACGTCACGGTGTAATTCACCGCAGTCCACACTGCGAACAACGTCACATTGCCAACCGAATTGATGGTGGCGCTATCGGCGTACACAACTGCACCAGTCGCGGACGTAGCCCAACCAGCAAACGAATAACCCGTGCGAGTGAATGCATTAGCAGTGAGGGCTCGACCAGCCACCGTGAACGACATCGCCGCCATCGTCCCGCTACCACCATTGGCATTAAATGTCGCCGTATAGGCGATCGCAGTCCAGACGGCAAAGAGGGTCGTATTGCCCGCCGGGGTGTAGGCAGCGCTGTTTGCATAAGCAACAGGACCAGTTGAACTCGTTGCCCACCCGGCAAATGTGTAGCCCGCCCGGGTGAACGAATTCGCGGTAAGAGTTGTTGGCGTTCCTGATTTCGCTACCAAGTTGGCCATTACGCCGGAACCACCATTGGCATCGAATGTCATGGTGGAATTTGCCGGGATCGCCGTTGTGGTTGAGGGAATGACCACAACCATGTTCTCGTTCGTCTCAGCCGCCCCCACCACGGGTGGAAGAGTGAGGAATGCGATTCCAAGCGCGACAAAGGCAACTGCGGAGGCCCCGATGAGGGCGCGTCGGACCTTTTTCGAAATCACTCGGGCTGTACCGCCTAGAGACGAAAACTTCTGTCCGACAAATCTTCCAAGACAAAGTGAACTCCAGACGAACGCAAGGCGACAAGGAAGCGACTCTGGCACGAATGCTCGCGCTGTGAGTCCGCCTACTATCGATCAATGGATGCCAACGAATGGATCTCGATTTTCGCAGCCAAACTCGGCCTCGACGCACTCCCCCAGGCCGATATCGATGCGCTGCTTGACCTCGCCAGTGTCGCCGCGCACACATCAGAGCGTCTGGCCGCACCACTCACGTGCTTCCTCGTCGGAAAAGCGGGAATCAGCCCTGCCGCGGCAAAGGCGATTGCCGACGAGATCGCCGCCGGCTGACATCAACACCGGCCGCAACGAGTGCTTCATCAACCTTTCGAGACGTCGAACACTTCGGGTTGTGGAGCAGGGTGTAGGAGGCCATTGCCTGATGCTAGGCAGAAGTGTGCAGTTCGTCGGCCGACCGCACTCGTCGGAGCCCTGCCGCCCGCAATCGCCTCACGAGGTCTCGCGAAGCTATTGGTTCTGCTCCTAGCGCAATCGCCCGTTCGCGATAGTCCGAGGGAACGTCGTAGTGATCGCCCTGGAATGCGCGTCGCGGAATCCCCAATTGTCCGGCGAAGTCGTGAAGTTCCTCAAAATTCGTATCGCTCACTAAATGCGCCCATCGACGGCCTTCGAAGGGCCAGATCGCTGCGTCAACGAGGATGGTCACGACTCGACGCTACCGGTGATGCTCTGCGGAAGGACCCACACTTCGCGTGGAAGAGTTGGGGAGTCGAACCGTTCAACAAGTTGCGAGAGTGATGGGCTCTCATCAGGCTCAGCCATTCCCAATGAGACCGCGAATGCTGAACGCACCTCCTCAGGAGTTCGGCCCTTGAGCAACTGATCAGAGAGCGTCACCGATCCATGACGTTTCGCAAGTCGCTCACCGTCGGGACCAAACACCAGGGGCACGTGGAGGTAGGCGGGAACGGGCAATTCCAGAAGTCGTGCAATGTGAATCTGGCGCGGAGTTGTCTCGAGCAAATCATCGCCTCTGACAACCTCGTCCACTCCCTGCGCGGCATCGTCAACGACGACTGCAAGGTTGTAAGCCGGAGTTCCGTCGGCCCGCCGAATCACGAAATCGTCGACTTTTCCCTCGAAAGAACCGGCAAGACCATCGACGAAGGAAACGCTTATGCCTTCGGCCCGCACGCGCAGCGACGGACTACGACCCGAAGCCTCTCGCTCGGTCCGTCCCGCACGGTCAAGCGTGCTGCAGGTACCTGGGTAGGAACCGGCGGCCCGCGGCCCATGCGGTGCAGCAATCGAAGCAGCCACCTCGGCCAGAACCTCTCGGCGACTGCAGTAACAGGGATAGGTGAGGTCGTCAGCGATCAAGCGACCGATCGCCGAGCGGTAGATCTCCGTCCGTTCTGATTGCCGAATGACGAGACCATCGTGGTCGAGCCCGAGCGCATGCAGATCATTGAGAGCCGAGATCTCGTGCTCGCGGCGACACGCGACCTGATCCAGATCCTCGCTGCGAAAGAGAAATCGAGAACCAGCAGAACGAGCCGAAAGCCACGCGATCATCGCGGTGCGCAGATTGCCGAGATGCAACCCTGCGGTTGGGCTGGGTGCGAATCTTCCGTCGGCCATCCCGTTACTCAAACACCGAACTCAGAGTCGGGCCTGGATTTCGTTCCACAGTGTGTCGTAGGAACGAGCGGCACGACTTCCTTTCCCATACGAACCGATCGGTTCGCGATGGATTCCCATCCGCTCGATGTCGGTGGAATTCGGAATCGTTGCATCAAGAATTTCGGGATGTGCGGTTCGCAGTTCGTTCATGAATCTTCGCTGTAATCGCTTATGTCGATCGACCATCGAGAAGAAGCCCAAAACTTTCAACTCTCGAACCATGTCCGGATTCTCTTCGACGAAACGATCCAGCTGCTCATAGGTGCGCAGCGAAAGCGTGGTTGGAATCGTGGGCACGAGAAGCGCATCGGCAGCGCGAAACACACTCTCAGAAGTCAGCGAAATGCTGGGCGGACAGTCGAGGAAGACATAGTCGTACTCGTCGGCGACTTGCCGCAGCGCCCTGCGGAGGCGAACCAGCGGTTTCTTCGCGTCATCAAGCCAGAGATCAAGGTGGCGATAAGAGAAATCAGCCGGGACGAGGTCGAGGTTGTCGAAATCAGTGGCCTTGATGGCGTCACCCAACTCAATCGATCCGCGAACGATCGCTCGGCCTCCGCCTTTCACCTTGGGCTTCACCCGAAAATAAAACGTGGCCGCGCCTTGAGGATCGAGATCCCACACCAGTACGCGGTTGCCCTGCGCGGCAGCGACGTGGGCAAGGTTGACCGCCGTAGCGGTCTTCCCGACTCCACCTTTGATGTTGTAGGTAGCGAGGATCTTCATCGCTTCTTCTTCCGTGACGAGTTCTTGCCCGATTTCTTTCGGGGCTCAAGCCGATCAAATGCCCGCTTCACTTTGCGATCATCGAAACCGCCAAACGATTTGGCGAAAGCAGCACGAGCATCGGCCCCACGCGCCCGCAACTGTTCAATAACCCCAACCATGGTCGGCAGCACCGAACGATCGTCGGTCGATTCGAGTTCACTGGCCAAGGCGAGGAGCGCAGTCGCCTGGACTTCGG
>JBAXGZ010000149.1:0-3451 GCA_037139155.1 Actinomycetes bacterium | reverse complement strand
CAGTGCGGCGATGTTGAAGCGTTCGTTGACGGCAATGGAGACGCCGAGACTCGTCAACGAATCACGTTCGCGCAATGGGCTCGTGCCGCCGATGGAGTGGCGACTCGGTTGGCCTCAATGGGTGTGCAGCAGGGCGATGTTGTGGGCATTTCGTTGCCGTCGTCGATCGACTACGCCGTGGCCTATCAGGGCGTTGTGCGTCTTGGTGCCGTGGCCAGTGGCATGAACCCGAAACTCGGTTTGGCTGAAACCGAACACATCATCGCCAAGTCCTCGCCCAAAGTGATCATCACCGATGTCCTCGCGGTCAACGACCCCGGCATTGGTGTGCTGACCGTCGAAGAACTTCGCGACGCCCACAATGACGAACCATTTACTGATCGACCAACCATTGTCGATACCGATCTGCTGGCCATCGTCTGGACATCAGGAACCACAGGCAAACCCAAAGGCGCGATGTTCGATCACGCGTGTTTGCGGGCGATGGCGCAAGCGGCCGGACCGTTGTCGGCAGTGGGCGATCGTCGCCTGTCTCCACTTCCGTTTGCCCATGTTGGGTACATGACCCGCGTGTGGGACGAATTGATGTACGTGATCACGACCGTCATTTGCCCCACGCCATGGACAGCAGTGGGTGCGCTCAAACTCATCGAAGAAGAACGAGTCAGCGTGGGTCAGGGCGTTCCTGCCCAGTGGCAAATGATGCTGGCTCATCCCGATCTCGCTGCGACCGATACCTCGTCATTGCGCATCGTGTCCTCGGGTGCGGCTCGTATTCCGCCAGAGATGGTCGATGCCATGCGCGAGCGTTTCCATGCTCCGGTGGTGGTGCGATACACGAGCACCGAAGCGTGTGTTTCTACGGGCACTTCGCTTGATGATCCCGATGAGGTCATCTGCAACACCGTCGGAACTCCTGGTGCTGGCGTCGAGATGGAACTTCGCCTCGACGAAGGTCGTGGCCGGGTTGTGCAGCCAACCGAGTCGGGCGATACCGAAGTGGGAACAGTGTGTTTGCGGAGCCGAGCCATTATGCGGGGCTACTGGCAGGAACCCCTACTCACTGCCGATGCGATCGATGAAGACGGTTGGCTGCTCACCGGCGATCTCGGCTTCCTCGACGCACGCGGTGACCTACATCTGGCTGGCCGCAGTACCGAGATGTACATCCGCGGTGGCTACAACGTGTATCCGATCGAAGTTGAGAATCACCTAGGCCAGCATGAACTGGTCGATCGCGTGGCGGTCACGGGAACGCCGGCGCCAGTGCTCGGCGAGATCGGTGTGGCCTTCGTGGTGCCGACTGATGCGGCCAATCCGCCCACGCTCGAACAACTCCGAACCTGGTGCAACGAACGACTGGCGTCCTACAAGGCCCCTGACGCGCTCGTGCTGCTCGGTGAACTTCCGCTTACAGCAATGTCGAAGATCGACAAACGTGCGCTGGCCCCCGCTGCCGCCGAAGCCGAAACAGAATGGGAACGATGAGTGAAGTGAAACAGGATCAGCGATCAGCGAAAGTAGGAGCGAATAATGGGAATCTGTGACGGACGTGTTGTCATCATCACTGGTGCGGGTCGTGGCCTTGGTCGCGAGCACGCGCTGGCCTTTGCTGCAGAAGGGGCCAAGGTCGTGGTGAATGACGTCGGTGCCTCGCTGCAAGGGGAGGGACTCGACATGAGCCCGGCTCAGGAAGTGGTTGAACTCATTCGTGAGCGTGGTGGCGAGGCCATTACCAACGGCGACGACATCGCCGACTGGGACGGTGCTGGTCGTTTGGTGCAAAGCGCCATCGATACGTTTGGTGGACTCGACACGGTCGTCACCAACGCGGGCATCGTTCGCGATCGCATGTTCGTCAACATGAGCGTTGACGAATGGGATGCGGTGATTCGTGTGCATCTGCGCGGCACGTTCTGTCCGGTGAAGCATGCGGTTGATTACTGGCGAGCCGAATCCAAAGCTGGTCGTCAGCGCGATGGTCGTGTGGTCACAACTTCCTCGGGCGCGGGTCTGCACGGTTCGATTGCCCAGACCAACTACTCAGCGGCCAAGGCGGGCATCGCCACCTTCACCATCAACATCGCGGCCGAACTTGGTCGCATCGGGGTGAACGCCAACTCGATCGCTCCTTCAGCTCGTAGCCGCATGACCGAAGAAGCATTTGCCGAGATGATGGCCAAGCCCGAATCGGGTTTCGACGCTATGGACCCGGCGAACATCAGCCCGCTGGTGGTGTGGCTCGGTAGCCCCGAGTGCAACGTGTCGGGTCGGGTCTTCGAATGCGCCGGCGGCCTCATCAGCCTTGCCGATGGTTGGCAGGTTGGCGCCGAGTTCGACAAGGGCGCCAAATGGGAACCGGCCGAAATCACCTCGGTTGTCGACGACCTCGTCAAGGCTGCGCCGACGCCATTCCCCGTTCACGGGACCTGATCGTCATCACCCATGAGTGACACCACCGCCACCGATGGTCGAGTGATCGGGGAGCGTGCGCTGCAAACGCGGCGGCGCATCCTCGACGCGACCGCGTCGTTGGTGCGCGAGAACGGTGCGCTCGATCTAAAGGTCATGGATGTCGCTCGCGAGGTTGGTACCTCGCCGGCGACCTTCTATCAATACTTCTCCGATGTTGAAGATGCGATCTACGCGCTTTCAACTGAGATGATCGAGAAGGTCGCGCCAATCCAGGACCAAATGTCCGCCGAATGGATCGCCGATGCCCGTGGGTCGGGTCTCGACCACGCCCGCCGTTTGGTGTCGGACTACACCGATTTCTGGGATGAGAACGGTGCGGTATTGCGGGTGATGTTGCTGCGGGCCGATGAGCGCGATGAGCGTTTCCGTCAGATCCGTCGTGAATACAACGCACCGTTCATGACGGCGATGGTGGCAAAGGTGCGCGGCGCGCAGGACGCGGGCCGGCTGAACACTGCACTCGATGCCGAAGCCACTGCCGGCGCCATGTTGGCCGCCCTCGATCGTCTTCCCAATTATCGAGAGGGTTTTGAAAAGCGCGGCACCAGCCGTGAAGCCATGATTGAAACAGTTGCCCGTCTTCTCCACTCCTCGCTCACCGGAGAACCATTGTCATGAAAATTGGACTGCTCGCGTGTCTATCGGTTGCAGTGCTGGCGCTTTTTGCGATTCCCACAGCCTCGGCACAGGTCGATCCCGCGATCATTACGCCCGGTTGTGCATTCCCGATCATTGTGAATCAGCAAGACGCGAACGTCGCCTATCCCGATACCAATTCCACCTACTGGGCGATGCCGACGAATTTCGCAGTGGGCGATGTCATCGCGATCACCGGTGAGTTCGCCTACGCGCGCTACATGTCGTTCAACTCCTACGATCCGACCGGATCAAGCGTGGGTGGTTTGCGCGACACCGAGATCCTCGCCGATGCGGGAAGCATCAATCCCTACCTGCCGGGTCAATCACTTACGGGTAC
>JBAXGZ010000148.1:0-3510 GCA_037139155.1 Actinomycetes bacterium | reverse complement strand
GCACGCAACTCGAGTAGTTCGGCCTTGCGGCGATGCGCTTCGGCCAAACCCTCGCCTTCGTTGAAGATCACGAAGTCCACGAGATGCAGAGCAAGTTGCTGATCGGCGGCATCGCCGGTGGCAAGTGCATCAGCCCGGGCCAACAGCGCGTCGACTCCGCCGATGAGCTCGACCACCTCTGTAGCGATCTGGGCACGGGTGGAGGGAAACACCATCGACGGATTGCCGTCGTACCAACCCATGTAGCGGCGCAACACATCGCGCACGGCGAACTGGACGCAGCCATAGAGCGGCTGCAGGTACTCGCTCTCATCGAACTCGGGGGGCAGATCGACCTCGTTGAGGATCTGTTCCTGCCACTGACCATCGTTGATGCGCCGCACAACTTCGGTGTCGATCCAACGCAAGGCACGGGCGGTGATGTCCAGCATTTCGGCGGCCTTCTCGGTGTACACACCACCGTGGCCACTGATGACGAACTGTGGCTCGACCGCCGCCATCGCCTCGAGGGCCTGAGCCCATTCGAGTACGTAGCGCTGCACTCGGAACGGAGTGCCGGCATTCGGTAGTGAGGACACAATGAAGTCGCCGCCCACGATGGTGCGCGACTCCGGTGCCCACACCCAGATGTGATCGTCGGTCTCGCCGAGACCGTGATGGCATTCGAGTGCAAGGCCTCCGAGTTCATCGAGCGTGATGGAGTCGGTGAACTCGATGGTGGGCGGATGGTATTCGGCATGACGAACAACATCACCACCGTCGCCTTTCCAGATGGAGAACTGGAAGTCGAAGGTCTTGGCGATATGACCGGAGGTCTTCTGATAGCGCTCGAACCGCTTGGCTACGTTGACATGACCCACGATGTCGGGGGCGGCGAGACCGCGTTCGCGCGCGTCGGCCAGAATCGACGGCGTGCCGAACGCGTGGTCGTAATGACCGTGCGTGTAGATCACGTAGCGAACCGGCAGATCCGTGATGGCCCGTAGTTCACGCACGACGCGCGGGCCACTGGTGAGAAGGCCGGGATCGACCACCGCGACGCCTTCGGACCCCACGAGGAACGTGGTGTTGCCGAACCCGGCGAGGAAATGCACGCCTGGCGCGATCTCCTTGCTTTTGCGCTGCTTCGCCGAAGTGGTGAGCGCTCGGGCGCCGTGCAGTGGTTCAGACGTAGCTTCGCTCATCAGTGTGCTCCGGATCGGTTCTTGACGAATTCGGAACAACTGTTGCCGAGATAGTCCTGCAGTACGTGGACTGCAGTGGTGACGGTCTGGACCGTCAATGAAGTATCGAGGATCCGAGAACTGTAGGTTCAGCCCTCGGGAAGTTTGAGACGTGAACCCAGATCGGTGAGCTGCGCTTCTGTGAGGGTCGGATCGATCTGCGCGCTGTAGGTCTGCATCACGTACGTGGTGGCCTCGGTTGTGCGGAGTTCGTAGACGCGTGCCCCGGCGTCGTAGGTGAATTCTGCCGTGCGATTAACCAAATGCGGCACACATAGCTTGGCGGTATGTTAAGGAGGCACGATAGCTATGTGAGACAAGTGGTCAAAGAGACTTCCACACCAAGTGTGACGAGGGCCTACGCTCTCCCTGCAGCTGTATTCCACGGCTCAAAAGGGCGGAATATGTTGATTCGAAGGCGAATTTTCGGTTTTGCAGTGTTCGGGGTGGCGACACTCCTTGTCTCGGGAGTTGCGCTTGCCACTCAATCTCCCAGATCATCGGTGTCGGCATCGCCGCCAACTTCTGTCGCGCACGTTCCTGTCGGCAATCCTCTGTCAATGAATCCGACTGTCGACGAGCGGCTTGAGCGTGTGATGGAGAGTTCCATCCCAGGGCTAGAACGTGACCGGATGGTGCTCGTGACCAGATTGGCCGAAATCGGTCCTGGGGGTTCGCGAGCTGAAGACGCGACGAAAAGGGGTGCGGGGGTTGCCGGCATCGCAGCTGGTGTCGATGGGATTCGCGTGGCTCTGACGTCGGAAGATTCTCGAGCATCGACGCAGCAGATCGTCGAACGGGAACTCGCTTCGATCCTTGGCGCCCATCCCGAACTGAGCGGTTTCGGGACGCTTACTTACGAGGTGATGGACCTGACGACGGTAGCGACGTCCACGCCAGGTGGCTGGAAGGCGTGGCAACCCACTATCCCAGTCGCTACTGCAGTGTGAATTCCACTGTGTACACGATCTACATGGGCATCACGTTCTGGTACTGGCTCACTGCAGGTCACTGCAACGTAGTAACCCCCGCGCAGAGTGCCTTCGATGGGCCATTCAACTGGGCCTCTGGTTCAGCGACCGGAGCTTCTGATTCCGGCTTGTGGTATCTCGGGACGTACCCGGTCGCGGCAGCTTCAAATTTGATTGCTGACGGCTGGTCGGCCAAGCCGATCTCAACTCAGTCTGATCGAGGGAATTTCGACAATCTTGGGGATTACGTGTGCGCGACCGGGGCTACCAGCGGCACCGGTTGCGGCACCCTTGTCTGGAAATGGGGTACCGCGATCAGCGGCATCTACTACACGCGTGAGTTGGACTACACAGGGACCATTGGAGGTGATAGTGGCGGACCTTCGTTCGGCCGCTATTCCAACGGGACCGTGAGCTTAATGGGCGTTGTCCATGGTTACTTGAACAGCAACATGCACGCCTTGTACAGCGATCTTGGATTGTCGCTGATCGATCGAGGCGTGACGCTCTATCGCTGAGCCCGGGAGATTGGTCGCCCAAGGCCTGAGTGAGATTCTTAGCAACGCGGGGTTGTCTGCACGCAAGCTGGGTGTGGCCGTATTGATTTTCGTCGCTTAGGAAGGCGTGAACCATGTTCAACCGCTCACGACCCAGCCAGTTGCACGATCGCCTCAGATTCGTGGGAGCGACGCTGCTGGTCGTTGTTGCAGTTCTTGCTGGATGCTCGACATCGAGCAACCACGGGGCTGCTGTGACGACCACGACGGTGGGCGCAGTGTTGATATGCCCGAATGCAACTCGAGGAGGAATCGGCGTGGATCTCCCGTCTGGGGTTCAGGGCGGATCGACTCCTGCTGATGCGCTTTCGGTGTTTCTCTCGTTCTCGGCAGCTGCTGGCGTCGAACTTCCGAGTGACGTCCTGGGAAACGTCGTACAGTCCGGTGACCGATTCGTTGGTGTCTATAGCAGCAACGGCAGGGTGGTTGCAGAGGTTGACCTCAGGGAAACGGATGCTGGCTGGTTCGTGGTTGGTGTGCAGCCCTGCCTTTGAGACCCATGGAATCGGCTTCCAAGGAGTCCACGAGCCTCAGATGAAGCTAGCGATCACGCAACGGTCGCCGTGGCCAACAAGGAGGTCGACCGGACCTACTTTCGATTGCTCCCGGGGTTCATGACAGCCACCAGTGGAGACGTGATCGAGCCGCGGCATCGGGGCTCACTGATGAAGTTTACTTCGCTGGGCGCTTGGGCGCCGTGCAGTGGTTCAGACGTAGCTTCGCTCATCAGTGTGCTCCGGATCGGTTCTTGACGAATTC
>JBAXGZ010000147.1:0-3555 GCA_037139155.1 Actinomycetes bacterium | reverse complement strand
TCAAATCCTCTGAGGGAAGGAATCCCATGGCGCTCGTTGTCTTCGGTAGCAATGATTCTCGACGCGCGCAGGTGGCCGTCATGCGATTGGTAGCCACCGCCCTCGAGACTCGCCCATTCGACGGTGATTACGCCGAGTTGGTGGTGATGTTCTCAAATTTACTGGGCTGCTCCGGTTGCCACGGTTTCCACGAGCCTCCCGATTTTTCGGATCTTCTAGGTCCGACACTCCCAATGGAGAGTTTCGACGAGACAATTGCGATGATTGATGCCCTCCTTGTTGACGACGAGTCGCGAAATGCTGCCGTCAACGCCGGGCTCCTCGTTGCGATGTTCGCCGAGAATCCAGACCTCGAAGGCTTGTTGGCCGCGCGACGGATCGCTCAATCGCTGGGATGCGACGAAAGCCTGATCGACGAGATTGTCGCCGTAGCAAACGCAACGGCAGCGAGCGCCAAGGCTGATCTTTTTCGTCGATTCCTCTCCAATCGCATCGATGTCGATTCCGAGATTGTCGGTCAGCAAATGGAACGACATGACCTCGCCGGCCTTACCCGACCTGACGATATAGAGCGTTTTCATCGTTTGGTCGCCGAGGCATCTCCGGGATCTCTGGGTGCAGAGATGAGACGCTTCTATGACGACGCATCCTTCGACATTCCGGGCACTCCAGGTGTGCCGCTCCCGATTGAGTTCCTCGCGTCGCACGACATCCACCATGTGCTGGCCGGCTACGACACCTCAGCCCAAGGGGAGGCGTATACCGCTGTGTTTAACGCGGGTAATGCATCAACCGGAATGGAATGGCTTTCTGTGGTGCTGCTCCAATGGCATCAAGGCATCAGGGTCGGAGTTTTCCCGGAAGGTCACTCACATCTTGATCCTGTGGTCATGGCCACGGCTGCGGTGCGAGGTTCACAGACGACGACCGATATTTACGATGCCAACTGGGACTGGATGTCGGCGTTGGATCGTCCACTCAATGAGGCTCGTGAGTCACTGGGTATACCGGATGGCGGACAAGTTCCTGATGGCGGTTCTTGGCATATCAGGCCTGCGTAAGTCGCTTTTGCGAGCTGCGTAAATTTCTATCCGCCACCGGTACGCAACTCGTGCACGTCTCCTCTTCGTTTCGGGGGGACTCGCGCATGAGCTACGACGATGCAGACACGGGGAATTGTGGAGCTAAGGGGAATTGAACCCCTGACCTCTTCCATGCCATGGAAGCGCTCTACCAACTGAGCTATAGCCCCGAAAGGACTCCCGACTGTACCGGGAGCCACGGAGGCAGCAAAATCGAAACTGAGTGCGCAGAGTCATCGCGTGGGAACGCAGTTCCTGTTCCACATCGAAGGAGTGAGACCATTCGTCGCCTACCATCCGCCTCCATGGCTGACGGCTACCAACCTCCTATCGTCGAAGCGAAGTGGCAGGATCGCTGGGCCTCCGACGGTCTCTACAACGTCGAAAACAATGATCCGCGGCCACATTGGTACACCCTGTGCATGTATCCGTATCCGAGTGGTGCGGCGCATATGGGTCATGTCCGCAACTACACATTTGGTGATCTCATCGTTCGTTATCGAACGATGAACGGCTACGCGGTCCTTTCGCCGATGGGCTTTGACAGTTTTGGTCTCCCCGCGGAGAACGCCGCTATCAAGACCGGACGCCACCCTCGAGAGTTCACCGATGAACGTATCGAGATGCTCAGGAGTTCCATTCTCAGGATCGGCGCTGTGTATGACTGGCGACGAGAGGTCACGAGCCATTCGGCGGAGTACCAGAAGTGGACACAGTGGATCTTTCTCAAGTTCCTCGAGTCGGGCTTGGCTTACCGACGGAACGCTCCGGTCAACTGGTGTCCAGGATGTCAGACGGTGCTGGCGAACGAACAAGTAAGCGCCGACGGAACCTGCGACCGCTCGGGAGACATCGTTGAGAAACGGGATCTTGAGCAATGGTTTTTCAAAATCACCGACTATGCGCAACAACTGCTTGACGATCTCGATGCCCTCGATTGGCCGGATCGAGTCAAGACCATGCAGCGAAATTGGATCGGGCGATCCGAGGGCGCCGAATTCTCAATGCCTGTCTGCGATGCCGATGGCAGGGAGCGAACCGATGGACTAGCCGTGACTGTCTTTACGACCCGTCCCGATACGAGTTTCGGCATGACCTATGCCGTCATGGCCCCTGAGCATCCACTCGTCGACCTGGTGACCGACGAGGATCGTCGCGTCGAGGTCGCAGCGTTCGTGGCGAGCGCCCGCAAGTCGAGTGACGTTGAACGGATGTCGTCGGAGGGATCTCTCGACAAACGCGGAGTCTTTACCGGTGCCTACGTGCGCAACCCGTTCACGGGAACTCCAGTTCCGCTCTATCTGGCTGACTACGTTCTCATCGGATATGGCACTGGCGCGATCATGGCCGTGCCTGCCGAGGATCAGCGCGATTGGGACTTCGCTGTCGCCCACGGTCTGCCAATCGTTCGGACAATCGAACCTCCGGAAGGATTCGATGGCGAGGCATTCACTGGCGACGGGGTTCACATCAACAGTGGTTTCCTCAACGGGATGGGGAAGCACGAGGCGATTGCTGCAGCGATTGCGTTCCTTGAGTCTGAGGGGCTCGGTACCGGCACAGTGAACTTCCGTTTGCGCGACTGGCTCGTGAGCCGACAGCGATTCTGGGGTTGTCCCATTCCGGTGATCAATTGCGATGACTGCGGAATGGTTCCAGTGCCCGAGGCCGATCTGCCAGTGCTTGCTCCCGATGATGTGGAGTTCTTGCCGACGGGTGAGTCACCCCTTCGTTTGCACGATGGCTTCTTTGAAACGGTTTGTCCTTCATGCGGCGGTCCCGCTCATCGCGAAACCGACACGATGGACACCTTCGTGGACTCCTCTTGGTACTACCTCCGTTTCTGCGATCCATGGAACACCGATCAGCCTTTCTCGACTGAAGCGGTTGAATCTTGGATGCCTGTCGATCAGTACATCGGTGGAGTCGAGCACGCAATTCTCCACCTTATGTACGCGCGTTTTTTCACCAAGGCACTCTCCGATCTCGGTGTCGCTCCTGCGAATCTCAGAGAGCCGTTCACGCGTTTGTTTACGCAGGGGATGATCCGGCTAGGTGGCGACAAGATGTCGAAGTCGAAGGGAAATCTCGTTGCACCCGAGGAAATTCTTGACACTGATGGCGCCGACGCACTTCGCCTTGCCCATCTCTTTGTTGGACCTCCACAGGACGACATCGATTGGGAAGGCGTTGGAATCGAGGGTTGCTCGAGGTTCCTTCATCGAGTGTGGCGCCTCGCATTAGGTGAAACGGGCACGGCTGTTGTCGATCGCGACGCCACCGAAATCGATCTCGAAGTAGAGCGCCGCGCGAATCGGCTCATTGCCAAGGTGACCGACGACTACGAGCGTTGGGCCTACAACACCGCAGTTGCGGCATTCATGGAATTCACGAATGATCTCTATCGCTATGTGCAACGCGACGAAACGCCACGGCGCCAAACGTTAGAACAGGCGATCGACACGCTGCTTCT
>JBAXGZ010000146.1:0-3572 GCA_037139155.1 Actinomycetes bacterium | reverse complement strand
GTGATCCGACCGACAAGATTCGTGGCCCAATAGAGCGTTCCTCCGTAAAACGCGAGTAGCGGGTAGAACTGACCGGTCTTGGTTCCCGAAATCGTGGCCGAAGGGATTAAACCGTTGCTATCAACGGCTGAGACGGTCCAGAGGTGGTTGATGGAATCGTTCCAAAACAGGGGACCGGCTCCGGTTACCGCCGAGATGGCGACTGCAGCGGCAAGAAACCAAATCGCCGTGACGGCGACGACAACGAACGTTCGTTGACTGACCATCGCGAGAACTCGACGCGCGAAGGCTTGTGACTCATCCACCAGGACGGGTGAGGAATCCTGAGGGGGAGACCCTGTTGCGTTCATCTATAAGGGTCCTCTCCTGCCGCCGCCGCTGGAGGTGTTCGGGTCGTGATTCGCCGGAGCAACCTAGGCGTGTGACGTGGAGTATGGCTCATGGCTTCAGATGTTTCTTACTACAGTCATGTTTATCGGTAAACCAACTCTGGTTGAACGTTGGAAAGGTTCACGATGGCGGGCTCAAGTTCTCTCATTTCAAAGGTTGCGATCTTCGCTGATGGCGCCGATATCGAGGGGATCAAGACCCTCGCCGCCGATTCGTCCATCAAGGGCTTCACCACGAACCCCACGCTCATGAACCAAGCCGGCATTCAGGATTACGAGGCATTCTCGAAGCAGGTCATCGAGGTCGTTGGAGGGCTCCCCTTGTCGCTTGAGGTGTTCACCGACGATATCGACGAGATGGAAACACAAGCGCGGAAGATCGCGTCGTGGGGCGAGGGTGTCTTTGTGAAGATCCCGGTGACCAACACCAAAGGTGAATCCACTGCAGTATTGGTCGAGCGGCTCGCGGGTTCTGGGGTGCAGGTGAATGTGACTGCGCTCTTTACCGTGCGTCAGGTCGAGGTCGTGGCTGGCGCTTTGTCTGCCGATGTCCCTGCGTTCGTTTCGGTGTTTGCTGGTCGTATCGCCGATGCCGGTCAGGACCCGATCCCGATCATGACTGAGGCACTTGACGTTCTCCGACCCCTTCCCGAGGCACGGCTCATTTGGGCGAGCCCTCGAGAACTTCTCAATATCGTTCAAGCCGACCAGATCGGCTGCGACGTCATCACCGTCACTCACGATCTTCTCAAGAAGCTCCCGTCGCTGGGCAAGGATCTCGATCAGTTCTCTCTTGAGACAGTCAAGATGTTCTTCGATGACGGTGCTGCTGCGGGCTACCGAATCTGATGCCCGAAGCCCCTGTCGGCGACGTCGAACTTTCGGTCGTCGTTCCTGTCTATAAAGAAGAGGGGAACATCCCCGAGTACCTCTCGCGAATCGTGCCGATTCTCGAGTCCTGTGTGTCGTCGTTTGAAATCATCTTCTCAGTCGATCCCAGTCCCGACGGAACCGAACGAGTAATCGCCGAAGCCGCCGCAGTCGATTCACGGGTTCGCGCGATTGTGTTCTCCCGTCGTTTTGGTCAGCCCACAGCGACCCTTGCCGGCATTGATGTCGCGCGTGGCCAGGCTGTCGTCGTCATGGATGTCGATCTGCAAGATCCCCCCGAGCTGATTATCGAGATGGTCGCGAAATGGCGCGAGGGTTTCGAGGTCGTCTACGCCCAACGACGCACGCGCAAAGGCGAAACGCTTATCAAGCGCATCGTCGCCAATGTTGGCTACCGCGTGATCGACCGATTTGGCGAAGTGCCGATCCCTCGAAATACGGGAGATTTCCGACTGCTCGACCGAGTGGTCGTTGACCATCTCAAGCAGTTTCCCGAGACCCACGGTTTCCTTCGCGGGCTTGTGGCCCTTGTTGGCTTCAACCAGGTGGCGATCGAGTTCGACCGGCCCGAGCGATTCGCCGGCAAGGGCAACTACAACCGGTTCCTCGGTTCACTTCGGATCGGCTTCAATGGGCTCGTCGGTTTCTCAAGCGCGCTGCTGAACCTCAGCACGATTCTCGGGCTTGCGGCGGCAGTGGTGGCGATTCTCGTCGCCTTCGCTTATGGCATGGCCAAGATTCTTGGGGTGGGATTCCCACTGGGTAATACGACGATCGTCGTCATCGTGCTGCTTCTCGGTGGGATGCAACTGGTCTGTCTCGGCATCGCCGGTCAGTACATCGGCCGAATCTACGACGAGGTGAAGCGCCGACCCCGTTACATTGTGTCTCGCACGATCGGATCCGATGGCGATTCGTCCTGACCGAGGTTGATGCTGCTACTTCGGCTCTGCGTCGTCTGTTCCTCATCGCTCGTCAAAATCTCTGAACTTGATAACCCCTGAACCACACTGAGGTCACGATGTCTTTCACTGAGGAATTTCTTGACGCTTGCACGCGAGCGATCGCTGCACTCGATTCATCGGCGATCGACGCCGTTGCCGAAGTTCTCGCGGCCACGAAGGCAGGATCGGGTCGGCTCTTCCTGTGCGGTTCTGGTGGCGGAGCGGGCCATGCGTCGCATGCTGCGTGTGACTTCCGCAAACTTGCTGGTATCGAGTGCTACTCGGTGTCGGACAATGTGAGTGAACTCACCGCTCGGGTCAACGACGACGGATGGGACACCGCCTATTCCAAGTGGTTGGAGGTCTCTTCGATCCGTGCCGGTGATTGTCTGTTCGTCTTCTCGGTCGGCGGTGGCGATGCCGAGCGCAATGTCAGCGCCAATCTTGTGAATGCAATGCACCTTGCCCGCGATCGCGGTGCAACAATCGTCGGTGTCGTTGGTCGTGACGGCGGCGAACTGGCGCGCTGCGCCGATGCCTGCGTGCTCGTGCCGACCATTGTCGATGCATGGACCACCCCGATCACCGAGGGTTTCCAGGCGTTGGTGTGGCATCTCCTCGTCACCCACCCTGCACTCGATCCGAACACTCCGAAGTGGGAGTCCATGGACCAGTGACGTCAGCGAGCGGCGTTCCGGCCGCAGTCGTCGTGAGCGGTGCCGGATCGGGTCTGGGACGTGCTCTCGCTGTTGCGCTTGCGCAAGGTGGTGGTCGAGTCGCGCTTTGCGGACGGACTGCTGAGTCGTTGGAGCAGACCGCGGCGCTTGCAATCGACGCAGGAGCGGACGACGTCATGTGGCAGGCGCTCGATGTCGCCGACTCCGAAGGAGCGCGGAGGTTTTCGGCCGCGGTCGCCGAGAGATTCGGTGTCGTCGGAGGTCTCGTAAACAACGCGGGGTCACTTGGGGCGATCGGTCCCATCTCCGATATCGACCTTTCTGAATGGGAAGTGGGGTTGCGAACCAACGTTGTGGGCACGGCTACCATGACCTCGGTGTTCGCTCCGCTTCTGGCCTCCGCCCCCCAAGCGTCGATCATCAATCTTTCTGGCGCTGGTATCGGGGGAGCGGGCAATCCGGAGCGGGTGTCTTCCTACGTCGCTTCCAAGGCGGCCATCGTCGCGTTGACCGAAGTCTGGTCACGTGAACTTGCTCCGGTTCGTGTCAATGCAGTTGCACCCGGTGCAGTCGATACCGGATTCAACAATCGGGTACTCGAGGTTGGCGAGCAAAAAGCCGGGACCGATCTTGTGAAGTCGGTCGAGGCTCAGGTTGCAGCGCCGTTTCCG
>JBAXGZ010000145.1:0-3619 GCA_037139155.1 Actinomycetes bacterium | reverse complement strand
TAGGCTCTGCCACAGTCATTTCACCCGGAGGGGACCATGGAGCAGACGCTCGAAATCACAGAAACCGACGTCGTCGACACCGACGAGGCCATCGAAGAAGAACTGCTCGTCGAGGAGATCTCCATCGACGGCATGTGCGGCGTCTACTAAGACCCGCCCGAATGCCTTCGGGCATTCACTCTTCATGACCGCCGTTGCCTTCGATGCCGACCGCCCTTGGCGGCTCCACGAGCGGGTCGCGTTGCGGCCCGAGCCCTTCGGCGCGCTCGTCTATCACTATGGCAATCGTCGACTCACCTTCTTGCGCTCACCAGATCTCGTGACGCTGGTTGAGTCGCTGAACAACCAACCGTCGGCGCGCGCCGCATTTGATGCTGCTGGTATCGACGCCAAGCGCTGGCCGTCATTTGAAAAAGCACTCACCTCACTCGCCGCTGGCGACTTTCTTGTTCTTGAAAACGCCGCGTAGGAAGACACAACATGACCGCTCTCACTGATCAACTCGCCGAGGGACTCAACTCCCCCATCTGTCTCACATGGGAATGGACCTACGCCTGCGACCTTGCTTGCGTGCATTGTCTGTCGTCCTCAGGCCGACGCGACCCGAACGAGTTGTCGACCGAACAGATGAAGGCTGTTGTCGACCAACTGGCCGAGATGCAGGTGTTCTATGTGAACATCGGCGGCGGCGAACCCATGCTGCGCCCGGACTTCTTTGAGATCGTCGAATACTGCGTCGAAAAAGGCGTTGGCGTGAAGTTCTCGACCAACGGTGGTCGCATCACCGCCGAGACCGCCAAGCGTCTCGCCTCGATGGATTACGTCGACATCCAGATCTCACTCGACGGCGTTGACGAAATCACGAACGACGCTGTGCGCGGCGAAGGCACCTACGCCCGTGTGCGCACCGCAATGAACCACTTGCGCGACGCGGACTTCGGTCAATTCAAGTTGTCAGTGGTCATGACCCGCGAGAACGTTGAACAGGTCGACGCGTACGAGGCACTCGCCGCCGAATACGGCGCCGAACTTCGTCTCACCCGTTTCCGTCCTTCTGGTCGTGGCATCGACACCTGGCACGAATTGCATCCCACCCAAGCCCAGCAGATCGAGCTCTACAACTGGTTGCTCGCACGGCCGCAGGTTCTCACGGGCGATTCGTTCTTCCACCTCTCTGCCCTTGGCGAACCGCTTCCTGGTCTCAACCTTTGTGGTGCCGGTCGCGTGGTGTGCCTCATCGATCCAGTCGGCGATGTGTATGCATGCCCGTTTGTTCTGCATGACAACTTCAAGGCCGGTTCGATTCACGGCGAAGGTGGCTTTGCGGCGGTGTGGCGCTCGTCCGATCTGTTCACTGAACTGCGCGAACCCACCAATCCCGGTGCATGCGGGTCATGCGGCAGTTACGACGCGTGCGGCGGTGGTTGTATGGCCACGAAGTTCTTCACCGGTCTTCCACTCGATGCTCCCGATCCCGAATGCGTGTTCGGACATGGTGAAACGGCACTGGCGGAACTCGAAGCAAACGGCGGGGCGATTCGCCCGACCGTCAGCGTTGATCACTCGAAGCCAGTTGGCGTCGGCAAAAAGCGCATCCCCGTTTCGATCCTCTGACCGTAGGATTCATCCATGGCTCAGTCCTCAGGTCGTGAGATGAATCAGGGTCATTCGGACAACCTTGAAGACGAACGCGGAATCGATGTTTCGCAAATCCGAGCACAACTTCGCCTGAGTGTTCCCGAGAGAGTGCGCACGATGGTCGCCGCGGCGAACACGATGATCGCCATGCGAGAAGCGGCACAAACTCCTCCAGTGGTTGATTGATGTTTGATCCCGTTCGGATCTGTGAGGTCCTGAATGAGGAGGGAGTTCGCTACATCATCGTGGGGGGTATCGCCACCGTGATGCACGGTTCGAGTCTTCCCACACAGGACATTGACCTGGTTCCAGACCGGAGCGACGGCAACCTTGAGTGCCTCGTCCGCGCTCTTGCGCGATTAAACGTTCAAATCCGAACCGGAGATGAGCCGCTCAAGGCCACGATCGATGAACAGTTCCTCCGAAACTCGACATTCATGCTCAATCTCGTCAGTGACTTCGGCGATATCGATCTCGCGTTCCAACCCTCTGGACCGCTGCTTGGATACGAGGGATGGAAGCAGGACGCGATCGAACTCTCGATCGCAGAGGGAGTGACCGTCTGGGTTGCTGCGCTCAACGACGTCGTCGATTCCAAACGTGCCGCCAATCGCCCGAAGGATCAGGCTGCTCTGCCGTATTTGGAATCGCTGCGCGATCAACTCTCTGACTAGCCAACTCCTCGACCGGTCAAGAGGCGTATGACTCTTATTTGTCGCCGAGGGTGACGAAGAAATCGCGCGGCGCGATGACGTCGTCGGGCGTGAGTTCGCTGATATGCGACTTGCCGAGGCCAAGAAGGCAGGAATCAATGCCACCGTGCAGGATGTCGAGCACGTTCTCGACGCCCGCCTGACCGTTGGCGGCAAGACCCCAGAGGTAGGCACGACCGATCATCACCGCTTTGGCTCCGAGAGCCACTGCCTTCACCACGTCGCTGCCGCGACGCGCACCACCATCGAGCACGACATCGATGTCATTGCCGACCGCAGCGACGATCGACGGAAGGACACGGATCGGTGACGGAGTTCCGTCGAGGTTGTTGCCGCCATGGTTGGACACCGAAAGCGCTGTGGCACCAAGGTCACGAACACGCTTGGCGTCGTCGACACGACAGACGCCCTTGACCATGAACGGTCCGTCCCACTGCGAACGCAGCCAGGCAATGTCATCCCAACTGGGCGGAGGCATGGTCATCCACTCGTAGTACGCACCAAAGAACGCCGGCGGCTTCTGCCCGGGGTGAGCCATATTCGGTGCACTGAGATCGGGAAGTTTGCCGGTCTTGAGATAGGCGAACAGCCACTTGGGCTTCGAAAGGGCCTGCGGCGACAACTTGATCATCGTCTTGAGATCGAGCTTCTCTGGGATCCAGGGACTGCCCCAGTCGCGTCCGTTTGAGAAGGTCCAGTCGAGGGTGAGGATGATGCCCTTGGCGCCAGCGGCCTTCGCGCGCTCGAGGCGCTGCACCATGACGTCGCGGCCACCGCTCCAATACATCTGGAAGAGAAGCTGTGAGTTGACCGCCGCCACCTCTTCCATTGACTTGCTCCCGAAGGAACTGAGTCCCATGGGGATGCCGCGGTTCGCAGCGGCCCGACCAACTGCGACCTCGCCATCGGGATGCACTGCCTGCACACCAGTGGGCGAAATGATCACGGGCATCGAGATGTCGAGACCGAGCACCGAGGTGTTCATGGAGCGCTCGGCCTGCAGCCCGGCCACATGAGGGGCCAGTCCGAGTTGATCGAAGGAGGTCAGATTGCTGTTGAGCGATACGCCCTTCTCGGCACCACCGATGATGGCCCCATAGACCGACTTCGGCAGACGCTTCTCGGCCCGGCGCTGCGCCACAGCGACGGTCTCGAACCACTTGTTGGCCATCTCAACCCTCCCAGAACGAAGGCGAACTCTACCGGGAGGCCCGGATCAGGCCCCATTCGGCGGCTCGGTCGCCCTCAGAGCGGGTCGATCACCAGAA
>JBAXGZ010000144.1:0-3622 GCA_037139155.1 Actinomycetes bacterium | reverse complement strand
TCGAGTTCGGCCATGAGGTCGTCTCCCATAGGAAGGGGGTCCTCGACGATGGCAACGGAATCCGATTGCGCCTCGAGTTGGCGAACCATATCGATGTGTTCGTCGCTATTGGCCACAAGTTCGTCGAGTCGATCTCGTGTCGAACGAGCGTCTTCGACAAGCGAGCCGAGGTTGAAGTGCAGACCGCCGATCGTTCGCAACCCTTCGATGAGCGAAAGCGCCCCGGCGGGATAGGGCATTCCTGCGGCGTAATGGGGAATCTGCGCCCACAGTCCGGTGGCCGGGAGGCCAGCGGCGGCGCTCGCGAGCTCGATTGCGGCGTTGATGCCCGCAGGTACATCGATACGACCGCCGACGGAGCCCACACGCTTGGCCATTTCAGAGTCTGTTGCAGTGGTGACTAGTTGTGTTGGCCGAGTGTGAGGAACTGGCGTGGGATAGGCGCCCAGTCCGAACACCGCAGAGGCTCCAAAGTGATGAGCAAGATCGACAACCGAGTCGGCGAATGCCCTCCATCGGTGGTCAGGTTCAGCGCCAACGAGAAAAAGCACTGATGCACCCTCTGCGTCGAATCCGGCCTGAAGTTCGATGGTTGGCCAGGTGAGCCCAGTGATGATGCCATCGAGGAGGTGCATGGTCGGGCGGCGCGATCGATGGTCGATGAGTGCATCGGCATCGAATTTGGCGACAGTGACGGTTTCGAGGTTCTCGAGGATTGTGCCGAACGCGTTGGTCGCCGCTAGGCCGGCATCGATCCACCCGTCGAGGCCCAATAAGAGTGTGGGTGAGTCGAGTTCGGGACTCTCGATCAATTCATAGAGCTCAGCCATCGGTGCCTCCGATTTGTCCGGCGAGTGCTGCGAGGCCGGCGACTGCCAGTCGTTCAACGGGACTCGTCCCGGAGTCTGCGTCAGTCGTTTGATCGCCCATTGCTCCAGAACGGTAGCGAACCAGCACACCTTGGAGAATGCAGGCGAGTTTCCAGTATCCCAAGGCGACGTAGTAACCGATCTGGCTGACATCGCGTCCAGTTCGTTCTTCGTACATCCCTAGGAGTTCGCTCCGGGGAGGGAATCCCTCGAGTGTCGTGGCCGATCCATCGATAACGACGTACGAGTCGTCGGCTTCAGCCCAATAGACGAACATGAACCCGAGATCTGCCATCGGGTCGCCAAGGGTGCACAGTTCCCAGTCGAGTACGGCAACGACATCGCCAGCGTCGTCTACAACGCAGTTGTCGAGGCGGTAGTCGCCGTGAACAATCGTGGCGGGGCCTTGAATGGGGATCGCTTGAGAGAGCCGATCGTGTAGTTCGGACATTGCCTCAATATCAACGTCTTTGGTTGCCTCCCACTGACGTTGCCATCGTGAGAGTTGCCGTTCGACGTAGGACTCCTTACGACCGAGATCACCGAGTCCGACGGCATCGACATCAATAGAGTGAATTTCGGCGAGGACGTCGATGAGGGATTCGCCAGCATGCGAGCGCGCCTCGGGTGAGAGCGCAGATCCGGTTTCGCGATCTCTGGCGATGACGCCATCGACGAACTCCATCACGTAGAACGGTGCACCGTTTACCTCGTTGTCGTCGCAAAATCCGACCACCGTTGCCACGGGCACGTCGGTTGCGCTGAGAGCGCTGATGATGCGGAATTCCCGGCCCATGTCGTGGGCAGTCGCGAGAACATGGCCGAGCGGTGGTCGTCGCAGTACCCAGCGATCACCGGCGTCATCGGTGACGGTGTAGGTGAGGTTGGAGAGTCCGCCCGTGATGGGTTCGAACCGCAGTGGCAGGGAAAGAGTGGGGACGCGAGCGCTCATCCACGAGGTGAGGTTTTCGGCGTTGATGCCAGCACTATCGCTTGGGTGGTTCACGTCGACTCCGGAATTGGGATCAGGCCACGCTACCGGCCAACCCGACGGCTCCGCTTCCCGGCAGATGGCCGTAACCTTGGCCCGTGATCATTGACGTTACTGACGAAACCCTCGAAGCCGAGGTCCTGACCCGCTCGCTCACGACTCCCGTGGTTGTCGATCTGTGGGCGCCATGGTGCGGTCCGTGCAAGACGCTTGGTCCGATGATTGAAGCAGCTGTCGATGCCACCGGCGGCCGGGTTGTCCTTGCCAAGATCAATGTCGACGAGAACCCCGCTGCATCTCAAGCGTTCAAGGTGCAGAGCATCCCGGCAGTTTTCGCAATCTCCGAGGGCAGGATCGTGAACTCGTTCATTGGCGCTCTGCCCGAAGAGAAGATCATTGAATTCGTGAACGCTCTGGTTAGTGCCCCTGAACCTTCAGAGATCGACCTTCTTCGCGAGATCGGTGACGAGGCGGCACTTCGCCGGGCTCTCGAACTTGAGCCAGATAATGCCGACGTCATCATCGACCTTGCCGAGTTGCTCGCCGGAGAGGATCGGGGAGTCGACGCCCTCGAACTGCTCGAGCGGATTCCCGAAACGGCCGAGACTCGAAGGATCGCTGCCTACGTTCGCAGCGGGGCAGGTATCAGTTCTGATATCGAGATCGAGCAGCGCCTTGATGCACTTCTTGTTCTCGTGAAAGGCGATGACGGCGCTCGTCAGGAATTCGTCGACCTACTTGAACTTCTTGGTCCCGAGGATCCGAGAACTGTTCAGTGGCGTAAGCGGTTGACCGCCACGTTGTTCTGAGGGTCGCTCTCGGATCGTTCGACCCTTTGCTGGTCTGAACGGTAGCGATACATTCCAGCTCGTCTTCCTCCATTGGTCTGCTCGCTTTTCGCGGGCATTGTCGTGGAGGTGGAAGTTGGACGCTCTAGATCAGGCCGAAGGTAACGGTTTGCCGCCTTCAAGGTCTGGTCGATCCGATGAGCGCGCGCACGCCGGTGCCGATCCGGCAGCACGGCGAGCGCTCAATGAACTCCGTCGCCCTGAACGACCGACACCATTGTCCACCAGCACCGGGCTCGACCTGCTCAGTCAGAGTTGGGAGTGGATAAATTCGGTCCTACGCCAGCAACCCACCGTCAAAATTGTTGTCGCTGTCGCTGCTGTTCTTTTGGTGGCGTTAGGTGCGGCAGTGCTCTTCGTTCGAAATTCGTCGGGTAGCGATCAACGTCCGCTCGCCGCTGATGTTGAAGCAACTGTGCCATCGACGACATCGACCTCGCTTCCCACGCTCGTCGTTGCTGTGGGTGGCGCCGTGCGCTCGCCGGGGGTCTATCGGCTGCCCGTGGGTTCGCGGGTAGTGGATGCTCTTGAAGCAGCGGGCGGACCTGGATCCGATATCGATCTTGATCGAATCAATCTCGCGGCGCTTGTGGCCGATGGTGAGCATGTCTGGCTGACGCGCACGGGGGACCCAGCATCGGCCGGCATCGGCAGTGGTTCATCTCCGTCGTCTACCGGGACGCGAGGGGCGACCGGCCCAGTTGACTTGAACTCTGCGACCGTGGATCAACTCGACGATCTCCCGGGGATTGGACCGACAACTGCCGAGGCGATCATCGTCCGGCGGCGTGAGGTCGGAAAATTCAGATCTGTCGATGACCTTCTCGCGGTGAGGGGGATCGGCACCGCCAAACTCGATGCACTACGAAGCAGCGTTGTCGTTCGTTAGGTGATGGCGGCAGTCCCAGAAAACG
>JBAXGZ010000143.1:0-3672 GCA_037139155.1 Actinomycetes bacterium | reverse complement strand
GGGCCTGGGCCGGAATGCGCGAGTTCCGCCATCGCCCGAATGGCATAGTCGACGCTCGCCGGAATCCGCATACCTCAAGTCTCTCACGGCGCGAGGTCGTTGGGGTCCTCGGCGCCGCATGAACGATGGGGGTCGCAGGTAGCGTCGCTCTATGGACCTCACTGTTCTCGGTTGCTCCGGGAGCTACCCAGGACTGGAGTGCCCGTGTTCGGGGTACCTCTTGAGCGACGGTGATACGAGCGTCGTTGTCGACCTTGGTCCGGGATGCCTCTCCTCTCTTCAGCGCCATATCGATCTTTCAATGGTGAGCGCGATCGTTCTGTCGCACTCCCATGCTGATCATTGGAGCGATCTCGCTGGATTCCACGTTGCGTCCCGATACCGCTACGAGCGCATCGGGATTCCCGTTTGGGGGACTGAAGAAACGCGTCAGATCGCACAGCTCATGCCAGGAAACCTTGAGCCGACCTTCGATTGGCGTGTTACGGGAGATGGCGACGAATTCGAAATTGGTTCGTTGCGATTCACGCTCGAACGCACTGATCACTATGTCGAGACTCACGCCATGCGTATCGAGTCGAAACACGGAGGGTCGATGGTGTATTCAGCAGACACTGGCCCCGACTGGAGCATTGAACGATTGGGTAGGGGCGTCGATCTCGCCCTTGTCGAGGCGACCTATGGGACCGACCGTGAAGCCGAAGGCATGAAGCACCTATCGGCACGCGCTGCCGGTGAGATGGCACGCGCCGCTGGCGCCAAACGATGCGTGCTCACCCATTTTTGGCCGCAGTCCGATCTGTCAGTGCACGCTCGGAACGGCGAGACGGCCTACGGTGCTGCGGTTGCACTTGCATCCCCCCACGAGAGGTATCACCTGTGAGACCAGACGGACGACGACCAGATGAACTGCGCGACATTTCCATCGAGCGCGATTTCACCGATGCTGCGACGGGTTCGGCGCTTATCCGATTCGGCCGCACGATGGTGCTGTGCACCGCATCGATCGACGAGAGCGTTCCGCGCTGGATGAAAGGCTCGGGCAAGGGATGGGTCACGGCCGAGTATTCGATGCTTCCTGGCGCATCGCCTGAACGTGTTCGTCGCGAGGTCAGCAAGGGTTCACCGTCGGGTCGAACCCATGAAATTCAGCGATTGATCGGTCGGTCCCTGCGCGGTGTGTGTGACATGGTTGCGCTGGGCGAGCGACAGGTGGTTGTCGATTGCGATGTCCTTCAGGCCGACGGAGGCACGCGTACAGCGGCGATTACTGGCGGCTACGTTGCCTTGCACGATGCACTGACACGGCTGGTACAGGCTGGCGGCATTGCTACCCATCCATTGACCGAAGCCTGCGCGGCGATCTCCGTCGGCATCGTCAATGGAACGCCGATTCTCGACCTTCCGTATGTTGAAGATTCCATTGCTGAAGTCGATATGAATGTGGTGATGACCGAAAGCGGTCGTTTCCTCGAGGTGCAGGGAACCGCCGAGGGCATGAGCTTCAGCCGCGATGAACTCGATGAGCTCTTAGGTCTTGCCGAAGGCGGAATCCGCGATCTCTTCACTATGCAGACCCTGCTCCTCGCCGATCCTCTGCCAGTCCGGGACTGATCATGGTCGTCGGCCGACGACTCGTCTGTGCGAGCGCCAACCCCGACAAAGTGCGCGAGATCGAGGAGATCCTTGCTGATTGCGGGGTAGTCCTTGAGCCTCGACCATCGCAGTTGCCCGATGTCATCGAAGACGCGGATTCACTCGAAGGCAATGCCCGTCTCAAAGCCGCGGCAATAGCGGATGCGACTGGTGCTGCCGCGCTCGCTGACGACACTGGGCTCGAGATCGACGCGCTCGGAGGAGCGCCCGGGGTCTGGTCGGCGCGTTATGCCGGCGAACCGAGCGATTCCACTGCGAATATTGCCAAGGTGCTCGAAGACCTTGAGGCCGTCGGTGCTGTGACCGAACAGCAGCGAAGGGCGCGCTTTCGCACTGTGGTGATTATTCGTTGGACCGATGGCTCCGATTCAATCGCGACGGGAACGGTTGAGGGCCACATTGCGCTCGCTCCGAAAGGTTCGGAGGGTTTTGGGTACGACCCGATTTTCGTTCCTGATGAGGGCAGTGGTCGATCGTTTGCTCAGATGACCTCGACGGAGAAACACGCGATCAGTCATCGTGGTCGGGCGCTGCGCGCGTTGGCTCGGGAGCTGTCGTGACCTATCCCGCTGAACCGCCCACACCACCCTTTGCCGCTCCACCGACCTCACCACCGTGGGTGCCGGCTCCAACACGCCCCGAACCTCCCCTTCCGCGCATTCGCTGGGGTATGGGCGATGTCCTCATTGGTTTGGCGCTTTGGGTAGTCGGTGGAGCAGTTGGTTCGCTCATCCTTCTTGGCTCAGGTGAAGTTTCGGGCGATTCGCTCACCGACCTGAGTCTCGGCGCGATCACGATCAGCCTTGTCTGTGGTTGGCCTGGATTCTTGGGCTGGCCGATCGTGGCGACCTATTGGAAGGGCCAACGCAGTCTGCGACTTGATTTCGGACTTGATTTTCGGCCGATCGATCTCGGCTGGGGTCTTCTAGGCGGGTTGGTCGCGCTGGTTCTCTCTGCAATCGGGGGAGTGATCTGGACGCTCGTCTCCCAAGAGTCGACACCTTCGAACACCGAATTCCTTCCCACGAAACCCTCGGCACTCACCGCGTTCGTCATTTTCTTTCTCGTTGCTATTTGCACTCCGATTGTCGAAGAACTTTTCTTTCGTGGTCTCTTCCTCCGATCGGTCGGGAGGCGTTGGAACCTGATTGCGGGGGTGCTCATCACCTCGCTCGTCTTCGGGTTGTTCCATGCCCAAGGTGAGTCGCTGGCGCAGATGGCGTTCATCGTTCTGGTGACGGCGTCCTACGGGGCGGTCTTTGCTCTTCTTGTCGTTCGAGCGAACGGTCGTCTCGCTCCTTCAGTGATTGCCCACATGTGCGTCAATGCCGTCGGCGTACTCGGGGCGCTCTATCTCTAATACGCGTGCCGAGCGCGTCGGAGATGTCAGTTGGCCCTGTAGCCTGCCCAGGTCGGTTCTTTGAGCCGGCCCCAGTCCGTTGGAAGGAGCCCGATGTCGAATCCCCCGATCGCACCGCAGGTGGCTATGGCCGCCTCCATCGCAGACCCCGGAGCAGACATCTTCCGCATGCTCCTCAAGGACCGCATTGTGGTCCTCGGCAGCGATGTCAATGACAGCGTGGCCAATCAGATCGTTGCCCAGTTGCTCTACCTCGAGGGCGAAGATCCCGGTAAGGACATCTGGCTGTATATCAATTCTCCGGGTGGATCGATCACTGCCGGCATGGCGATCTACGACACCATGCAGTTCATTACCCCCGATGTCGGCACTATCTGCATGGGGCTCGCCGCTTCGATGGGTCAGTTCCTGCTGTGTGCAGGCGCCGCTGGCAAACGACATACCCTTCCGCACGCTCGAATCATGATGCATCAGCCTCTCGGTGGAGTGCAGGGCCAGGCGTCCGACATCGCGATCCAGGCCGAGCAGATGGGGTATATCAAGCGTCTTATGGCCGAGCGAATCTCGTTCCACACCGGTCAACCGGTCGATCAGATCGAAACTGATTCCGAGCGTGACCGCTGGTTCACTGCCGAGCAGGCGAAGGCCTACGGCAT
>JBAXGZ010000142.1:0-3812 GCA_037139155.1 Actinomycetes bacterium | reverse complement strand
CCGAGACTACGTCTGGAAACCTTGGTTCGGATGTAGTTCTAACTCCAATTGCGAGACGCGTTTCAAGCAACTGGTGACCGCAGGAAATCTGAACACTGCCAAAGATCTAGGAGTCGACCGGTTTGGCGGAATGCAACGCCGAACCTGCGACATCGTTGGGGTCGGGACCGGAGTGACCTGCTGGTATGTGAATCCGGCCAACTCTCAGGGATCGACGGGCTGGAAGTCGTTGACCTACGACCCTGCTCGACCGAATTTCGTCACACCACTTCCTAAACCCTTCTATGTCGTCCGTGCCAATGATCGTGAGTATCGCTTCTGGGTCAAAGCTGATACGGGCTACGACGTTGGCATTACGGCATCGAAACTGGTCACATCAGACGCGCGAACGTCGCTGGTGTGGGAACGGCAGGCCAACCTGTGCGACACGACTACGTATCGTGGCGAATGTGGTGGGGCCGCGCCGATCGGAGTGCTCGACTCGGTGACGACGGGCAACGGCTCGGTCCGGGTTACCGGCTGGGCGTGGGACCGCGACACAACTGGTGTCGTCCCGATCCACGTGTACGTGGGGGCAGTGGGAAATGCGGTGGGTACCGGTAGTACCCGTTCCGACGTTGCTTCGGCTTTTACCGGTGCTCCATCGAATACGGGGTTCGATGCTGTCGTGCCATCAGCAGTCGGTCCGCAACGAGTGTGCGTGTACGCGATCGACGTTGGCGGAGCGCTCGGCAACCCGTTCCTCGGATGTCGCGATGTGGTCGTGACGTCAACGCCTCGAGGGTTCATCGATTCAGTCACAGCGCGTCCGGGTGCCATTGACGTGAGCGGCTGGTCGGTCATTCCCGGTGATCCGTCAAGTGTTTCGATCATCTCAGTTGATGGTGTTGTTCGCCTGAACCTGACTCGCCAAGTTTCCCGACCCGATGTTCAATCCGTAATTGCAGGGATCGAGTCGGCGACTGGCTTTAACGGTTCAATCGAGGCGACAGGGGGGCGGCATGTCGTTTGCCTAACGGCTGGGAACCTTGAGTTGGGAGCGCTCGGCTGTCGCACTGTTGAGTCTCCAGGCGGCGCGCCATTCGGTGCGCTTGATGTCGTGACCCCTCTGGTAGGTGGTGTGGCCGTTTCTGCATGGGCGGTGGACCCTGATGTGGCCTCTCCGATCACGATGCACGTGTACGTGAATGGTGTCGGCTATGCAGCGACGGCAAATGGAATTCGACCCGATGTCGGCAATTTCCTGCCGGCGTACGGGCCCGGTCATGGTCTCTCGACACAGTTACCTGCACCTGGAGGCAAGGTGACTGTTTGTGCGTACGCCATCAACGTCGGTATCGGTTCCCACACGCTTCTGGGTTGTCGCACAATCAACGTTCCGACGGGGTCTCCGTTCGGTGTTGTTGACACTCTCAGTCGCTCAGGAGGATCGATCACAGGCTCCGGTTGGGTGATCGATCCGGATACGGCGGCATCCATCCCGGTACACGTCTATGTGAACGGCGTCGGGTATGCGATCAACGCTGGCGAGAGCCGAGCAGATATCGGTGCAGCCTTCCCCGACTACGGTCCGCTCCACGGCTATTCCTTCTCAGTGCCCGCACCGGCGGGCAGTGCGACGGTGTGTGTCTATGGGATCGAGAGCGCAGGTTCGGGCGGCAATGTGTTGCTCGGCTGCCGAACTCTCTAACTGCTGATCCACCTCGTCGTGAACTTGTGGTGATCGTCGAGTCGAGAAGGGGTGCGGAGCGGTCCCCCCTGCTAGAAACAGCGATGTGAAGGGACTCATTCTTTCTGGTGGCGCAGGCACTCGGCTGCGGCCAATCACACATACGAGTGCCAAGCAATTGGTGCCAGTGGCGAATAAGCCGATCCTCTTCTTCGGAATTGAGGACATGGTTGAAGCAGGAATCACCGAAATCGGCATCGTCACTGGCGAGACCGGACCGGAGATCCAAGCAGCTGTGGGCGATGGATCCCGTTGGGGCGCACAAGTCACCTATATCCCTCAGGAAGCGCCGCTCGGTCTCGCTCATTGCGTAGTGATCGCTCGAGACTTCCTTGGCGATGATGACTTTGTGATGTACCTAGGGGACAACCTTCTGCGTCAGGGGATCGCAGAATTCGTTGACAGTTTCGAGGCCGATCACGCGGAATCCCGCGCCGGAGATGCGAGGGTTCCTTCAGCGCAGATCTTGCTTGCCCGCGTTCCCGATCCTCAGCGCTTCGGTGTGGCTGAGATCGGTGACGATGGCGAGGTCACGAAGCTCGTTGAAAAGCCAAGCGAACCCAAATCTGACCTTGCGCTGGTTGGCGTGTACCTCTTCGATCGCAGCATTCATGAGGCAGTTGCTTCGATCGATCCTTCGCCTCGCGGCGAACTCGAAATCACCGACGCCATCCAATGGCTTATCGACAACGGACATCGAGTCCGTCACGAAGTGCTTGAGGGATGGTGGAAAGACACCGGCAAACTTGAACCGTTGCTTGAAGGAAACCGTCTCGTTCTTGACATGCTCGAACCATCGAATGCCGGAACAGTCGACGAAGCGTCAGTACTCGATGGCCTCGTGGTGATTGAGGCCGGTGCTGAAGTTGTGAACTCAACGCTTCGAGGACCGGTGATCATCGGCGAAGGTGTACAAATCGTCGATAGCACCATCGGTCCCTATGCGTCGATCTACTTTGACTGCGAAATCGTCGACAGCACGATCGAGAATTCGGTGATCCTTGAGCAGTCCCGGATCACCGGGATCCACACGATTGCTGATTCGCTCGTGGGGAAGCAGGTTGAAGTTCGTAAGTCGCAACGCGAGCCTCATGCAACACGGCTGATGATCGGCGATCACTCAGTGGTTGAACTCGACTGAATTCGCACCGAATCCCCAATCTGCAGGCAATTACGCCTCTACTTTGGGGTGAAGGATCCCCAGCGGATCGATTGTCTAAGGTTTTGCTCCGACCTCGCACCGGAGTCGTTCGCATGACCCTCCCTGCCCCGATTGGTGATCAAGAAAAAAGTGAACGCGCACCTGTCAGCGTGCGTGGAGTTCCGCAATTCGTTCGTGCGGCATTGTTCGCATTCGCGTTCCTTGGTGCGAGTTTCGCGGTGTCGGTTGTCGTTTCGGCACTGACCACGAGTCCTGCCGGTGCGCTTCTGCGAGGTATCGACGTTGCCAGTTGGCAGCACCCGGGAACTCCGGCGGACAATTCTCGATGCGGCCGACCTATCGATTGGGCACAGGTACGCGACTCCGGTGTGTCGTTTGCGTACGTAAAGTCCACTCAGGCCACGTCGTATACAAACGTTTGTTTCGCTCAAGACTGGGCCGGAGCCGGATCTGTGGGACTCCTGCGCGGTTCCTACCATTATGCGAAGCCGGCACTGCCGATCAGTACTGCGGTCGACCAAGCGCGTTACTTCGTTTCTCGTGCTGGATCAATGACTGGCCCACTCGACCTTCCCGGCATGTTGGACCTCGAGGAAACTGGTGATCTGAATTCCACTGACCTTTCGAATTGGACGAGAGCCTTCCTGAATGAGGTAACTGTTCTCACTGGCAAGAAGCCCGTGCTCTATATGGGGGCCTATTTCTTCCCTGGCAGTATCGCGTCCGATATCTCTGCTTCGTATCGACTTTGGCTTCCGAGTTACCCCTGTCAGGATTTTGGCGGAAATCGCGTCTGCGATCCCTACACCTACCCAAGACAACCTCGACTTCCCACTGGTTGGTCAGCATGGACCTGGTGGCAGTTCTCCAGTATCAAAAATGTCGCGGGCATTTACGCGAACGGTTTCAATAATGATCTCG
>JBAXGZ010000141.1:0-4008 GCA_037139155.1 Actinomycetes bacterium | reverse complement strand
GGACGTCAACAGTGACGATGTCGCCATTGGGCATCTCAACAGGACCTTCGGCAAACCCGAGTCCATCAGCGACTATTTCGATGTCCACGATCTTCCCCCTAAGTCTTTCGAAACTCTATTCGGCAAGTTGCTTCGGTGGGCCGTGAAATCTCCCGCGGATTGGTTCGGCGAGCGCAATGAAAGTTTGGAACACTGTGAATGACCACGAGACGCTCCTGCTGCCTCGTCAGAATCCCATGGGGGGACTGCATGCGCGATGGTGAGAGCGATACGAGTGCGCCAATCGTGGTGGGCATCATGTACCCAGGAGAATGGGAACTGCGCCCACGCGAGGAATTTGAGCGCGATATCGCTGCGCTGAAAGCCGTAGATCCACGCATCGAAGTTCTCGATGTGCGCTACAGCGAGACTGAACAGCTCCGCACCCAACGCGGTGCGAAACCCAATGAGGATTATCGCCAATTGTGCCCCGAGTTGACACAACAACAGCGAGATGCTTTTGGGCGAGTTGAGATTGCCCTTGCGATGGATCTACCGTTCGACGTTGTCACTGTTGCTCCAAATCTTCGCTGGGTGCAGGGCATGGGGGCCGGCGCCAGTCAGTTGTTGTCGGCGGGTCTCGGTGCGGCAGGGATACGCCTTACGAATGCTGCTGGCGTCAACGCTGTCTCTATTTCTGAATTCGTTCTCGCTCGTTTGCTCCAGCAGTGGAAGCGCCTTCCTGAGATCGATGCAATGCAACGAGCTCATAGTTGGGAGCCGAAGTACGGGAAAGAAATCGCAGGCTCAACGATCGGAATCGTCGGTTTTGGTGCCATAGGACGGCAGGTCGCGCTACGGGCTCGAGCGTTTGGAATGGAAGTGCTTGCAACTCGAGCATCTGCTCGCCCGGGCGACACCGATGCCGATGTCGATGAAATCTTCCCTGCGGATCAACTTCACAGCATGTTGGCCAGATGCGACGCGGTTGTCTCGGCTGTCCCCGAACTGGCAACGACCCGAGGATTATTCGGAGATGTCGAGTTCGCCGCGATGCCGATGGGTTCGCTGTTCATCAACGTTGGGCGTGGAAGCGCAGTCGATGAACGAGCACTGACCGATGCACTTACATCGGGACATCTTGCTGGTGCGGCGATTGATGTGGCCAGCACGGAACCACTTGGCGCAAGTTCGGCACTTTGGGGAGTTCCGAATCTTTTGATTTCTGCACATTGCTCAACATCCAGTGACAACTTCTGGGCAACCCTGCACGCTCTCTTCCGTGAAAATCTGCAGCGCTACCTCGCTGGCGAATCACTCAAGAACCAGGTTGTCTTTGCCAACGAGATCGACCTAAGGGAGATGTGACAGGCCTGCCTGTATTGCCATCAGATGCAACGGAGATCCACCCCGAGTGGCTTTCGCAGGCGCTGACTGCGAAATTCCCCGGGGTTGCTGTTTCATCGATAGAAGTGACGCAACAACGACAAGTCACTAACGCGCATGCGCAATTGCGTGTGCTGTATGAGGTTTCGGGCGGCGCGCCTGAAACAATGTTTTGCAAACTTCCGCCAAGCGACCCGAGCCGACGCGAAGCGATACTGCGCACCGGCATGGGCGAGCGTGAGGTGAAGTTTTACGAGCAGCTTGCTCCGAGGCTCGGCATGCGTTTTCCCGAAGTATTGGTTGCCCAAGAGCGCTCCGATGGAACGTTCATCCTTCTTCTCGAAGATCTCAATGCATCCGGTTGTGTGATTTCCGACGGACGCCTTGGGGTCACCCCAGATTCAGCGGCTGGAGCGCTCGAAGATTTAGCAGCGCTTCATCTGCGTTATCTCAGCCCAAAGACCCGAGCTTCGGAAGCATCTTGGATTCTGGCAACGAGTTCAAGCAGCGACTACGGATCGGTCATGCTCCGTTACGGACTCGAGAACCACCGAGATCGATTGAGCGATGAGTTTGCTGAGATGGCAGAGCTCTGCATCGCGCATCCAGCCCAATTGCAGGAGCTGTGGCATCGAGGTCCACAGACTGTGATTCACGGTGATCCCCATATCGGCAATCTTTTCTTCGATGGAGGTCGAACGGGATTTTTAGATTGGGGAATCATCAATATCAACACGCCGATGAGGGATGTCAGTTACTTCCTCACGATGGCGCTCTCGGTGGAAGATCGACGTATCCATGAGCGTGATCTGCTTTCGCACTATCTCGAAATTTGGAATGCCGGCGGGGGAGAACCACTTTCGTGGGATGACGCTTGGCTGGCCCATCGGATCCACGCCGCATACACGGTTTTGGCCTCGTGTCAGGTTGTTACTTTCCCAGCCGATGTGACACCTCAGCGACAGGTATTTGCCACTGCATTCCTCGATCGAGCGCAGGCTGCAGTCGCTGACCTTGAAGCTCGAGCGGCCATCAGATCGTTTGGTGGATTTTGATCTCACGCAGCGAGGGGTCTGCGGTACCGTTTGCCATGTCATCTTCGGTAGCTGGGGTCCGTGCAGCAATCGAGCATCCTGTCGTCGATGCCGACGGGCATGTCGTCGAATCCCTACCGGTTCTTGTTGAGTACATCGCCAAAGTTGCTGGTGCCGATGTGGCGTCAGGTTTCTCGGCTATTTCCCCGTCGTTCTCGACGCGATCAGGAGACACCGCGGAAATCAAGTCACGCGGACGGATCCCCCGACCAGGTGTATGGATGACTCCGTGGTGGGCGTTGCCGGGAAATACCCTTGATCGGGCCACTGGTTTCATGCCTGGGTTGCTCTATGAGCGACTGGATGAAATCGGTATCGATTTTTCAATTTTGTATCCAAGCGCTGCGCTTGCATGTATCGGTCATCCAGACGATGCACTGCGCGTTGGCGCGTGTATGGGACTGAACACCTACCTCGCTGACCTACTTGTCGGCTATGGAGACCGACTGACTGCAGCGGCTGCAATTCCGACCGCCACCCCAGAGGAGGCCATCGCAGCGCTTGATCATGCAGTACTGACGCTGGGCTTCAAAGTCGTCATGCTCAACAACATGGTTATGCGAGCACCATCTGCGGATGCTCCGGGGCGTATTGATTTGCTCGCTCTTGATAGTGATCACGATTACGACCCGGTGTGGCAGCGATGCATTGACCTTGGAGTTGCTGTCACGGTGCATTCTCCAGCGCAAGGCCATGGGTTACGAACCTCTTCCTCGCGTTACATGTACAACCACATTGGTAATTTCGGTGCCGCCGGCGACGCGTTTGCGAAGGCACTTTTCTTTGGTGGAGTAAGCCACCGGTTCCCGACTCTCTCTTTTGCCTTCTTAGAAGGTGGAGTTGCAACAGGTGTCCAGTTGCTTTGTGATCTCGTTGATCGCTGGCAGAAACGAGGCGGCGCGGCGATCGGCCAGTATGACCCTGCGAATCTTGATCACGAGGTGTGGGATCAATTATTTGATACCTACGGAGGCGAGCGGTTTGCTGATCCGCTCGTGCGTGAAGCAATGCTTTCGCAGAGCGATAACCCACCTGTCGAGTTAGATGATTTTCGCGAGTGCGGTGTCTCATCAGCCAGCGACATAGTCAATCAATTCGATCGTTTCTATTTCGGTTGTGAAGCCGATGATCGGACGATTGCGTGGGCATTTGCCGATGATGTGAATCCATGCAGAGCACGCCTGAAGCCGATTCTCGGCTCGGACCTCGGACATTGGGATGTTCACAACATGGCTGAGGTGCTTCCCGAGGCCTACGAACTCGTAGAACATGAGCTGCTTGATCGTTCAGATTTTCGGGAGTTTGTTTGCGATAACACCATCAAATTGCACGGTTCGATGAACCCATCATTTTTCGACGGCACACGCGTCGAGAGTTACGCCAGATCTTTACTGTCGGGAACATCAAAATAATTCGCGGTTACGGCCGACTTCTCGGCTTCGAAGTCAACGTCGAAAGCGACTGGCAATGTGATGTTGCCGTATGACGATTTCGGCTCGTCGTTGCTCTGGCGTGTAGGGCGTTGTATCGGGGTGGAGGGCTGCTGCAA
>JBAXGZ010000140.1:0-4069 GCA_037139155.1 Actinomycetes bacterium | reverse complement strand
TCTTCCCCTACAACAGAACCGTGGCGATTGCATTCGCGATTTTCCTCATAGGAATTGCGATGTGTGTTCCACTCGTCGTCACTTTCATCAGTAACGACCTGTCCCTCCCGACTATCGGCATCGAGAACCACCTCGCGCTATCAGGTCTATTCCTGGTCGCCAGTGGATTCCTGCTTTTTGTCTTCACGCTCGTGATCAATGGAGCACTCGCCGCCCGCGCCGAATTAACCCACGCCCGGAGCGCCAGATGACAACGCCACGCAATCATTCTTTCGGGCAGAACCAAGCCCTCACGGTCATGGATCGCTTAGGGCGTTGGCTCTCGAGTCGGCGTATTGCGCGAGAAGTTGGTCGGTCAAATGGTCTCGACGCCGCCGATATCGGTTGCGGCTTCGACGCCAAAATCTCAACGATGACCTTCGACGGATGGACATCGGTAATGCTTTTCGACTTGGCCCTTGATCCCGCTCTGGACTCCCGACCAGGTTGGCAACGTATCGAAGGGCCCCTTCCAGACACGCTGTCAGCGGCGCCCGATGCAAGTCTTGATGTCGTCATTTGCAACAACGTTCTCGAACATCTCATCGAAGATCGCAAAGCCGTCGAAGAAATTCACCGAATTTTGCGGCCTGGGGGAATGGCGCTCATAAACGTTCCATCATGGACCGGAAAGTTCGTCCTTGAGACTGCCGCGTTCCGCCTAAACCTCGCTCCTGCCGATGAGATGGATGATCACAAGCGCTACTACTCAACCCACGAACTATGGACTCTGCTCGTAGCCGGCGGCTTCCTTCCCTCACACATCAAAGTCAGCCGAACAAAATTCGGTTCCAACACGTTCGCACGGGCTATCCGCTGACCACCCTCACGAAGAAGCACCTCAGCCCAATTACGGCAATAGAGCTCACACGATGGGAAAGTTAGGACCGGAGCCCCATTCCCCACCTCTGGATTCGCCGGGTTCTTGAGCGATTGCAGGGTTTATGTCACGCCCGCAAACTGCAATCGAAACCGACGGCGAATCCACGGGTATATCTCGTTTGGCCGCGCATCTGCCTTCTTCGCCGGACAGATGAGACTCAACCCCCAGCCAGAAATAGTTGTGGGCTTACAGGGTCAACAGGCCCTGATATTGGCGGTCGGGCGCCAGAAACTTGAGTGGGAGTGCCTATCGTCATCCAAAAAATCCACTGAGGACCGGGAGAGGTAGAATGACATTCAATCAAGTTGCGCGGGAAGCGCACGGGTGGAGGATGTTCGGTGTCAAATGACCGTACCGATGAATCGAATTGGTACTCATCTGGGGGGTACGACGCTGTAGCCACGTCTGCACAATCAGGTCTCACTGCCCGGATCTTCCACTCGCAGATTGAGCGTGGGATCCCAGCATCTGCCCACTATCCGAGGGTCCTTGAGGTGGGCGCTCTCACTGGACAGCACCTCCCCTATGTGCGTCACTCCTTCGACTCTTGGGTGCTGTCAGACATCGTCTCCCATCCGACTGGCGTATTCGACGATGCTCGAATCTCTTTCGTGCAACAAGACGTCCACAAGATGACTTTTGAGGACCACTTCTTCGATCGTGTTGCTGCAACGTGCGTGGTACACCACCTTGATCGCCCGATGACTGCGCTCGCCGAGATGCGAAGAGTCTGCAAGCCGGGCGGAGCCATCACGATCCTTCTCCCGATAGATCCAGGCTGGATGTACGACCTCTCGCTTCGCTTGACCTCGGTCCGCCGGGCAAAAAAGTTGGGGCTGCTGGACGAAGCGCTCCGCAGTCGTGCCCTCGACCATCACAATCACTTCACTTCTCTTCGGTGGCAGTTTGGAGAGGCGTTCAGAAATGATGATGTCAAGGTGTTCACCTGGCCCCTACCGTTTGGCGGAAAGTTCTTGAATATCTTCTCGGCTTGGCACATCGTGAGAGGTGCGAAGTAGCAGGCCGGTCTGACCTAGGTCCCCTCTCCGAATGGATTTCATCGAGTCGGAACGTCCTATCAACACTGTCTTCAGGCCCATGCTGCCCCAGAGCAGCGTCCTTAAGGTTGGTGGCCCTGTGGGGGCAAGAGTGAATTCTCCGACGGCAGCCATCTTCCTGCAATCAGGTAACTCGTTGCTGCCAGTCGGCTGACGTTTTGTTCCAGACACAACGTCTCACGTGGCCATGGGATTTTCGAAGCAGAGAGGGCTGACAGTTGCGGATCGAGTCGCTCCCAGTGCGTTCGTCAATCGCGTTCGCTGAGGCCAAGATTACTGTGCCCCGGGATGGTGGCGGCAGCCTCCCCCGGCAGCTGACCCGACTCATCTCGCACATTGCCACCAAAGCGACTGGGTTACGATTAAACAGTTGACCCGAGTTAACTTCGCCTGCAGAAGCGTTGGCTTCGACGTCCTGCCGATCCGGTTCCCGAGACAGCAGCGGTGACTACCAAACTCCGAAAAGGTCCCGCACCCAAGTACATGATGGGGTCAGATGGGAAATGTATTCGACTCGACTTCTGTCAGAGAAGAACGGCAGAAGCAACCGGTAAATCAAGCTGCTCCAGATCGCTGTTCGGTCAAGGCACCCATTTCCAGATGGAATCGGTTATCGTTGGATCATGGCGGTGGTAGAGGGTCACGCTCCTGTTCGGAGTGTCTCTTCAGAATTTCCCCTTGAGCGCCAGCTGAAGTGGGCCAGCGTATTCCTTACGAGCACACTCTCCTTCTGGTTGTCAATGGGGCGTACTTGGAACCCCAATTTCTCGGTCCGTGGTCAAGAGTTCCAATCGGTTTTCTACAATCAACAGGCCCTTGCGATCCTCCACGGTCGCCTTGATGTGCCGGGTGTTGGCTTTCAGTCGACCGAATGCTTCATCATCTCCGGAAAATGCTTCGGGTATTTCGGACTGACGCCGAGCATCTTGCGCTTTCCAGTCATCGCAATCGGCGGCGATGGTGCGCCCTCGCTCACTCCGCTCTTCATCGCCATCGCCATTGCCATCGCAATGTGGGCGCTCGTAGATCTGTTCCAACGGGTGCTAATCGATCTCATCCCCGAAGATTCGACGCGGCGGGTTCCCGGGTCTGTCGCCACGATCGTCGTAGTCCTTCTCCTCGGCCCGGGAAGCATCCTGACCTTCCTGACAAAACCAACCCTGTACCACGAAGCAATCGTGTGGATGATCGCGTTCCTGCTCGTAGCAATGAATTTCGTCCACCGATGGGTGATGACCCCACGCAATATCTACCTCGGCATCGCAGCAGTGGCAGCAATTCTTTCCGCAGGGGCTCGCCAGTCAAGTGTCCCCGCGGCAGCCGTGCTTGGAATAGGCGCGGGGATCGTCCTCTTCCGAGATCGTTATCGGCGCTCACCATCTCGGTCCGAACTGACACTTGCGTCGCTACTCGCCATCGGGCCCGGGTTCGTCTCATCAGCCATTCTCTGGCTGAAATTCGGCTCTCCTACATTGCCTTTCAAGTACTACAACTCGTATCAGTCCGAGCAGTTCCAGAGGATCCTTGCGTTGAACGATGGCAACATCGTTTCCCTCCGGTTCTTGCCCACAGCTCTTGCCAACTACCTGCGACCAGACTCGCTCGGCTATTCGCTGACGAGCCCCTGGGTCAAGGAGCAATTGCCCCTCGTTCGAGGGCCGAACTACCTATGGCCGATTCAGCCTGGTGGCCTTTACGTTGAGCCATTTGTGAGCCTTACCAACAGCATGACGATTCCGTTGCTGTTCACCGTCGGACTTATCGGCCTGAAACTCTTCCGAGGAATCGACATGAGCAGCCAAGAACGAAGGTCAAGCACAATCTTGTTATTAGCGGCTGCATCCTGCTCAATTGCTCCACTAATGCTCTGGGGCCTCTCGGCGCGATACAACGGAGACTTCTACCCACTGATGGTCATTGGCACAATCTTCGCCATGGCGCATGGAACCCGTTGGTTGATGCAACGTGGGGTGGCATTCGTCATCGTCGCCGGCGTGCTCGGACTCCTCGCTGTTGGATCTTTTTATAGTCACCTCCAACTGACGTCGACCTGATCTCCAAACGTTCGGTCCTGGATCCATTCAACGAG
>JBAXGZ010000139.1:0-4242 GCA_037139155.1 Actinomycetes bacterium | reverse complement strand
TTACTCGGGATCGTTCGGCAGCCTGTGTAGACGGCTCGCCCGCAGGGTCTTCGTCGTCGGGAAGCGGCCAATGTTCCGTCCAACTCTGCGGCATTACATGTTCGATCTGAAGCTCTTCGTAGTTGATAATCGCTGTCGGCTCGTTCGGATTTTCGGACCTGAGCTGAGCATCGATCGAACCGAGCAGAAGCCGGAGACGCGCTGCTGAGATCGCCCCATAGAACCGCTTGCCGACAAACGCTTCGTCAACGTCGGCATCGGTCGGCCAGTCAAGGACGCCACCCTGCAGACCAGTGATCACTGCGTCGAGGACGCTGACGTCTTTAGAAGCAGCGAGCTGTGACTCGCGCAGCACTCGCGTCCGATGTGTTCCGTACCCACGTGTCTGCCAGCCGACAAACGCTCGGCGAAGTGCCCATGATTCGACGGCTCGCACCGCAGTCACATGCTCCAATTGGTTGAGGGTCGTCTCTGGAAGCGTTCGCAACCACGCAAGGAGCGGAACTGCAGTGGTGATATCGAGCGCACGAATCCGACGGTAGGAAAGCGAAAGTTCAGGCTCCCCTGTTGCTTCATCGTCATAGATCGCCCGATATGCCGTGGCAACGGCATCAAGATTCGCAAGCACCGATTCGGTTTCGGGCCCGTCGTTGAGATAGTCGCGTGCCTCGCGGTAAAGGTGTCCGACGTTCGCTTCGTTTCCAGTCGCAATTGTCAACCAGACCGAGAGCAACACATCTCGGCGTCCGCGCTGCGCGTGGCCTCGGCCTACTTCTTTCTTCCACCAGGGATCGTCGAATTGCGACCAGTAACGGTCGTAGAGAACTTCGACATCTTCGTCGGCTAGTTCGCTACGCAGAAAGAGCAGATTCTTGACGAGGTCAGTGGCAGACAGTGCCGTCTGGCGACCATTCAGTACCTCGAAGATGACCTGTGCGTCGTCGTTATCGTCCAGATCGATCACGACCAACTTGAACAGACTTGATAATGCGTCGACCAGAGCGAGTAGCCGTGGGGAGCTCATCGCTCCTTCGTCGTCATACGCGTAGGTGCGAGCACTGTCAGCGAAGAACTTGCGAGCGCTCAGATAGAGGTGGCTGTCATCTGTGACGATTTCCGCGCCGACATCTGCGAGCGCCGTTTCCCATACGTCGCGGTCGCGACGCCTAGGCCACAGTTTGAACACTTCTTCTGGGAATTCGACAACATCATCGGGATTGAAAAGCATTCGGCGAACCGATTTGCTGCGGTCGGACTGCACCTCAATCAGTACATCTAAAACGCCTCGAATGAGCAGCTACACAGTGGTAAGCCTTTGTTGTCCATCAATTACCGAGCGAAGTGCCACGCCTCCTGGTGAGAACGGGAGTCGGGCACACACGATCGCTCCAAGGAAATGCGGCGAAAGGCTCTGCTCTCGTGAGGTGAGCGCCGAACCTTCGAGACCGCTCTCGCGTAACTCGAGGAGACGGTCTGAAACGTTCTCAAGATCCTCGAATAGGAGCTTCCACTGCCCGTCGAGAGTCCACTCATAATCACGTTGAAACGTCGGGATGATGTAGCGCCGTTCCGGCTTCAGAATGTCCTGCAACGGATAGGTTTTCGCGTCCACGGTTCTCCTGCGTTAACTAGGGGTGAATCACATTGAATTTCCAGAGACCGCAAACATCTCTAGAAGTCGCGGAACTATCGGGCTTCAAGCCCCGACCGGGACTCGTCCGTCCATCAATTCAGCGAGTCGGTCCATGGTCTTCACCTGGGTTTCGACCTCATCGAAGTCTTCTTGCGAAACAAACAGCGGCGTCCATGTTCGACCGTGCGGGTCGATCTCGGTGACGTCTTCGCACCATTGGACTAGTCGTTTCCATTTTGGTGCGACGTCAAGATCTTGAAGCCCCTTTGTCTCGATCACGAACATCTGCTCAGGGCTCGTGCGCACGATGAAGTCGGGGTAGTAGTTCGAGATTTCGCCAGTTGCGTTCACGTATTCGATGAAGAAGTGAATACTTCGTGTGTTCTTTGCGAACGCTTGAACATCCTTCGCACCATCAAGGAACTTCGCAAAGCGCAGCTCCAGATTCGAGTCGCCAATGACACGGTTGAAGACGGTCTTGGATGACTGCACGAATTCCTGATTGTTAACCACGACCGGCCGGGTCTTGCTGATCTTGATCTCGCTGACAACGCTTGTGGTTCCGACATCGACAAGAGTCAACTCATTGATTGCCTGAGCGAACGTCTCGAAAAGATGGCGTCGCGGTTCGATCTCAGAGAGATTGCGCAGAACATTGAGATCATCCAGATTCACTGCTGTTTCGAAGAGATGATCTCGGATGTATGTCTTAAGTTTCCCGAAGAGAATCTCTTGACCACCCACGAGGCGCATTCGATGCATGAGTTCGGTTGTCAGATAGGCGATCACGGCTTGGGGGGTCGGAACTACTTCTTGGCCGAGATCGGTGCTCCATGCCGGTTCGTCCGTATCAAGATCTTTGAACACGATCTCGCGCTGTTCAGCTTCAGTGAAGGTTCGCAGTTGGAACTCGCCCGGAGGAAGTGACGTCACATCGAGCTCGTCGAGATTCTTCGTTTGGCGCTGGATACGTCCTGAAAGGCGAGGAATCGAGATGTCGAGTGCGTCAATGTCTTTGTCGGGATCAAGGTGATCGACCTCGACAAGCATCGGCTTCTTCGGAGTTGTTTTCGGTCCCATCGGAACGCCTTCGAGTTCCACGCCCTCGGAGCGAATGGATTCAACAAAGTCGAGGAATGCCTCGGTGCCGACAATTGACACGTATTCGATGAGGTCGGGGTCTCCGCGGAACATGCGTCTGAGGCCGCGGCCGAGTGTCTGCTCGGGGAGTACCTTGCTCTGTGCGGTGTACGGGCGCAGACCGACCATTGAAATAACGTTCTGAACGTCCCAACCCTCTCGCAACATGAGAACTGAAACGACACATTCATACGGGCTGTCGGGTGAGTCGATCAGCCGGCTTGCCTCTCGGAGGGCTTCGAGTTCCTTGTCACCAGGCTTGCCGCTCACATCGCCATTGGCTTTGGTGTGGATGACAAGCACTTTGCCGAGAAGATCTGGGTAGGTCTTCTCCATGTACGCTGCGACATCATCAGATTCAGACGTTGTTGTCGTCATGATGAACAGCACCGGCTTCCTACCGGCCTTAACAAGATCATCTTTGCGCTTCGCCCACTCCAGATATCCGAGTTTCAGATGATCCGCGTACCGCTCATACACCTCGTCTGACGGTCGCTCGACAAGCTTGGATCGCGATGCTTCGTCCGGTACTACTGGGGTTTTGACGACCCCTTGACGGATGGCTTCGACCAATGGATACGAGCAAACCGTTTGGACGAATACTGAGCCAATCGCGTTCTTTGGCGTCGCTGTCACATCAAGTTGGGCTGAGATTCCGTGACCGGTGCGTTGGCGCATCTTTGCGTCGATGCTCTCGATCGCTTTGAACCATGCCAATGACTCGTCGTGGATGTGGTGCGCTTCATCGTTGAGAACGACGAGATCATCGATCCCTCGAACCACATCTCCGACATCAAATGTCTTCTGTGTCGTCTTTGCTACGGGCTTTGAACCAAGAAAGAAGTCAGTGAGATCCTCATCTTCCGGGCTGGGCCCAGCGCTGCCCTCGTACACGCGATGGATGTTCGTCAGGAAGATGTTTCCGGAAGTCGAGACTGTGCCGACTTCGTCCTGGACGTGGAGAGTGATCTGAAAATCGCTTTTCCAGTTTCGTCCGGCATATTCGTTCTCAGGGACTACTGGATCTGAACTGAAAATCCGCAGGCCACCGAAATCGTCGAGGAGTCGATCCAGGACGATGATGTTGGGGGCGATCATCAGAAAGTTTGTCGACAGCGTGCTGTCTTGTTCGTATCGCTTGTGGAAGTACGACCACGCAATAAGCAGCGAGAGAACCTTGGTCTTTCCCGCACCCGTGGCGAGCTTGAAGACGTATCTCGTCCAGTTCTCCGGGAACATCCCCTTGGAGACGAGCCCTGTGGCGTCGTAGCGCATGAGGCTGTAGGGGTCCCGGGCTTGCTCGTGCTCGTAGAGCCAAACGGCTGTTTCGACAGCCTCCCGCTGCGCGAAGAAGTACTGAAACTCTCGAAGAGATCCGTCGGCCTGTTCGATGTCGTGAGCTCCAGAAAACCAGTGCTTCAACAGCGCCCGGGAAGTCTCTGACACCCCCTCATAGCCACCAAGACGCC
>JBAXGZ010000138.1:0-4616 GCA_037139155.1 Actinomycetes bacterium | reverse complement strand
GGTCGCACCGATTTATTGGCCCGCACTGCCGCGCTTGTCGACGTTGCGTCGCCCAGTCGCGCCGAAGGTCCTCTGGTCGACCAGCTCGAGTCCGAACTGCGCGCTCATTCTCATCTTGAAGTCACCAGGGTCGGCGATAATCTCGTCGCCCGAACGACGTTGGGGCGTCGGCACCGAATCGTGCTTGCCGGCCATACCGATACGGTGCCTGCAGCCGACAACGCCACCGCTCGCATCGAGGACGATCGTCTCTTCGGGGTCGGTTCCGCCGACATGAAGGGCGGACTCGCAGTGATGCTCGAACTCGCCGCGACGCTGCCGGAACCGAAGGTTGATCTCACCTTTGTTTTCTACGCCCGCGAAGAAGTGTCGAGTATCGAGAGCGGACTCGGTGAACTGTTCGAGGCACGACCCGATCTCGTGGCTGGCGATATCGCCATTCTCGGTGAACCCACCGACGCTTGTATCGAAGCTGGATGTCAGGGAACTCTGAGGATTCGTCTGCAACTTCAGGGGGTTCGTGCGCATACGGCTCGGCCGTGGATGGGGCGTAATGCGGTTCATCGTTTATCGGGTGTGTTGTCGGCCCTCGATACCTACGAGGCACGTTCGCCCCTCATCGATGGCTGTCAGTTTCGCGAGGCGTTGCAGGCAGTTTCGATCGAGGGTGGCGTTTCCGGAAACGTGGTTCCCGACGCAGCAAGCATCACGGTGAACTTCCGCTTCGCTCCCGATCGTTCCGTCGCCGATGCCGAAGCGCACATACGCGAGTTCTTTGCTCCGTTCCTTGAAGACGGTGATGTCATCGACGTGCTCGACCTCTCCAATGGGGCTCTGCCGGGTCTGAATCACCCGTTATTGGCTGCGCTCGTGGAACGCAGTGGTTCACAGGTCTTCGCCAAACTGGGCTGGACCGATGTCGCCCGATTCGCGGCGCACGGTGTTCCGGCAGTGAACTTCGGCCCCGGCGACAGCACAATTGCTCACACCGCCGGCGAGTACCTCGATCGAGCCCCACTCGAACGTGTACATGCGGTACTTCTCGGTCTGTTGACAGAGGTCTGAACGCGAATGTGGCGTGTGCTGATGCACACGCCACATTCGAACCGAGGAGGTAGTAGTTCAGAGTTTGCGCATCACGGTGACGACTTTGCCGTAGACCGTGATTTCCGAGGAGTGGAACTCCATCGGCGAAAGCCGTGAGTTGGCGGGAAGCAATGTGACGGTATCGCCCGAGCGCGACCAGGTCTTGACCGTGGCTTCGTCGCCGGGAATGCCGACCACGACGATGTCGCCCTTCGAAACGTTGGTGCCAGCCTTGGCCACGATGTAGTCGCCATCGAAAATGCCGGCTTCGATCATGGAATCGCCGCGAACTCGAAGCATGAACAGTTCGCCGTCACCACACAGATCGGTGGGCACCGGCATGATCTCTTCAACGTTCTGTTCGGCCAGTACGTCGGTGCCTGCAGCGACATCGCCAACAAGCGGCACGTGGCGGAAGGGGCGACGTTCGCCCGACGCACCCGAGTTGGGGTCGTACCGGACTTCCATGGCCCGCGGCTTTGTTGGGTCGCGACGCAGATAGCCCAATTCGTTGAGACGGTTGAGATGGTTCTGCACGCTCGACGGAGATGTGAGGCCTACGGCCTGACCGATCTCGCGTACCGACGGCGGATAGCCCCGCTCGTTGAGATGCTGGTCGATCACATCGAGGATCTGTTGTTGGCGGGGGGTAAGGCGGTCGCTACTCATGTGGGGCTCCCTGGCATTCGATTCGGTGAGGCGGGTGGGACAAGAAGGGGGGTGGTTCGGGCACATCAGTGGTCGGACTGACGGTGAACCGGGGTGGTCTGGTGCACGACGAGATGGTGCACAAGTTGTGTTTGGCGAGATGGAAGTGGGGCTCGATGATGCCGGGCATCGTTCGAACCTCTGTACGACAGTAACGGCTCGAGAGCCCCGAAGCAAACACCCGTTCGATTGGGGCTTGACATCGAACGGGTGTTCGTGTTTCGATACTGACACACGAACGGGCGTTCGATCCGTTCCCTCACTTCCCTTTCCTCCCTTCGCCGTTCCGACTGTCACACCCCCCGTGGAGACTTCCCTCATGGCTGCAATCCTGAACCCCACCGCCCATTCCACCCACAGTGACGGCTTCAACGACACTGACGGCTCCAACCACACTGACCGCTCGGAGTCGCTTCTCGACGGGTCCTCTGCGCTCGCTCCCTGGAACCGAGCCGAGGCTCGCCAGCTGCTGCGCCCTGTCCGTCACCTGCACCTCGTCACCGAGCCTGCACCCGTTGCGCTCGTGGCTCGGCGCCGTCCGGTCCGCATCCTCGTGGCCGGTCTGGGCCTCGCGGTCCTCGTCGCCTTCGCGGCGATCGGCGTCCTTCCCTTTCTCGGTGCCGATGCTGCTGCGGTAACGCCGGCGTCGTCCGCCGACACCACCAGCCCGGCCGTTGCCGACGCATCGCCAGCGTCAGCTCCGGCTGCGGCGCCGGTGGCGATCGTGGCGCAGCCGGGCGACTCTCTCTGGAGCATCGCCCGTCGTTTGCAACCTCGCGGCGACCTCCGTCATCTTGTCGATCGTCTGATCGAGCGCGTGGGTGGCACCAGCGTCACTCGCGGACAGCACATCGATGTCACCGGTTTGGTCGACTGATCACCTTCGCCGACACCACATGGCGCGACGTCGGCGGTAGTTTCGACATGTGCGTTGCCCGGCGTGTGCTCACCTTGATGACAAAGTCGTCGATTCCCGACAGTCCGACGATGGCGGGGCCATTCGTCGACGTCGCGAGTGTCTCTCTTGCGGCGCTCGATTCACGACCTTCGAGCGACTCGAACTCGTGCCATTGGTTGTCGTGAAACGGTCCGGCGATCGGGTGCCGTTCGAACAGCACAAAATCACCGAAGGCATTGCGGCCGCAGCCAAAGGTCGTCCGATCGAAGAGGAAACGATCCTCCTCGCTGCATCATCAATCGCCGATGAACTTCGCCTCCTTGGCCCCGAAGTCACCAGTGAACAAGTGGGATTCGCCGTACTCGAACACTTACGGGATCTTGACCACGTGGCCTATATGCGTTTCGCCAGTGTCTATAAGGGTTTCGACGATGCTGCTGATTTCCAACGCGAGATCACGTTGTTAACCAAGGCGACTGAGCCGAAACGTCACGATTCTCGGGCATAACGAAGCAACAACACGCTGTCGTCGACGATGACTCGTTCGAGCACGAGTCGGGTGGCGACACCGTTTGAGTCGCCGTGAGCTCCGCGTGCGGCCGCGCCCCCCGTGAGGATCGGGGAAATGGTCTGACACCATTCGTCGACAAGGTCTTCGGCCAAGAGTTGATCGTTCAGGGTCGGCCCCCCTTCGCACAGTGCGGTGTTCACTCCGTCGTGTCGGAGGTGGCGCAGGGCAGCTCGGAGATCAACGGTGGCATCGCCAACGATGAGGATGTCGGAAACGTCGCGCAATGGGTCAAGGGCCTCGGCCGGAGCGCTTTTCGAGGTGATCACGATCGGCGGTTGACGTGGATCGCAAAATAATCGTGAGGTCGGATCGAGATTGGCCCGGCCGCTTACCACCGCGAGCCGAGGCACTGGCTGCTGGCCCCGAGCGATCCGTCGTGCTTGGGCGGCCTCATCGAGTTGCACCGGGCCATAGTTCTCCGCCCGAGCCGTTCCCGCTCCGACCATGATCACATCGGGCAGTTCGCGCAACGCGTGGAACATTGCCTTGTCGGCGGGACTGCTCAAACCTCCCGATCGGCCCTCGACCTCGATGGCGCCATCGATGCTGGCGACCATATTGACCACCAGCCACGGCCGGTCGACCGGAGTCGGTCTCGGGTCAGCAGCCACAAGGGCGATGGGGTCGACATCGTTGAGGGGGGTAGGCCAGAACTGTTGCACCAGGCCACGATAGGGGCCGAGGCTGCGTGTTCGGCCACACCGTCTGTGGACAACTGTGGACAACTTCGCAGTCATCCACCGGTCATCCACCGATAATCCACCGCAAATACACAGGGTTGTTCCCCTTCCAACCCACAGGCAGGAGTCGTACGGTTCACCTGGGTGCAGTGCTACGGCACGAGCGACGGACGGTGGTGCGACGTTCTGTACGTTCTCGGTCGTCAGGGCGGCTCCTAGGGCGTGGGTCCGCGTGACCTGCTCTACCTGGCGCTCGTGTTGTAGCGCACCCAACCCTCGAATTCCCTTGTCACGGCCGATTCCAATCAATCGTTGACACGGGTGGAATTACTCTGCTGTAATTCTTCGACATCTTGTGGCCCGGAAGGTGAGGGGGCCGAAACAACCACAACATCTTGTGGTGGGCAGGATTCGGGACCCCACAAGGGCTCGTTTCTTGCACCGAGACCACAACAAGACCCAAACGCCCTCCTCGGGCCGGCGGGTGTGGGAAGTCCCCTCCGCAGTCCCGAAGGTTCGCATGATTTGGTGGCCGCCCCCGAGGTAACCGCTTCTGCAGCATCCGCAGCACCGCTTCATCTCGCAACACCGCCTCACCATCACCGCCTCAACAGCACAGCCTCAACAGCACCGCTTCACGGCATCGCCCCACCCAACCGTGGAGCACCGAATG
>JBAXGZ010000137.1:0-4637 GCA_037139155.1 Actinomycetes bacterium | reverse complement strand
TGGTGCTGGCTTCTGGTGCTGACCCCCGGTGCTGACTTCTGGTGTCGACCCTCGGCAGAGAGTCGCTTCTTTGTTCCACGTCAGAGCGACAACGGGGACAACGTCAGGAACGGGTCACGTCGGGCGGCAGTGGCAAGGGGTAGTTGTGGGAGAGGGCGAACGCGGAGCGAGCTGGCGGCTTGCAATGGTTGTCGCTCTGAGGTGGAACAACTCTCTGATCCTCTGATCCTCTGATCCTCTGATCCTCTGCCCATCTGGTTCGTGATCTGGTTCGTGATCTAGTTCGTGATCAGATTTTCGTCTGATTCAGCCCCTCCAGTTCGGGCCGTACTGACTGTCCACGAGGAACTGCTTGCACCGGTCTTGCATGCGCCACAAGGTCGTCCGAGGTACGTGCACATAGCGATACCGACCCCTTCCAGTTCGTTCGATGAATCCGCGACGCTCCGACCAACGCAGTGCATCGGAAAGCCGTTTTCCCGGACGATCGTGCAACGAGGCTGCTTCGAATCGGAGTCCGAGATCAGCAAGGTGACGCAAGAGTTCCTCGATAGATGCATCGTGAGGAGCAACCCGTTGAAGATAGGGGACTACTCCGCCACGAAGGACAGGTCCCGGAATCCGCGATGTTTGGCCAGGGGGGTGTTGGTGCATGTCGAGAGGTTGGCGCGGCGGTGGGACAGCGATTTCGGGTCGTGACAGCCATGTAGCCTGCGACCCTCATGGAAAAGTTTGGTTTCGTCGGTCTCCCGAACGCAGGCAAGTCCTCGCTCTACAACGCTCTCGCCGGTGGTGGCGCGCTGGCAGCCCCCTATGCGTTCGCCACCAAAGACCCCAACGTGGGGGTGGCCAAGGTGCCCGATCATCGCCTCGAGAAGCTTGCACTCATGAGCAATACCAAGTCGGTAATTCCTGCCAGCGTGCAGTTTGTAGATATCGGTGGTCTGGTTGAGGGCGCGAGTACTGGTGAAGGTCTCGGGAACAAATTCCTCGCCAACATTCGCGAATCCGATGCGATTGTCTTCGTTCTCCGTGCCTTTGCTGACGATGACGTGCCCGGCCCCTCCGATCCGCTCGAACATTTGCGCATCGTCGAGACCGAACTCGCGCTAGCGGATCTCGAGACGGTCGAGAACCAGATCGAAAAGCGCCGCAAAGCGGCCAAACAGGATCGGTTGATTGCCGACGAAGTAGAGGCGCTGGGCAAGGCACTCGAAATCCTTTCCGAGGGAACGCCGCTGTACCGCAGTGAACTCGATGCAGCTTCGCGAGATCTCATCAAGAGTTACTTCCTGTTAACAAACAAACCGGTTCTCGCAATCGTCAATGTGAGTGAGAATGACCTCGATCGCATCGATGAACTGATTGCCCCAGTGGTCGAAGAATTTGGCGGGCACGGTGAAGTCATAGGAATGTGCGTTCAGCTAGAAGCTGAAGCCGCGATGCTCGACGCCGATGAACGAGTGGAGATGCTCGAGGGGCTTGGTCTCGGTGAGGGAGCCCTTCCTCGATTCCTCCACGCGGCCTACCGGATGCTGGGACTGCGGACGTATTTTACGACTGGCGAGAAGGAAACTCGAGCCTGGACCTTCCGCGCCGGTTACAAGGCCCCTCAATGTGCGGGCGTGATCCATACGGACTTCGAGCGAGGATTCATTCGGGCTGAGGTCATCCGCTGGGATGACTTGCTCGAGGTGGGCGCGTGGTCGAAAGCTCGCGATGCCGGCATCCTGCGGGTCGAGGGCAAGGACTATCAACCTGTCGACGGCGATGTGATGGAGTTCCGCTTCAACGTCTGACCTCGTAGCATCGGCCGCATGCCGATGAGCGAACCAGAAGGCCATTGGTTAGTTCGCCCGGATCTGAGAGAGGATCAAGTCCTAGCCACTCTTGAGATCGCAACGTCTCGTCGGGAGCGCCGCCGAGGGCTGCTCGGTCGCGACGGTCTCGACGGCGCCCTTTTACTTCGGCCGGCTCGATCGGTACACACCTTCGGGATGCGCTTCGCAATCGATGTTGCGCATCTCGATGGTGAAGGTCGTGTGCTGCGCATTGCAACGATGAAGCCCAATCGAGTCGGAGCATTCGTACTGCATTCCCGTTCGGTCATTGAGACCGAGGCCGGAGCATTCGCCCGATGGGGTGTCGGCAAGAACGACCTTCTGGAGATCCGATGACGATTGATCCACCGCGGCTGGGTCGTCTCGTTCTTATCGGAACTCCGATCGGAAATCTTGGGGATATTTCGCCTCGCGCGCTCGAAGCTCTGACCTCGGCGTCTGTCGTGGCTTGCGAGGACACTCGTCGCACTGGTCGTCTGCTGTCGCACTTTGGGGTTTCGTCACCGACGTACGTCGTCGTCAATGAACACACCGAGTCCGAAGCCGCCGAGCGAGTTATTGCCTATGTGCAGGGTGGTTCGGTCGTAGCGTTGGTGAGTGATGCAGGGATGCCTGCCGTCTCAGACCCGGGGGAATTCCTCGTTGCCCGCGCCATCGATGCCGGCATCGAAATCGAAGTGATTCCCGGCCCATCGGCATCGCTCCATGCCCTCGTCGCCAGTGGCTTGGTGACGTCGCGTTTCGTCTTCGAAGGGTTCATCCCTCGCAAGGGTTCGTCTCGGGCGCGGCGGCTGCGGGAGATCGGAGACGAGCCTCGCACGATCGTCCTGTTCGAAGCTCCCCATCGCCTCGAGCGCACGTTGACCGATCTCGCCTCCATTTGTGGTGACGAGCGCCGTGTCGTTCTGGCCCGTGAACTCACGAAATTGCACGAGGAAATTTGGAGGGGAACGCTCGCTGATTCACTCACGCGCTGTGCCGAAGTCGCTCCCCGCGGTGAGTATGTTCTCGTGCTCGAAGGTGCACCGCCGGCGCAGGAAGCCGATGACGATGTACTGAAAGCAGCGGTGGTCGAGGCGATCGCCGAAGGACTCTCGAAACGTGATGCCGCGTCGAAGGTGGCCGAGTCATACGGCGTCGCTCGGCGCCGGGTCTACGACATGGCTATCGACGCGGCTATCGACGCGGCTATCGACACGGCTATCGACGAATCCTAATTCTCTGCCGGCCGCGGTCGAACCGGACGGGCGACCTAGCGAAACGCGGGAATGACTTCGCGACCGAAGAGGCGGATCATCGCCGCGATGTCCTCGAAATCGCCCAGCGATGCTTGTCCCGTATCGGCGGGTAATCCTGCACCGAACGCGGTGTGGACATGGTCGCACTGTGTGGCGGCCTCGTAGTCACGGATCTGTCCGATGACGCGTTCCGGGTCGCCCCACAGCAGCCGATCCGTGGCGATGTCCTCAGCGGTAATGTTTTCGCCGGCATCGATGCGAGCGAAGAGGTCCTTCTCTTCCTGCTCCTCGGCCGACTCGCGCCAGTGAATCATGAGTCCGTCGACGTAGACGGGGAGAACTTCGGTACGGACCTGTTCGTCGCTTTCGCCAACCCACGCGTAACGGCGAAGCACCCAGTCAGCGGGCTTGTTGAGCGCAGCGCATGCGGGGCGGTAGATATCGAGGCAGCGGAGTGCTGCAGCGAGCGATTGCACTGGTCCGCAGATCCATGCATCGCCGAGTCGTGCAGCGCGATCAACCGCGGCAGGCGCGACACCAGCAACCCACAGAGGAGGATGAGGGGACTGCAGCGGCCGCGGATGAACGGTGAGTTCGGGAAAAGAATGGAAACGACCTTCGAACGCCGTGTTTTCGTTCTGCCACACCAAGCGCATGATGGTGAGCGCTTCTTCCATTCGTGCGCCGCGTTCTTTGAAGTTCGAACCGTGGACGTCGTATTCGAGAGGCCACCAGCCCATACCGACTCCAAGGGTGACCCGACCGCCGGAGATCTGATCGATGGTTGCCACCTGTTCAGCAACGCGCACCGGATTGTGGATCGGTAACTGGAAAATACCGGTTCCAACGCGAACGGTAGAGGTTCGTGCCGCGACGGCAGCGAGGAACGTGAGCGGATCGCTCAAATTCCCAGGCATGAAGTGGTGATGCCCGATAGTGACGGTGTCGAACCCTGACTCTTCGGCGATACGAGCGAGGTCAAAGGTTTCGCGGAAAGGGTCAGGCGATGTGAAGTCCTTGAGGAGCGGAAGCGAAAGCGAGAACTTCACAGTTCGAAAGGTCCTTTACTCATTTGGTCGCGCACGGTGACGATCTCGGGTTGTGTGAGTGAACGTCGCTGCCAGTTCGCGCCATCGACAACAAGTGTGTGTCCGCTGATGAACCGTGCATATGGCGAAGCGAGGAACGTCGCGGCCCAACCGAGTTCTCGGGGACGGCCAACTCGCAGGGCGGGCTGACAGGCATCTTTGTCGTTTGTGCGCTCGAGATTGCCCTTGATGTCGTCGGTCATGTCCTCATGAGGCATCAGCCCGGGCACAAGACCATTTACCTGGATTCCGTAGGGACCCCACTCGACAGCAAGGGTTTCGACCATGTTTTTCACGCCGGCCTTGGCGGCAGCCGAATGAGCGAATCCCGGGCCACCGGTCCAGGCGTAGGTCGCCCCGATATTGACGATCGAACCCGGAGTGTTGGCATCAAGATGACGTCGGGCGAATTCTCGGGCGCAGAAGTAGGTGCCGTTGAGGGTGATATCGACGACGGTGCGCCACGCGTT
>JBAXGZ010000136.1:0-4669 GCA_037139155.1 Actinomycetes bacterium | reverse complement strand
CGAGTGGCTCCACCACCACGGTGACCGGCCACTTCATCACCTGCGTCATCCAGAAACCGGCCCACTCCCAACCACCAAGATGCGGAAGTACCGCAATGACACCTTTTCCCGCAGCCAGACCATCGGCCACATAACCGAAGTGATCAACCTCAAATCCGAAGTCGACCGCGTCGGCAGAAAGTTGCGGCAATCGAAAAGAATCAACCCAATAGCGGGCATAGCTTTCGAAGGTTGCATCGACTGCTCGATCAAGGGCCTTGCCGGTGAGCGATGGATCAGCACGACGAAGGTGTCGGGCCACGAGCATTCGTCGTTCCTTCGACACCGACGCTGCCACGCGACTGAGACCAGTTGCGGTGAGTTCGGCGATAGGGCGCGGCACCGACCGCGAGAACGCTGCACCCGCGCGGTAGGTCGCGGTGACCAGATCAAGCGCCATGAGCGCCTATCGGCGGCGACGTGCCTGAAGGGTCTGACGCCACTGCGAGGAACCGGCACGAGTTGCTCGAGCCGCGCGGCGCCGCGAGGAACTTCGCACGGGCGCAACCGCAGGTCGTTCCTGAGAGGCCTGGCGCCACACTTTGGTGAATCGCTGCACTGCGGTGACGATCGTGAGGACGAGCATCACCCACAGCACGGGAATCAGAAGAATGGGGAACAGAAGACCGAGTCCGAGGAGGATGACCCGCTCGGCCCGCTCCATGACGCCACCCTTGGCGTTAAAGCCGAGCGCTTCGGCTTTGGCCCTCTCGTAGGAGATGATCAGTGACGCACCGAGTACCGCCATCGGCAGGAGCGGCATGAGCCCGCCGTGTGTGTCGGCGAGATACCACGCCACACCGCCAAGCAACATGGTGTCGGAGACGCGATCGGCTACCGAGTCAAAGAACGCGCCGCGAGGTCCTGCAGTTCCGGCAGCTTTCGCTACTGCGCCGTCGAGAGCATCGGGCAAACCAGTGAGTACCAGCAACAGAAGACCGAGTGGCAGAAAACCAGCCGCAATGGCCACGGCGGCACATGCCGACATCACGACACCCAAAAGGGTGAGTCGATCAGCAGTGAAACCGATGTTGAGGAGTTTCACTCCGACCGGCTTCAGGCCTTTTTCGATATTGGTCCGCCAGCGTCCATCAAGCATGGCTTCCTCCAAGGAACAGTGGCCGCGCACCGATTGCAGCGGCAGTGACGTCGACGGATCGCCCGTCAGGCGCTCCGAAACGACAAGGTTCGAACGTCCGAACGCTAGCAGGGGGCCCTTACGATCCACGGACCACCCCGCCGATAGCGTGGGGAGATGGTCGAAAACGCTGCTTCCCACCTCTCCCCTGGCGACGCCGTCGTCGCCATGCGCACCTGGCCCCGTCGCTATCGAGCGGCATTCGCCCCCCGTGACGACGGATCGATCGCCGAGATCTCCGCGCGCCTAGGACCGGACGGGGTCTCCGCCCTTGAACTGGCAGTTCAGACAGTCCGCACATGGGTCCTGCTCGAAAAGGCCCTCCATGACATCCGACTTAGTGACTCGCCGACGCTCCATCCGGCAGTCGCCGATCCGTCGGCTCGTGTCTGGGATTCGTATGCCACCGAAACCCTCGATTCAGCCCTTGACCAGATCGACGACACATCAGCCTCGTTGGCCGATGCCATCGAAGCGATGCCCTCGACCGACTGGACGCGAACCGCCAACGTCGCCGGCGGCACCGAGATTAACGCGCTTTCAGTCGCCCAAGAAGCAGTGAGAGTCGGTGCCGACAACCTCCGTGCGATCGAACGGACCCTTGCGGTCGTCGGCTAATCCTTCGGCATCATCGTCATCATCGGCATCATCGGCATCATCGCCCACGGTGCCCGCCGCACAATCGGATCAGGTTTCGAGTTCGTCCCAGTTTTCGGGGTTGTCTTCCACAAACCACTCGACGATGGACCCATCGACGCCGTCGACCAGAACGAGACCGCGCTTTTCAGGAGGATCATCAGCGCTGTAGAGAAGGATGCGCCAGGTTGGACGACTCAACAGCCCCCGCCATCCCATCTGCGCTGAGGCGTGACCGACGGGAAAACCAACCTGCCGTGTTGCTGCCACAAGTGCGTCGCTCTCATCGACAGCGAGATTCCAGCCGGCAACGAAGCTGTAGAGACCGATGAGGGCGAGAACAATCGCCGCGATCAGGACGCCCTGATTGATGAGCACCGGATCATTTCCGCGGCGGAGGATCCAAATGAGGATGCATACGGCCGAGATCGCCCAATAGAGATAGGCAGGGATGCGGCGGCGATTGTTGTTTGGGAACAGATACGGCCCCACAAAGCCGGCGGCATTGAGGTCTTCAGGCAGTGCGTCACGAATCTCGGCATCGCTCTGCGGCGCCACTGGGGTCGACTCGGGGGCGTCGTTCATCTCGGACATCACGTGCGACCGTAGCCCTCAACCGACCACGGTCGCACAACCGACTTCAGGATGCTTTGACCACGGCCGTCACCTTGATGATGCCTGCATTGAGGAATCCAAGATTGAGGTCGAACTTCTCCCCCACCTTCAACGGAGCAGCCAGACCAGTCAACGTGACCTGGAAGCCGCCCGGTTCGAGCGTGACTGAGCCGTTGGCCGGAATCGTGACCGATGCAACTTCAGTCATCGTGAGCAATTCCGGCGAACCCGAACCCATGGTCGTCGAACTCATTGAACCCGTCGCGATGGTGGTTGGGGTCGCCCCGTTGGTGACCTTCGCCTCTTGGAGCGATCCGCTTTTCGCAAAACTTTGTGGAACTGAAGCTGAGAAAAGTTTGTCCGGTGTTGCCGAATTGTTCTCAATCGTGAAATACACCACTCCGATGTCGGTCGCGAGTGACGACTCTCGCGCCCACACATTGCTCACGGTGAGATCCTTCTGCGTAAACGAACTTGATGAGGAACTTGAACTCGAACACGCGGAAACAAAAAGCGTGGCGCAGCCCACGAGTAAGAGCGCGAGAAGCGCGAATGGGCGAGAAGCGAAACGAAAAGACATCATGACTCCAGTGGGGGGATTGGAATTTCTTGATGGATCGAATCGACGAGGCCGACTCACAAGGTCGGGTAGACCTCGTCCATCAACTCTTCAAGTGTGACAGCAACTTCAGACCCACTCGGACCCAATGACCATTCCCACACAAATTGACCTGCGTCATCGACAATCACGAACGTTCGATGGTCGCTGTGACTGTTGGCACCGCTTTTGGCGATGGCCTAGACCGGCCATGCACTTCGTACCTTCTCGAGCGTCGCATCAAGAGGTTCCGGAAGGACACGGGCCAGAGCAACTGCAGTCATGAAGTTGCTATCAGCATCCCAACGCGGCAGTACGTGGGTGTGGAGATGATCGGGAACACCAGCACCGGCCGCTCGGCCGAGATTGAGTCCGATATTTACCCCATCGCACCGGTAGGCCCCCTTCAACGCAATGACCGCATCGCGGGAAAGTCGCGACATTTCCTCGAGTTCCTGATCCGATAGCGACTCGAGTTCAGCAACGGCCCGATTCGGCACGACGAGAATATGACCGCTCGTGTAGGGGTAGGCGTTCAATACAACCGAACACGTCGTTCCTCGGAACACGACCATCCCGTCGTCGTCCGAGAGGGCGAGGATCCGCTCGAAGAGTGACCCGTTCTCGTCGGGATCGAGCGAGATGTCTTCAGGTCGGGTCACCGCATCGATATACGACAATCGCCAACCAGCCCAAAGATGGTCGAGGCGAGGCGCGTCATCCATGGATCAGGAATGGCCAGCGACATCAGCGGCAAGGTGCTCAACGAATGTCTCGAACGACACATTGCGCTCGACCTCGCCACCGCGGGGATTGACGCCAACGGTCGAATGAGCGACATCGTCATCGCCAATCACAAGTACGTAGGGAAGTTTCTCGAGTTTCGCTTTGCGGATCCGCCCACCAAGGGGCTCGTCGGCTTCAACCATGTCGGCCCGGAATCCGCGGGCTCGCAGGCTGGCCACAAGCAGGCGAGCGTGAGCGTCGTGATCGTCTCGAACCGGAAGAATACGGACCTGCACTGGAGCAAGCCACGCTGGAAAAGCGCCGGCATAGTGCTCAAGGAGAACACCGAAGAATCGTTCGATGGAACCGAAAAGCGCACGATGCAACATGATGGGACGCTTGCGCGAACCGTCGTCTGACACGTATTCGAGATCGAATCGTTCGGGCAGGTTGAAATCACACTGGATCGTGCTGAGTTGCCAGGTTCGTCCGATCGCGTCCTTCACATCGATATCGATCTTCGGTCCGTAGAACGCGGCATCGCCTTCCTTCACCGAGTACGCAAGTCCGTACATTTCGAGAGCATTCTTCAAAGCGATGGTGGACTTCTCCCAGATCTCATCGCTACCCACATGCTTCTCAGGATCTTTGGTACTGAGATTTGCAGTGAACTCGGTAAAACCGAAGGCGCGCAGAACGCTCATGACGAAATCCAGCAACGAGGCGATCTCGTCCTGCAATTCTTGTTCGGTGCAGTAGATATGACTGTCGTCCTGTGTGAATCCACGGATGCGCATGAGCCCGTGGAGCGTTCCGGCTCGTTCGTAGCGATACACCGTTCCGAGTTCGAACAGGCGGAGAGGAAGTTCTCGGTAACTGCGCTGGCGACTACGAAAGATCAGACAGTGCATCGGGCA
>JBAXGZ010000135.1:0-4675 GCA_037139155.1 Actinomycetes bacterium | reverse complement strand
CCGCTACTCGGCCTCGAATAAATCAACGGGTTCGCACATCCTGAACACCAAACGCCTCAGGTGATCTGCAGCATGCGGTCGAGTGCGACCTTGGCCCACTCGCTGGTGTCGGGGTCGACCGTGATTCGATTCACGACCTTGCCATTTACGAGGTTCTCAAGCACCCAGCACAAATGTGGTCCATCGATTCGGAACATTGTCGAACACGGACACACAAGCGGATCGAGTGAAACCACTGTCTTGTCAGGGGTTTCGTTGTTGAGTCGGTTCGTGAGATGGATCTCGGTTCCAACGCCGATGACCGCGCCAACTGGTGCATTCTCGATGGCACGGATGATGAAGTCGGTCGAGCCAACCTGATCCGCCAGCTCGCACACATCGTGAGCGCATTCAGGATGCACAACCACAATGCCATCGGGGTTTGCCTCGCGGAACGCCGCGATGTGTTCGGGGCGGAACCGCTGATGCACCGAGCAATGTCCCTTCCAAAGGAGGAAGGTGGAGTCCTTTACCTCGGCTTCGGTGAGGCCCCCGTGTTCACGGCGTGGGTCCCAAACGCGCATCTCATCGGGAGAGAAGCCAAGGTCCATCGCCGTATTGCGGCCGAGGTGCTGATCGGGGAAGAACAGCACCTGCTCGCCGTCGGCTCCATCCTCGGCGCGATCGCCGAGTGAAAGCGCCCACTCAAGAACAGCCCGAGCGTTTGAAGAGGTACACACCGCGCCGCCGTGTTCACCCACGAATGCCTTCAGCGCGGCGGAAGAGTTCATGTAGGTGATGGGAATGACCTTCGAGATATCGGTTGTTGCGGCGAGGGTTTCCCATGCTTCGGTGACTTCTTCGAGATCGGCCATATCGGCCATTGAGCAACCGGCGTTGAGGTCGGGGAGGATCACGGCCTGGTGGTCGCCAGTGAGGATGTCAGCCGACTCGGCCATGAAGTGCACGCCGCAGAAGACGATGTACTCAGCTTGCGGTTGTTCTTGGGCGAGCACGGACAGACGAAAGGAGTCACCGCGGGCATCGGCCCACTCCATGACTTCGTCCCGCTGGTAGTGGTGTCCGAGAATGAACAATCGGTCACCAAGTTTCGCTTTCGCCGCTGCGATTCGATCCGCGAGTTCGGCGGGCGTGGCGTCTGTGTAGCGGTCACCGAGCGGTAGTTGGAGGCGAAGCATGTTGTGGTGCACTCCCTGAAAGGACGGGGAGATCCGATGAGTGGCCGGTGGGGGCAGCCTGGTCGCCACGCCACGGGGTTGTCGGCCTCGGGTCTCGATAGATCGCCGGATACCAGGCCGGCTCCGACAGTGTAGGCACGGAGCGGCTTGTTTGCCTCAGATGGCCCATACGATGATCTCAATGGTGCAGCGACCGCCGGCCGGCACGATTCCCGACGAGCCCGGCTCGTATCAATTCAAGGACATCAACGGTCGCGTCATTTATGTGGGCAAGGCCAAGAGCCTTCGGTCCCGACTGTCGAACTATTTCCAAGATCCGGTCCATCTCGCTCCCCGCACCGCCCAGATGGTGGCCACGGCCGAGACGGTCGAATGGATTCAGGTTCGTAACGAACTCGAAGCACTCATGCTCGAGTACAGCCTGATCAAACAGCACGAGCCTCGGTTCAATATCGACCTTCGGGACGACAAGAGCTATCCGTTCTTGGCCGTCACCGTCGACGATGAATGGCCACGAGCCACAGTGATGCGAGGCGATAAGCGCAAAGGCACTCGATACTTCGGCCCGTATGCCGCGGCGTGGGCAATCCGCGAAACCCTCGATCAGTTGTTGCGAACGTTCCCGGTGCGAACGTGCTCGGACACGAAGCTTTCTCGTCACGCCAAACTTGGTCGGCCATGTTTGTTGTTTCACATTGAGAAGTGCAGCGGTCCATGTGTTGGCGAAATCACGCCCGAAAAATACGAATCGCTGGTTCGTGATCTGATCCGTTTCCTTGACGGCGACACCGATGAAGTGATTTCTCGGCTCGAAGTCGAAATGCAACTGGCCAGCGATGAACTCGAGTTCGAGCGCGCTGCTCGGCTTCGCGACCGTCTCGGCGCGGTGCGCAAGGTGGTCGAGCGTCAGCAGATGGTCTTGGAGAAAGACGAAGACCTCGACGTTGTCGGACTTGCTGGCGATGAACTCGAAGCATCGGTCCAGGTGTTCTTCGTGCGACGAGGTCGCGTGGTTGGTCGCAAGGGCTACGTACTTGATCGCAAAGAAGATCTTTCCGATGGTGAACTCATCGATTGCATTCTTGAACGGCTCTATGGCGATCCACCTCCACTTGGCGTGCCCAAAGAGGTCTTGGTTCCCTACGAAAGTGCGAACCCAGAGCTGTACGAAGAGTTCCTGAGTTCTCAGCGAGGTTCAAAGGTCAGCATTCGTATTCCGCATCGCGGCGATAAGCGCGAACTCATGGCGACGGTGACAAAGAACGCCACCGAAGAATTCTCTCGACACCGGTTGAAGCGCGCTGCCGATCACAACAGTCGCGCGCGTGCTCTCAACGACCTGCAAGAACACTTGGGTCTGCCCGAAGCTCCGTTGCGCATTGAGTGTTACGACATGAGCCACATTCAGGGCAGTGACTATGTCGGTTCGATGGTCGTCATGGAAGATGGATTGCCCAACAAGCGCGAATACCGTCGATTCAAAATCAAGGGCAATCAGGGCAACGATGATTTCGCAGCCATGGAAGAAGTGCTCACCCGTCGATTGAGTGCCTATCTCGAAGAGCGCAGCAAGCCCGTTGCCGAACGATCGGGCAAGTTCGCCTATCCACCGCAACTGCTGCTGGTTGACGGCGGCAAAGGTCAGCTCAGTGTTGCGATGAAAGTTCTCGAAGAACTTGGTCTCGAGGAAGAAATTCCTGTCGCATCACTCGCCAAGCGGTTCGAAGAGGTCTATTTGCCTCACCGGTCCGAACCAGTTGAAGTTCCGCGGGGGAGCGATGCGCTGTATTTGCTGCAGCGCATTCGCGATGAGGCTCACCGTTTCGCGATCTCTTTCCATCGGGAGCTTCGTGGCAAGCGCATGACGAAGTCGGTGCTCGATGACATCCCCGGTCTGGGCGAAGCTCGCCGCACGCGCCTCCTCAAGGAACTTGGAGGAGTCACTGCGGTGAAACGAGCAACCGAAGAGGAACTCAAGGCCCTTCCGTGGCTTCCCGATTCGGTCGCACAGTCAGTTTGGGACAAGATCCATGTTCCTTCTCGTCGAGACTCGCGCTGAACCGGAGATTTCGTGTCTGAATCTGATGCCAACTCCCAACTGTGGGAAGCCCACGCCGACTGGTGGCAGCGTGAGTTCACCGACGGCGTCGACCCTGAATACACCGAGCAAATTATTCCGCTCATCCTCGACTGGACTGCAGGGTTTGAGCGCGTGCTCGAGGTTGGCACCGGCGAAGGTCAGGTCGCTCGTGCAATCGCAGCAACGCACGGAGCAACGGTCATCGGTATTGATCCGACCGTCAACCAAATCGATGAAGCCATTCGTCGCGGCGGCGGTCCCCAATACCAACTCGCAGGTGCCGAATCACTTCCGTTTGAGGACGCGTCATTCGATGCCGTGGTCTGTTGCCTTGTGTTCGAACACATCGACGCCGTCGACGAAGCGCTCACCGAAGTTGCGCGCGTGTTGCGACCAGGTGGACGTTTCGTTTTCCTCCTGAATCATCCGTTATTGCAGACGCCTGGTTCCGGTTGGATTGACGATCAGATCCTTGACCCGCCTGAGCAGTACTGGCGCATCGGTCCGTACCTCATCGAACAGGCGACGATTGAAGAGGTCGAAAAGGATGTGTTCATCCGTTTCGTGCATCGACCGCTCAGCCGATACATCAACGCCATGGCCGATTCGGGACTTGCGCTGGAACGCATGATTGAACCGGCCCCTCCGCAGGGCTTCATTGATCGTGCTCCCGAATATTCCGAAGTCACGACGATTCCGCGTTTGCTGACCTTGGTGGCCCGCCGGTCGTCCTGACCGAGCAAACGTCTACGGTCGTCGGCCCATGAGGTCGAGTAGTGAGGTCTGAGCGTCGGCATTTTCATCGAGCGTTCCGCTCGGACCTTCGCCAAACATGCCGACCTGACCGATGAATGGACGCATTGGTTCAATGTTGGTGGCCACCACGGCAACAACCTCGGGGTCGAGAGTTTCATCTGCGCCAATGGCACGAGCCAAGTCCCATGAATGCACGAGGAGATCCCCGACCCGAAACCCGAGGAGCTGCGCCCCCGGCATGTCCATCGCCGGATGTTGCACGATGGTTTCGAGTGCCGCGGGATCCGCGAATGCTTGTGCTTGGGCCCGCAGCGAGTCCTGCACCGTGCCGAGAATGTCCTCGTCGACAACCGTTGCTGTCAACACCATGACGGCATCTTCTCGTGACGAACCACCGATGAGGGCAGCCGCCATCATGTTTCCGCCCACCACGTGGTCGAGCAGTTGCTGAACGGACCAGTCGCCACATGGTGTTGGGCGAACGAGATCCTCGATGGTGACGCGGGCCGCGATCGACTCGAAATGATCGGCGGCGAGTGGAAGAGCGGTGAGGTTGTCCATGACCGGAGGTTAGAGGCGCCACGGCTAGCGTTCAGCCGGTGAGCGACTTCGTGGTGATCACGGGATTGTCGGGTGCGGGGCGGTCTCAGGCCGCGGACGT
>JBAXGZ010000134.1:0-4703 GCA_037139155.1 Actinomycetes bacterium | reverse complement strand
TCCACTCGCGCGAGTGGCGGAATAGGCAGACGCGCAGGATTCAGGTTCCTGTGCCCGTAAGGGTGTGGGGGTTCAAGTCCCCCCTCGCGCACCATTAGGTGGGACCGGTCCCACGATCACGACCAGAAAATCTCCCAGCCTGAGCATCATCTGAGGCTCGTCGAATCCTTCGAAGCCCATTCCACGGACATGAGTCCCGGGATGACGGCGAAGAAGTGAGCAGCACTGGTCGCCGAGCGACGGCGTGCTGCGGCCGTGGCACCTATCGCCGCAACGGTTGGCGACGAGATCACGCTGAAACAGGCCACGGCTCGTGCGCACGCAGCCCCGCTGCCCACTTGGGATGTCCCGCACGTCGCCGGTCGTCTCGACGCCCGGCGTCGGATTTCGCTCCACGCACTCCACGACTGCCCCGATACCGACCTCTTTGACGTGTCGTTCAACGGCCCATGGATCGTGCTCACCCCGGCCACTTCACGTTCGCCTCGGGGTCGGTGCGGGCTGGAGGACCGACAGCGCAACGGTTCATCTCATCGCAGGCTCCGCCTCTCAGTGGCAGTCACCGAACGACTCCATCTCGGCACCGGCGACGCAGTGCTGGTGTTCGCCGACATCCAAGGCGGACGCCTTGTTGTTTCGTCGCCGACGGTGCTGGCCGCCGCTGCGATGGCCTGTCAAGTGGAGTCGGCGTCATGAGCGGTTCACGCGAACGGATTCTTGACGGAATCGCCGCCATGCTCGAGCCCAACGGCATTTCCATAGATGAGCTGCAACGTCATCTCGAGAGCGGCGAATCAGGAGTGACGTTGCAGATGTTCCTCGACGCTGAGACTCCGAAGATGCCGCGGGATACACGGCGGACTTATCTCACTTCGCTGCGGCGACTGGCCGTCGGTGCTCCGGCCCACTGCGAGTGCGACTGCGAGGCATGCTGCGACGTGAACGGTGGCTGTGCGTGCGAGTGCCGCACCTGTCGTTCGTCGAAGTTGAGCATCCATGCACTCGGCGAGAAACCGCTGGCGTCAATCTCCTACACGGAACTCGAGACCGCTGTCGTCGTCGCTCAGCGCATAGCCCACAAACGCGCCACTACCGACAATCGCGAGCGCGCCGCCAAGGGCCGCTCGGCCAAGCCGGACCACGGCAAAGGCGCCGCCGAAACCGCCATCCGCGCCGCCCGTTGGATGTTCGAACGTGCACGCCTGTGTAGCTACGTGTCATCCAACCCCGCAGCTGACTTGAAGGTCCCCCGTCGTAATCCGTCGAAACGGCGGGCACTCGTCGGTGACGAGCTCGACGAGTTCTTCGACACTGTCGCTGCGGGTGGCGACGACCCCGAACTTGATGTGATGTTGACCTGGTTCCACGTCGAGTGCCGCTCGTGCTGCAGAGAAACGGGTTCGCATTGCCGGGTCGACAACAGAACGGGCGACCGTGGCGCGGCCACGGAATCGATGCGAGGACACTTCGGTGCGAAGGTCTACTGATAGGGACGTGGCGACCACGCGAGCGTTGCGCCGGTGAGCTTGTTCGTACTCGCGTCTCATCGGATTCTCCGCATGACGACCTGGCGTGACTCGAGACTGGTGACGAACTGGACACACACCGGATAGTCGAGACCGACTTTTCGCAGCTCGCTGCGGATGGCTAGTCCTGTGAGGCGAAGATGCGGATAACGCCCGGCCTGACGCACCACCGGTACGAGTTCCCAACCCTCAGGTGGGTCCGGAGTGTCAAGGAACCGAACGATGAGTCGGGACTTTGTCGCAATAACTCCTGCGAACCTCAGATCGGGGCCCAAGGACCGATCGACCCGGCCGAGCGAGAACCGCCCTGCTGCATCGATGGTGCCGAATCGTTCGGCGCGATGGCGATCATGACGTGCACGTTGGTTTCTCATGCACAGTGAATCGGCGCTCCAAAACCCCGTTGGTTGCTCTAGACCTCACACCGCGCAATACGCGGAACATCCGGCCGGATTACGCGAGGCGATTCGAAGGTTTCCCCTGACCACACGGTGTTTCGCGAGCGAAACACCGTGTGCGGTAGCCCTGCCCGACGCCATCCTCTCCGAGGAAGACGCCACCGACAGCTTTACTGTCAACTCCACACTTCATCCCAGACCCGTTTCAACAAGTTCCTTGGCAAATACACCTAGGCGTCTTGACGATGCCGAGAGATCACTATGGCACCCTCTGCGCTCAACAAGGCCAGTATGAACAGTAGAACCGCTAGTACTAGCCGAGCCCACATCGTGCCCGAACAGCGACCGTCGCCAAGCCACTCACCCGGCGTGAACACTGACCCGCAGGTATTCTCAGGCCCTGAGTCGATCCAAGTAGCTCCGATCCATAACGCGCCGCCAAGCCCACCGACAGCGCCGAGGATACACGCAGCCATGCGGGAGCGCTTCATGACCGCTGGCCTTCATTCGGATTGGGCTCAGCGAGGCCAAGAAGCAGGGCCTCAATATCACCTATGGTCCCCCACTCGTAATCGGCATAGTTGGCTGGCAGGCGGTCCTCAAGAATGACCGACAATTCCAGTACGTCGATTGAATCCAGTCCAAGGTCATCAGAAAGCCGAGTCGATGCGGTCACAGTCGTCGGGTCGATTCCAAACTCGTCTTGCAGCACAAGTGCCAACGGCCTGACCGTCGTCTTCGGGGCCCGCACCTCGCCTCGGATGCGACCGCATGCACCTGAGTCCTCCCAATCGGTTCGGTACAGCGCATAGATATAGAGATCACTCGACAGATGTCCTTGCCGAGAATGCTCTCGCAAATGCCCCTCTTGACGGAACATATGCTCGCCAAGCGAGCGAAACTGTGGAACGTTGAATGAGTTCGCTTCTGCGTAGAGTTTATGGAAGTCCCAGTTCCGAAATAGGTAGTCCATAAACAGACCAATCCCGTCGAGTGGCCAGCCCTGATTAAGCATCGGCTCTGCGAGAAGAACCGCTATGTAACAATGACGCCCCATGTGATCTGCGCGGTAGCCCTGCACGAGGCCAACCGGCTTCCGATCGGACCTGCGCACCATAACGAACTGAGCCAAGATGTCTGCCCACAGAATTTGGGCAAACCGCTCAGGGCTTGGCGTCGCTCCGCGCAAGCGCCAGCGCCACCCGCTTTCGGACGAGACAGCAGCTCTGTAGATCCAGTTGTATGACTCTGACGTCACAGGAACCAGCTCAATCAATGCATTCGACAGCGGCGGCGGATCCGTTGGTAATGAGGACATCAGATGTTCTCTCCGCTCTTCGTCCGATCTCTGCTGTTGAACCATTCGACGGAACTGTAGACGACTGCTCCAACCGCGACCGCCGCTGCAATGCCAAGCAGGACCGTCGCCCAATAGCTCCCACCGTCCTTCACCAAGGCCTGTTTGAGTGCAATCTGCCGGTTGCCGTTCGCAACGGTCTCATTCCCAATAGCCGAGAGCACCAAGGTGTCCCCTAACCGATCACTTGGGATGCCGACGAGGTCAACCCGCTGGACTCTATCCACGGTCGCGATTGTGGTTGACGCGAGGATCGATCGATCGGACGGGTCGTGTACGCTTACGACGATTCCGGTTAGCGTGGTGCTTCCCAAGTTGGTTAATTGGACGCTGAGCGATACCGTTCCGTCTGGATCCTCTCGGCTCTCGATGATCTCGGGGTCGATTCTCGCGAGCGGTTCTTCAGTCTCGCTTACCGTAAGACCAGGGACGGCCAAGGTAAAAGTTGCGTTACCTGCAAAGCGGGTTCCATCCAGTCGAACCGTAACATTGTTTGGTCCCGGTCGTACACCGACGAAGGTCAGGTAGTTCTCGACGTCAATGTCAAGAAGGGGTCCTTTCACTCTTACCCAAAATTCTGTAAGTGAACATAGTACATCTGTCGCTATGCACAGTATTCATCGAGAAATCTCCGCACCGATAGCCTCGCCAAATGGAAGATTTTCATAATGCGCTCGAGGCGTTCGAGGCTGACAATTCGCCGCAAGGGCGAGTGCTGCGCGCCGGACTGCAGTTGATCGAGACACTGGGGATCGACCGGGTCACGGTGGCCGCCATCTTGGGTGAGGCCAAGGTCGTTCGGGGCACGGTGTACGCGCACTTTGGCGAGGTCTTCGGCGTCTTTGCTGCGGCGTGGACAAAACTCGGTGCGCCGTGGCTTCGCCTCATGATGACGGCATCGGATGAGTCGATGATCCCGCCGCAGTACCGAAGTGCTCTCGTGCAGATCCTCTTAGCCGCTCGTCGTGCGCCGGTGCTTCATGAGGTCGTTCGACCCGATGTCGATAGCGTCTGGGGCGAGTTGGATCGGTCGACTGATACATCGGAACTTCGCGCCGTCTGGTTGCTGATCACGCGTCTCTCGCTCGACTTGAGCCTCCCGGTACTCCCCGAGGCCAACGCGCTTGTACCGCTTGTTGGTGTCATTGCATCGATACCCGATGACGCCTTTGAACGCTACGGATTAGTCGGACAGCAGATCCCGAAACATGAGATCCCTGCAGCGTTATCTCCGCTTAAGTCCGAGAACGATGACATCACTCGTCGCCTGATGGTTGCTGCAGTTGATGTGGTTGCCGGTTCCGGCCTCGCCGCTGCATCAATGCTGCGTGTTTGTCGCACTGCCCGACTCACCCCCGGTGCTGCAACTCCGCGTTTCGCTGATCTTCGATCGCTGCATGACTACGCATTTGCGAACGCATT
>JBAXGZ010000133.1:0-4723 GCA_037139155.1 Actinomycetes bacterium | reverse complement strand
GGTGTGGCTCCGGCGGGTGCTGTTCCCACTCCCACCGGTTCGGTGTCGTCCACGAACGACGGCACCGCCACGATCACCTACGCCGACACCACCAAGGTGGAGGTGTACATCATTGATGGTGCATCGCCCTGTGAGAACACCAATAGCGTGCCGACAACCGGCATCCTCGCCACGATCGGCGTTGCTGCGGCGATGCCAGCGTCACCGATGACGGTCACCACTGCGACGCAGGTCGGCCCCACTCCGCTCCATGCGTTGGGTGTCGGCAGTTTCAACTTCTGCATGTACGACGTCGTCGGTAGCACCTACACCTGGCTCAACACGACCTCCGGCACGGTCGGTATCTACAATCCGCCAACGGCTTCACTGGTTGACAACGGCAACGGCACCATGACGCTCACGTGGAGCGCCGACGGGGATTTCTCCCAGTTTGTCTACCTCCTCGTACTCTCAGAGGCCACTACCTGCCCTGCGGACCCAAGCGGAGCGACGCAGACAGTCACTGGATTTGGGTTGCAAAGCACTTCGAGCGGCTTTGGTCCTCAACTTCCACCGAGCCCGGCGATCATCGGTGCCGGCACTGACGCCTTCGTCTTTCCGTTCACTTACGTCCCCGGTCAAACGACATTGCCTACTGGACCGATAACTGCTGGCCAGTACTTAGCGTGCGCCTACACCGTTGGTGAAGGAGATCCGGTTCTCGCCCAATCGCTGTCGATCGGACTCGGGATCGAGCCCGCCACTCCGGCATTCACCGGCTGATCGTTCGGTTCATCTGAGTTGTTGAGCGCCGCTCCTTCGGGAGCGGCGCTTGTCGTTGTGGCTCAAGATGAGGTCGCTTGGCACCTTTGGTAGGTCTGGGTAGCGGATTCTTTAGCCGGAGCTGAGTATGAGAGCCCCAGAAGACGTCATATGGCATGGCTCGAGCTCCTCACGATCGTTACGGAAATCGCCGTCTGCGAACCCGACGGTGAGCCCGAGTGTGCCCCGAAGTACGGATTTTTTGTAGTATTCGTCAGCAGTTTCGTTGATGTTCGTTTCGTGTTGTTCTGAAGATTGTTTACTGCTCCTATTCATAAACTGATTGAGGTTGATAATGCTTAGAATTCCCCGCCTTGCCCGATTGGCTGGCGTTTGCGCGCTTGCCCTCTCGGCCCTCGCCATCGGTGTGGCTCCGGCCGACGCCGTTACCACTAGCCCTCAGGGTGCGGCTGGCGGGCCGAGTGGCACGTTCGACGTCAGCACTGCCGGCAAGGTGACGCTCACCTATGACGGCTTCGCTCCCCTCAATCGTCTTGTTGCCATCTACTCCCAAACAGACACGCTTTCCTGCCCGAACCCGGGTGGTGTCGCCATTACCCCAGATCCCCTCTACACGGTTTCGCCCCTGGGTGCGTCGCCGGTCACGATCAGTGTGGGAACCGCTGTCAAAACCGGATTTAGCGGTGCCGCTGCAACGCTCCCGGCAGGCTCGTACGTGTTCTGCCTTTTCGACGCTGAAGGTGGTTCAGAAAACCAAGCTAACCTGATCACGAGTGCAAGTTCCGGGATTTACGATCCGGTCACGTCCTCGTTTACCACCAACAGCGATGGAACGATCACTCTCACCTACGCCAACGCCAACTATGACTTCGATCAGAGTGGCGTCCTGGTACTCGCCTCGGGGGTAACCGAGTGCCCCCCAACCCCTCAAACTATCTTCTCTCTCAATGGGTTTATCTTTGGATTCGGGAACGGCCCGACGGCGGTCGTGGCGGACGTACCGAGTGGGACCGTTATCGGTGTGGGCACCCTTAGCCAAAAGACGCCGATCTCAAGTCAAAGTGACGTTGGACCGACGCCTGTCACTGGGGGCAATTATCACGTGTGTCTGTATCAGTCCGACGGCGAGGGCAGCACGCTCCATCAGTCGGCGACATTTGATTTGGGAGCCGTTCCGGTTCAGCCAGCCTTCACCGGCTGATTATTCAGTTCGTCTGATTCGCTGAGCGCCGCTCCTTCGGGAGCGGCGCTTGTCGTTTTGGTGCTGCTATGTTCAGGCGGTCGAATCGAAGGAGTTTCGTTGTCTATCCCCCGCCATCTCGGCCGCCTCATCGGAATTCTGTCGGTGCTGGCAGCCCTCGCCACATTCGCTGCTGTCCCTGCCGGTGCTGGCCCATCGGCAACGGGTCCGACGACGGTTTCGTTCGCTCAGAACACCGGAACCGTGACTGTCACGTGGGGCGGTGGCTACACCGTGCCCATGCTCGGGCTCTACCCGGCCGCTACGGCGTGCCCGACGGCAGGACCCGTGCCCCCTGCCCCGTCATTCTCAATAGACCTTTCCGGATCAACCTCACCAGTCATCGTCTCTCTTTCCACCGGTAGCACGAAAGGCGGCTGGAGTACGCCGAATGACGATTTGCTGACCTCTGGCTCCTTCGACTTCTGTGTGTACAACAAAACCTTCGAAGGCCCCGATAACACCTATCCGCTCTACACCCTCGTGAACTCGAGTGGGTGGGTCGGCACGGTTAGCGCCTCGGGTCCCCCGGGCTCTTCGGGCCCATCTTTGCCAGCTCCTCCGGGTTCTCCAGCGCCCCCTCCCACCGATGACCAATCGTCGGCGACTCCTGCACCTCAGCCGATCACACCCTCATTTACCGGCTGATTATTCAGTTCGTCTGATTCGCTGAGCGCCGCTCCTTCGGGAGCGGCGCTTGTCGTTTTGGTGCAGGTGAGGTCACACCAACTGCGTAGGGTGTCGCCGATGGCCAAACTGCGAGCAGTGTTCCGGTGTACCGAATGCGGCACCAGCGTTCCCAAATGGGTTGGGCGCTGTCCGGGCTGCGAGGGTTGGAACACACTGGTCGAGGAACTCGACGATGTCTCGGCCACCACGTCGGCTGCGTTGTTAGGTCGCCGCGATGCGCCCGTTCCCATTTCCGAGGTTGACGCCCACGAATGGCAACCCAAGCCCACCGGAATCAGTGAGCTCGATCGGGTGCTGAGCGGTGGACTCGTGCCTGGTTCGGTCACGTTGGTCGGTGGCGAGCCCGGTATCGGTAAGTCCACACTGCTGCTGCAAGCGGTGGCGTCCATTGCTGCGTCGGGTTCAAAGGTGCTGTACGTCTCGGCCGAAGAATCCAAACAACAGGTCCGATTGCGCGCCGAACGGTTGAATGCGCTGCAACCCGATCTGTGGTTGGCATCGGAAACCGCCGTTCCTCACATTCTTTCTTCGGTCGACGAAATCGATCCTGCCGTGCTTGTCGTCGATTCCATCCAGACCGTGCATACGCCCGACATCAGTTCGGCCTCGGGTTCAGTCGCTCAGGTTCGCGAGAGCGCGGCACGTTTGGTGACAACCGCGAAGGAACGCGGCCTGTCGGTTGTGCTCGTTGGTCATGTCACCAAAGAAGGCGGCCTTGCTGGTCCTCGCGTTCTTGAGCACATCGTCGACACCGTCCTTGCATTTGAAGGCGATCGTCATCATGCGTTGCGCATGCTGCGGGCGGTGAAACATCGTTTCGGCGCTACCGATCAACTGGGCCTATTCGAAATGACAGAACAAGGTTTGCTTGGAGTTCCCGATCCCAGTCGACTGTTCTTGGCCGATCGTCGCAAAGGCGTTGCGGGTTCGGTCATCGTCCCCACTATGGAGGGCGATCGTCCACTCCTTGTCGAAGTTCAAGCGCTTGTTGCGCATTCGGAACTTCCATCGCCTCGTCGAAGCGCACAAGGTCTTGACTCTGGTCGACTTTCATTGTTATTGGCCGTTCTGTCTGAACGCGCCGGCGTTACCTTCGAAAAGCGCGATGTCTACGCACTAGCCGTCGGAGGAGTGAAGATCATCGAACCTGCAGCCGACCTTGGAATAGCGCTGGCACTTGCTTCTTCGCGCTTCAACACGCCGATTCCTGAAGACCTTGTGGTGTGTGGCGAAATCGGACTCGGCGGCGAGTTACGCCAGGTTGCACACGGTGAACGTCGTCTCGCCGAAGCCGCGCGACTCGGGTTCACTCGCGCACTTGTCCCTCGCCTCGCTCCCGATGCACCCGAGGGCATGAAGACCATCCGCGTCGGCACACTGGCCGAGGCCGTTGCTGCAGTGGGTATCGGCGACCAAGATTCCTCGGAGTTCTGAAACACCACACGGGTACACTCGCCCGATGGCTCGGCGTCGCAGTCCCGCAATGTTGCAGGCCCTTGCGATGGTCGCGCCGGGTACGCCTTTGCGTGAGGGCTTCGATCGCATCTTGCAGTCGGGGATGGGTGCGCTGATCGTCGTGGGCGATGGCCCCGATGTGCTCAATATCTGTTCCGGTGGATTCCTTCTCGATGCTGCCTACAGCCCGCAGCGTCTTTCCGAACTGGCCAAGATGGACGGGGCCATCGTGTTGGCCTCGAATGCCAGTCGTATTGCTCGCGCCAATGTGCACCTCGTACCGAAGCCGAATGTGCCCACCTCCGAGACCGGTACTCGGCATCGAACGGCTGAACGAGTTGCTCGCTCCATTTCCGTTCCGGTTATTTCCGTGTCCGAAGATATGTCGATCATCGCGGTGTACGTCGGCGATGAGAAGCGTCAACTCCTGCCCATCCCCCGGCTCCTTGATCGAGCCAATCAGGCGATGAAAACACTTGAGCGCTACAAGGAGCGTCTCGTCGAGGTATCGAACAGTCTGAACGCGCTCGAGGTTCAGGGTGCGGTCACGGTTCGCGACGTCGTGGTGATGTTGCA
>JBAXGZ010000132.1:0-4740 GCA_037139155.1 Actinomycetes bacterium | reverse complement strand
ATGGCCATTACTCCCATGTGGCATGTCGATGTCGCGGTGCGTGAAATTCGGCGTTGTCATGCCATGGGATTGCGTGGCGTGAATATGGGTACCGGCCCGCACACGTTCGGACTTCCCGATCTGGCTGAGGCGTATTGGAATCCGATGTGGGATGTCTGTGCGGAACTGGCGATGCCGGTGAACTTTCACATTGGAGCGTCGTCCGACACGTTGTCGTGGTTCGGCATGACGCCGTGGCCGTCACATGACATGGATACAAAGCTCGCCATTGGTTCGGCGATGATGTATTTGTCGAACGCTGGAGTTATGGCCAACCTCATTTTCGGTGGCGTGCTCGAACGTCATCCCGAGGTGCAGTTCGTTTCGGTAGAAAGCGGTATCGGTTGGATTCCGTTCTTCCTTGAGTCGCTCGACTACCAGTTGAAACAGTCCATTCCCGGTTCGACGCTGCCGTTGACGCCCACCGAATACTTCAAGCGTCAGATGTCGGCGTGCTTCTGGTTTGAAGAGGCCGGTGTCGCTGCTGCGGTTGCTGCGCTGGGTGAAGATCGTGTGTTGTTCGAAACCGACTTCCCGCATCCGACGTGTTTGTACCCCGACGGTCTCACGCAGGCTGCGGTCGCGGTGAACTCGCTTCCGCCATCGGCTCGTCGCAAGGTCATGGGCGACAACGCCCGCCGTCTCTACCGTCTGCCGTAAGGCTCAGCGCAACTCAGCGAACAATGGGTGTCACGCGCACGCCGCTCTTAAAGAACGCCTGACCTTCGGCGAGGGCCTCGGGCCGATTGCCGATTTCCACCAGGTGGTTGGCCGTGGCGATGGCTTGGGTGCGAGGCATATTGCGGCGAGCCCACAGCGCGCGCATGGTTCCTTGAACGGCGATCTGCGGCAATGAGGCGAGTTTGGTGGCGATCTCCATGGTGTGATCGAGCAGTTGGTCGCCAGGAACGACTTCGCTGACCATTCCCCAGCCGTGGGCGGTCTGAGCCGAGATGCGTTCGTAGTTGCCCATGAGCGACATGCGCACGAGTTCGCCCCATGGCATTTGATCGAACATGAACATGGGCTCGAAGCAGGCGGCCATGCCGTAGGTGGTGTGGGGGTCAAAGAACGTGGCGTGCTCGGCGGCGATGATGAATTCGCTTTCACCGAGCGCATAGAACGCACCGCCACCGCACATGCCGTTGACCGCAGTGATCACGGGCTTCCACAGGTCGGCCTGTTTCGGTCCGAGTTTCAGCATCGGGTCGTCCATCATGAACGGCGAGTCGGGCTGACGGTTGTCCATGGCGAAGTCACGGTCGATGCCGGTGCAGAACGCCTTCTCGCCGGCGCCGGTGAGTACGACGACCTTCACCGAATCGTCGTACCGCAACTCCTTGTAGAGGTGCTCGAGTTCGGTGACGAGCGCGAGGTCGCAGGAGTTGTACTTGTCCGGCCGGTTCAGCGTGATGACGCCGACACCGTCGGTGACGTCAAACAACAGGGCGGTGAGATTCTCAGAAAGTGGGTGCGCGGAAAGAGCCATGTGCGCAACCTACCAACCGGCTGCGACGGACCGGATATTTCAGCCGGTGAACCTCGGGAGAATGAAGGGTTCCTGGATTTCGTAGGCGCCAATGTCGATGATGTCGACGACTCGGGGCATTCCGCGCTGGTCAGTGGCGGGCGGAGGGAGGAAGTTGGGGTTGCCAGCGTTCCATGCGGCGCTACCGATGGTGATCGGTACAACCGAAACGGTGGGGCTTATGGATTCAAGGGGTTTCAGATCGGGATCAACGCCAGTGAGTGTCCCGGTGCCAATAATGAGCGATGAATTGGGTTTCTGGATGAGAGAAAACACTGCGGTCGCGGGAATTGCGACATCTTCAATGCCATTGCCCGCGACGAGCGCGTGATTAAGTGTCAATGTGCCGTCAAAGCCTGGTGCGACGGCGCTGGGTGTCGAAGCGGTATAGAGACTGATCCCCGCTGAGATGCCCTGACGGCTGTTTCCGCTCACCGTTGAATGCGAAAGCGTCAACTCATGAGGTGCAGAGATGGCGGAGGACGAAAGCGAAGCGGGCACACTTCCGGGCGCGATCGAACTACCAAGCAGATTGAGACCGATTCCTGAGTTATTGGAGATCGTGGAATTGGCGATGGTCGCTTTTCCAATCATGGAGACGACGAGGCCGCCGACGGCCGTCGAAGTCCCACTCGTGTTTGTTGAGATGTTGTCGGTGACAGTGAGCCGATCAAAGATGTTGGCGTCCTGATCGCTACCTACGGGTGAGCCGCCGGCTTCGATGAAGGCGCCACCGACTACCGAGCCAGTGTTATTCGAAATCCGCGTCGTCGTTATGGCAACTGTTCCGACTCCGTAGTTCGCGAAAGAGAAACCCAGAATGTAGGCCCCGCCGACGGACCCGGTAGATGTATTTCCGGTGATGACCGAATCCGAAATGATCGTGGTAGCGGCGGAGGTTGCGAGGCCTCCGACCACCGCTGCGCCGCTGTTGTCTGCGATTGTGGTGTTCGTCATTGTGAGCACATTGTTCGCATACGCAACAAGGCCACCAACGAAGTCTGCGTCGTTGTGATCAATACGGGTGGACGCAATAGTGATGTCGTCAGCCGTCAAAAATGCGCCACCGGATTTCGTCTCTCCGCCGGGGGCCGATCGGGCGGAATTGTGCGAAAGCGCAGAATTGGTGATGGAAACGTTTCCTGCGCCCGCGAGATTCTTGACCGAAAGTGCACCGCCGCTGGCTTGATTGGTGTCGATCGCGTTATTCGTAAGTACGACCTCGTCAAGAATGACGTTGGTGTTGACGGCGTCGATGGCGCCACCATCTCCGGTGCCTGCGGCTCCAACGCTGTTGGTCACAGTGACGCCGCTTAGTGAGACTGTTCCGTTGCCGCCTGTGTCAAGACTGAAGACGTGGTGACTGCCGGCACCGGAAAGGGTGAGAGCATCGGAACCTGGCCCAACAATGGTGAGACTCTCAGTGATTTGGGGGAAATCGCTACCAAGGGTGATCGTTCCCGTCACCCCTGGACCGAAGTCGATTGTGTCGGCGCCGCTTGCGACGTTGGCGTCAGTGATCGCTTGGCGCAGTGAACCGGCACCCGAATCGTTCAGATTGGAAACAGTGAACGTTGCTGCACCGGCCGGGCTTGCGAGCCCGATGAACAGAACACTGGCAAGGGTGCCGACACCTGCTCCGGCGGTGAGCATCGACCCGCTGAGAGCGAGGGAGGTGGCTGAGCGGGCACGAGAATGAGGAGCGCCAAGGTTTTGTTTCACAAATGAAGATAACAGGGCGCCGGTTCTGACACTCCGTCAGATGGGAGGGGGCCTGAATCGCTAGTGTCAGCACCCATGCGTGCAGACGAGAAGTTCGGAACCATTGGTCGACTGGTCATGGACTCGGGTGAACGATTCCCCGGGATCGAGGCCCTGGTCGACGGCGATCTGCGTCTGACCTTTCCCCAGTTGCGCGATCGCATTGTCGATGCCGCTCGGGCCCATATTGCCGCTGGTATCGAGCAGGGCGACCGGGTAGCTATTTGGGCTCCCAACATTGCTGAGTGGATCATTTCCGGGCTGGGCGCAGTGATGGCCGGTGGTGTGCTCGTGCCGCTCAACACTCGCTACAAGGGCACTGAAGCCAGCGACATCATCCGCCGCTCAGGAGCAAAGGTGTTGCTGTGCGTCAACGGATTTCTGGGCAACGACTACGTCGGAATGCTGGAAGGCACGGGGATCGGAGAGCAGTGTCGGATCGTCGTCATTAGGGGAGATGCCCCTGAAGGTACGACCGCGTGGCAGGCCTATCTCGACGCCGGCGCGGTTGTTCCGGTCGAGTCAGTCGATGCCCGCGTCAACGCCACGAAAGCAGACGACTTGTGCGATCTGGTGTTCACCTCTGGCACCACGGGATCTCCGAAGGGCGTGATGGTCACGCATGCGCAAACACTGCGCGTGTTCGAGGTGTGGGCCGATGTGGTCGGCCTGACCGAAGGCGATCGCTATCTGATCGTCAATCCGTTCTTCCATACGTTTGGGTACAAGTCCGGCATTATCGCCAGCTTCCTCAAGGGCGCCACGATGATCCCCGAGCCGGTGTTCGACGTGCAGAAGGTGCTGGCCCGCATCGCCGCCGAAAACGTCTCGATGCTGCCCGGTCCGCCCACGCTGTTCTTGTCCATCCTGAACGACCCGAACCGCGACTCGTTCGATCTGTCGTCACTGCGGGTGGCGGTGACCGGCGCGGCGGCAATTCCGGTTTCGATGATCGAGCGCATGCGCGATGAACTCACCTTCGAAAACATCATCACCGCCTATGGCCTCACCGAAGCCACCGGCACCGTCACCATGTGCCGGCCTGAAGATGATCCGGAAACGATTGCGCTCACGAGTGGTCGGGCGATTCCCGATACCGAAGTGCGCATTGTCGACGAGGACAACAACGAACTCCCGCGTGGCGAAGCTGGCGAAATTGTTTGCCGGGGCTACAACGTGATGATCGGCTATCTCGATAATCCCGAGGCCACCGCCGAAACCATCGATGCCGATGGCTGGCTGCATACCGGTGATGTCGGAATCATGGATGAACGTGGGTATGTGCGCATTACCGATCGCACCAAAGACATGTTCATCGTCGGCGGATTCAATGCCTATCCCGCCGAGATCGAGAATCTGCTCATGTCCTTTGAGGGCATCGCACAGGTTGCCGTTGTTGGCGTGCCCGACGA
>JBAXGZ010000131.1:0-4896 GCA_037139155.1 Actinomycetes bacterium | reverse complement strand
AAGAGCACCCCGGCGAAGAAGGCTTCCGCGAAACGGGCGAAGGGCTGAGATGGCGTCGTCGGCGACATCTCCCTCAGTTGATCCGGTCGAGCGTCTTCTCGACCTCATCGTGTATGCACCAATCGGTTTAGTTTCGAAGAGCGCTGATGCGCTCCCCGAATTGGTAGAGCGGGGGAGGGCAAGGGCATCGAACGCTCGAGTCATCGGTCAGTTCGCGCTTGGAGCGACGAACACCAAAGCCCGTCAGGCCGTGTCCGACGCTGAGCAACACATCGCTGCGTTCTTCAAAATCGTGGCCGACTCTTCTTCGCCGAAACGACCGACGACTGACGAGCAGGCGCCGGCCGCGGCAGAGTCTCCTCCTGTTGCAAAGGGATCGAGCCGCGACAGTGTCGATGATCTGATCCCCGGATACCTCGACATGACAGCCGCCCAGATCCTTCCTCTGCTCGCTGGGCTTTCCGCCGAGCAGCGCGTGCGTATCGAGTCCTTCGAACGAGATTCCCGCTCAAGGAAGACGATCCTGAATCGTCTCCGGCAACTGAACGGCTGAGATGCAAGTCCTGGTTCGCCCGGCGGAGCCATCGGACATCGGCGAATTGGTGTCGATGATGGATGCCGCTGCGGAGGAACTCATCCCCATGCGCGGGGGACAGGCTCTCCTTCGGTCTCGGCGGGGGACATCGACAAGTGCCGAAATCGTCTCCGCTGCTTTTCTCGATAGCGCCACGATGGTCTGGTGCGCATTGTGGGAACACGTGATCGTCGGATACGCCATCGCCATGTTGGATGTCTCAGATGAGACCGTCGCTTCTCTCAGCGACATCTACACCACTCCCGATGCTCGCGACATCGGTGTAGGTGAAATCCTTCTCGAGTCCGCGCTGGCATGGGCCATCGCCCACGAGGCGACGGCCATTGATGCGCAGACGCTTCCCGGTGCACGCGAATCAAAGAACCTCTTTGAGCGCTTCGGGTTGACGGCTCGACTCCTGACCGTCCGACGCGAATTGCGCTGACAACAGGTTCGCCGGGTTAGCGACCCTTCCACTGAGGTGCGCGCTTCTCGATGAATGCGGTGAGCCCTTCAGTGGTGTCCTCGGAGGCGAGTACGCGGCCGAATGCTGCAGCGGTATTGGCATTGATCGTTGCTTCGTCGTCCCAGTCGGCGGACAGGATCAACGCCCGGCTTTCCCACACCGCGAGAGGTGCATTCTCGGCGATCGTCGCCGCAAGTTCGAGAGCGACGTCGAGAGCAGCACCGTTCTCGGCCAATCGGTTTACAAGACCGAGTTCATAGGCCCGCTGTGCCGAGAGTGGAACACCAGTGAGGGCAACTTCGAGAGCGACGTTCTTGCCCACAACTTTCGGGAGTCGATAGAGGCCACCAGCTGCGGCCACCAGGTTGCGCTTCACCTCAGCCAAGCCGAACGACGACTGATGTGATGCGACGATCATGTCGGCGGCGAGTGCGATCTCACAGCCGCCAGCGGTGGCCAGACCATCGACTGCAGCGATGACTGGCTTCGTGCGAGGAAATGTGGTGAACCCTCCGAACCCGCCTTTTTTCGTGGCGAGGTCGCCGGCGCGACCAGCATTAATCATCTTGAGATCAGCACCGGCACAAAACACCGGAGTCTTATGACCGGTGGTGTTGGCGGTGAGCACACCCACCCAGACATCAGGGTCCGCTTCCATTCGCTCGAGGTTCTCGGTCATCGACTGGGCAATAACGTCATTGACCGCGTTGCGAGCCTCAGGGCGGTTGAGCGTGAGAATTCCGATGTGTCCATGCACTTCGTAGTCGACCATCGATTAATAGTAGCGAGTGATCATCATCTATTCAGTTTCGTCAGGTGACGAAACTACGATGGCGAAATGAGTGGCGAAGGCAACGCCGAGTCTGAATCGCAACGGTGGCCACTGATCGCAATATGCGATCTCGACGGGACACTGATTGATTCGGATTCGGCCCTAAGCGAGGCGTTTGTCGCTTTAGGCATCGACCGTGACGAGATCACCTTTGGACATGTGCTCGCTGAAGAGTGCGATCGTCTCGGGATCGACATCGAGGACTACCTCAATGCGTATGACCCAACACGCGCCATGCCGTTTCCTGGTGTGGGCGGCTTAGTCGGGTCGTTCGATCGTTGGGCGGTGTGCTCTAACAAGCACCCGCGCTCGGGGCACGCCGAACTCGCTCGACTCGGATGGTCGCCAGAGGTCTCGTTCTTTGCCGATGCGTTCAGCGGGCCAAAGGTTCTCGCCCCGGTTCTTGACGCCCTCGGGGTCGCAGTATCGGAGGTCATTTTCCTCGGCGATACCGCACATGACCGACACTGCGCCCACAGCGTGGGGGCAACGTTCGCACTAGCGGGCTGGAACCCACGAGCAGAGGCGCAACCTGGCGACCTTGTGTTGTCCCATCCCGGCGAACTACGGGAATTTCTCGAGCGGTAGCTCAGGCCTCGTCGCTCGGTACTTCCTCTGTGGAGGAGTCGACGTCTGAGGTTGGGGTGTCTACGTCTGAACCCGCAGCCTCGGGGGCAGGGGTCTCGGGAACTGCACCATCGTCGGTGACCGCATTCTCGGTCGACGCAGGAGTCGGTTCCTCGACTGCCTCAGCGACAACATCGATCGGAGCGGCGGTTTCCTCCGTCGCAGTAACGGCAGTGTCGGCAGTGTCGGCAGTGTCGATTTCTGCAGGTGCTGCTTCGGGGGCGTCCTCGGCTGCAGGAACTGGCGGTGTCGACGAATCTTCCGCAGCCGATGGCTTCGCAAGCGACGGCTTCGGAGGCCGAGGCTTTGCTCCGGTCCGAGCCTTCGAAGGAGCGGTGGCCTCGATACCGAAGAGTACGGCGATCTGAGGAAGGCGGGCGGCCACCTTCTTGACTGCAGCGAGCAATTCAGGAGATGGCTCCGCAGGTATACCAAGCGGCGTTACTTGGGTGCGGACTGGCGAGAACGCCAGCGCATCGAGCACGGTCGCGTAGCGGTCCTGACCAGTCTCCGGAGTCAATGATGCAGTCGCAGCTTCGGTGAGTTTGGCTGAAAGCTCGCTAGGAAGCGGCGCGCCTGCTTTCGGAGGACGTGAACTCACGCGCAGCGCTCGAACCGCACGACCTCCGGAGAGGAGATCGCTGATCTCGGTCAGCCAGGCTGCCTGTTCCGACTCGACTCGCTGTGCAAGACCGGCTTTCAACTGTTCGGCTAAGGCTCGGGATTCATCGTCACGAGCGCCGACGTCGGAGGCAACAACCACCGAACGCAGATCGCGTAGATCAAGTTCAGAGAGATCGGCGAGTGCAGCCTCGGCCTTGTCGCGCCATTCGGCCGAACGCAGAGACGGCATCAGTTGTTCTGCGAGTTGCAACAGCGGTGCAGGGCTGATTTCGGGCTTGCCTTCGGCCTTGTTGGTTTCGTTCTGCTTCTCGACCGCTTGGCGAACGGCGGGGATGCCTCCCCGAAGTACATGTTCAGCAATCGGCTTCTGCTCAGCGGGAAGGGCAGCTAGTGCGGCATTGCGATGGGTGCGTCCGGCACGAAGACGCTTCGCCTTGGGCTTGGGTTCCGGAGCCGGTGACGTTGGGCGAGTGGGATGGGCGACGCGAGTACCACTCTTGCGACGAGCATCCTGTGAACCTTCGCCCTCGGCGCGAGGCTTGCGGTCGCGAGAAGGCCGGCTGTCACGACGTTCACCGTCGGCGCCTTCTTCGCGATCACGGCGCGGCTTTCGGTCGCGGCGATCACCGCGGCCCTTCGGCGCGAGTTTCGTCGTCACGAGCGGCTCGTCGTCACGCCGGGGTGTGCCGATGATCTCGATGCGTTCCGGTTCCTTGCGTGCTCCCTTGGGAGCAAGGACCGCGATGATGTCGATGCCGTCCATCATGAAATCGGCATCGGCCCTGACCACGTCGCCAACCTTGGCGCCAGTGAAGAGCAATGAACCGTTCAGTTCTCCCTTGGGCAACTTGGCACCGGCGGCCCGCCAAGTCCAGGTTCCGTCTTCGCGTGTACTTGTGAGTTCGACTTCGATGCGGCGTGACATAGGGGGCACACGCTAACGCTGACGGCGTCTGCAGAGCGAACGAGGCCACCAGTGGGATACCGCTGCTACGTTCCGCCGTATGAGTGAGGATGAGGTTGAATACGGACAGCGCCCGTTCCAAGCACCGCCCGGCGCGACCGAGGTGTTCCTCGTTCGCCATGGTCAATCAGCCGCCTACAAAGACGGAGAACCCTTTTCTCTTGTCGATGGTCAGGGCGACCCTCCACTGACTGCTCACGGCCATTGGCAGGCCACTCAAGTCGGCGAGCGTTTGCGCCGTGTCGATCTCGCAGCGGTCTACGTCACCACCCTCCAGAGGACCGCACAAACCGCAGCTCCGCTGCTGGCCCATCTCAGAACCGACGCCATTGTCGAACCCGATCTTCGAGAGATTCACTTAGGGGAGTGGGAGGGTGGAATCTTCCGGAAAAAGGTGGCCGAGCGCGACCCAGCGTTTCTCGAAGTCGAACGAACCCAAGACTGGAGCGCGATCCCTGGGGCCGAATCGTTTTCTCAGCTTCAGGCACGAGTGGTGAGGGCGATCAATCGAATTCACCAGGCCCATCCCGGCGCCCGCGTTGTTGCCGTCAGCCATGGGGGAGCGATCGGGGCAGCCCTTTCTCATGCCACTGGATCCACCCCGCTCGCGTTCGGCGCAACGGACAACGCGTCGATCGCCCACCTCATCGTGTTGGGTGATCGTTGGATTCTTCGGCGCTACAACGACACCGGCCACCTCGGGGGAGAACTCTCCGCAGAAGCCGAAGGTCTGACCTGAGAGAGGAGACGAGGCTTAAGTTCTCTTTGGTTTCTCCCTTCGGTTGCCGATAATCCTCGTTATGTAAAGT
>JBAXGZ010000130.1:0-5156 GCA_037139155.1 Actinomycetes bacterium | reverse complement strand
ATCCACTAACAGTTGCGACCGCAGTGTTGGATGAGGCGTAACTGAACGTTCCGGGAGTGCTCGATGTTGGTGCGGTGATCGTTGCGGCGCTGTCGCCGTAGGTGGCCGACACGTTGCTGAATGTTCCGAGCGTTGGTGTGCCCTGGCTGACGGTGACGGTCATTGTGGTCGACGCTGTCGTGTAATTGACGGTGTCAGTCGGAGTGAAGTTCGCAGTGATTACCGCGGTACCGACACTGACGAATGAGAGCTGATCCCCGCTGACTGATGCCACCGCGGGAGTCGCCGATGAATAGGTGAATGTTCCCGGGGCGGTTGAGGTCGGAGCCACGATCGTTTGGGCAGGGGCGCCGACGGTTCCAGAAACATTTGAGAAATTCGACAGCGTCGGTGTTGACGGCAGTGCGCCAGTGACCGCCATTCCAAAGTTCAGCCCGGCACAGGTTCCCGAAACCGCTGACCATGCGCCACCGCTATTGCTCGATGCCAGCGATGTGAATGTTGGTGTCGGGCTGACGTTTGTGGTTGGTGCTGCGGCATTGCACTTCCAACCCATCGTTCCCGAACCGCTCATCACGACGAAATACTGAGTGCTCGGCGACAACGTAAGGGGACTGCTCAGCGTGTAGTTCTGCGTTCCTTCCGACCACGCGCCGGGTTGAACGGATGTTGCAACACTTTTCAACTGAGTACCGGGAGCGCCACTCGAGCTCGACCAGATGCTCAGCGTGTAGGTGGACGATCCGCTCGAGGATCCGTTGTTCTCCGTCGCATTTCGGAAGACGATGGAAACGTCGGTGACGACTGTTGCAGCCGAAGAGGAACTGAATGACTGGGCAAGCCAATTGGTTCCCTGAACTGATCGCCAAGCACCGTTATTCAACTGGCTATAGAGCGTGGTTGATGTGGCGTTGGCCTGTGTGGTGAAAACGAAGGGGATGACCGCTGCGCCGATAAAAGCGGCCAGCACTGTCAGAAACGCGATTCGAAGAATTCGTTTTTGCCGCCGAGCAGTCACGGTCGGAGAGTCTAACGAGGCAGGTTCCCAGACTCCCAAGAGAAACTGTGGGTCGTCCCCTCCGCCGGGGACGACCCGCCTGGCTCCCGCCAGAGATGCCTCGAGGCCTGAGGAAATCAGGCCGCGAGGGCGAATGCGCTTGCGTGCACCACTGCACCGTTCAACGTGAGGGCCTGTCCGACCAACCGGTTGGTTCGGATGTGAAGCCCCTCGCCCAGACCAACGCCGGGCGAATGTGTGGCGTGTGCCGTGGCCAATCGATTCACGAAGCGAAGAGCTCGAGAAACTGACGGCCGCCCTTCAACGTGGTTGGGCACATCGAGTAATGCGGCGCGCACGAGGGCTTCCCAGTTGGCCTCGAGCAGCTCGGGAGTTGCGAACACTTCGACCGACACGATGCGCTTGCCGTGTCCGATCACGATGCCGCACTGTCCGGGAAGCGGACCAGCCTCGACCAACTGATGCACTGCTTCTCCGAGGTGAATATCGGCCTCGAGAAGAATCTCCGACGCGTGTAGTGCACTCGTGTCGGAGTGAATGTTCAATCGATTGAGTTCGTAGTCGATGGTTCCCCACACCGCGCCTTGATCAGAGAACTTCGAATCGTCGAGGCGAATCGATTCGTTCACCGACGCGGTCTTGACTCTCCGAACTCGTCGGGGGGCAAACGTGCGACCGCGCTGGAACTGTGAACGGCCGCCTTCCCATCGACCGGCCTCGACACACGACACCGGAACATCGATGGTTGCTCCACCGGGCACCAGTACCGACACGTTGAGCACACGGTTCTGTTGGCCGCCGGTCACGGTCTCGCCCTCGACCAGCAGCGTCGGTCGTTGGCCGGGGTTGGTCACCGTGATGGTCGGCACCTCGGCCGATCCCTGTTCGGTGATCTGTACATCTTCAGGACGGGCGGCGATATCAATGCCGGCCCCGCCGTGAATATAAATGGGGAAGAGCGATACTCCACCCCGAGTAATCGGACGTCCCACCGACGCCCGTTCCAACTGTTCGATCGCCATGGGGCAACCTCCTCGCCTTGATTGATTGAGAAACGCACGACCGCCGGCGAAATGTGCACAGCGATCTGCAAGAAATTTCCTGACGGCGGCCGATGATTCGGCCGGACTATAGATTTCTATATAGAAATCTATACACTTTCTCAATGCCCTCTCCTGCGACGTCCAGTTCGACCTCGGCTGAATCCATCACCGTCACCGAGGCCTCACGCTTGGGCATCTCCGACCTCGTGCGCCGGGCGAGCCAAGGGCACGACATCGTGGTTGAGAAGCACGGCACGCCGGTGGCGGCGGTGGTCGGTGTCGCCCGATTCGAGGAACTTGAAGACCTGGAAGCCGACCTGCGGAGCGCAGCCCTGGTGCTCTCCCGCTTGGCTACCGACAACGGCGTCCGCATCGGACTCGACGAGGTCATCGATTCGCTCGGTTTCAACCGAGCCGATCTTGAAGCCGAACTCGACGCCGATCTGCGCGCCGGGCGTATCTAAACCGCTTCGTTTGTCGATGGCACAGCCTCGAGCCCAGGTTCGGTTCATCGAATCAGCCGTCCACGATCTCACGATGTTGGTGCGTTCCGATCCGCAGATCGTTCGCGCGGTGTTGAAGCGTCTGCTGTTCATTGAGAGATACCCCTCTGTCGGTGAGCCGCTCCTCGGAGAGTTGATCGGCGTCCGCAAACTGACTGTTGGTGATCGCCGATGGCGAATCATTTGGCGGGTGCTCACCGATTCGGCTGGTGATCTCGTTGTGGAGATTGCAGAGGTGTGGGGAGTCGGAGCTCGTGCGGAATCAGCGATCTATGCAGAGATGACTCGCCGTGTTGCCACGTTGCCGAAGAATCCGCAGTCGGTCGCCCTCGGCGATGTCATAGCGTCACTTAGCCGCACCGCAGTGGGTGTGCGGCCTGCGGAATCGCAACGACGTGAACTAGTTCCGGAGTGGTTGCTTTCACGTTTGGTCTATTCCGCTGGTTTTTCTCGCCGCGATGTGGAGTCGCTCGATGCGGAAGACGCCCTGGTTTTGTGGGAGCGCCACATCACGGGCGGGGCGTCGGACTCGACGCAGGAAACAGAATGACTGCGTGACTGATTACGCCGCGACCACGTACTCGCGGATGAACTCGCGGGCCTTGCCCAGTTCGCGCTGGCAATAGGCGCGGCTCTTGCCGAGTGACTGCGCGGTTTCGACAACGGTGTAACCCTCGATGTCGACATGCACTACCAATGTGCGCTGCAACGGAGAGAGCATTGCCATTGCTTTCTTCACGTCGACCTGCGCAGCAACTGAGTCGGCAAAGTCGTGACCGTTTGTGGTGATGTCGCCGATGCGATCGGTGAGCTCATCGAGTGAGCCGATCTCGCGTCGGGCGACACGGGCGCCGTTGCGCTCGGTCAGGTGTGCGCCCTGGCCGCGCTGGATGCGCTCGCTACGACGCCAATCTTCGGCGCGCTTGCGCAATGACACGGCCGCAAACACCTCAGGGGTGTAGGTGGCCATCCATCGGGTCGGGTTCGACCAGAACTGGAGGAAGACCAACATGGCCATGTCGTGAGCACCGGCGTCGTCGCCGCGCTCGTACCGGCCGCGGGCCAAGCCGCGAGCGGTGATGAAGACCCGAATGCCGAACTGGCGAGGGTCGTTGTTGGGGGAAGAAGTCGATGCATGTGCCAAGTAGGGCTCCTGTTCTCCGGCCAGCGCCCGCCGCCGGGTTTCGTGGGAAGGGGCCTCAGTATGAAGACCCCCTGTGACAGTCGATTAGGTATGCTGAGCACAGGTACCTAATTGCTGCCAACAACTTCATAATGCCACAGAGTGGAAACTGTGTCAAGCAACGTCATAATCTGAGGCCATGGCTGCCGATGCGTACGACCCCAAGGCCTTCCCCGCCTTTGCGGTGACGGTCGATATCGCGGTGTTCACCCTCATCGATCTGCCGGTTCCGCCGAAGTCCGGTCAGGCTCCCAGGAAGGAACTTGCTGCCGTCCTTATTGTTCGAGGCGGCGATACCGAAGCTGGCCGCTATGCCCTACCCGGGGGGTTCGTTCACGAGGACGAAGATCTTCCCGACGCAGCGATTCGTGAGCTGCATGAAGAAGCGGGGCTTGAGCTTCCTCCGTCGGCGATTCATCAACTCCGGGCCTATGGCGATCCCGATCGTGATCCGCGAATGCGAGTCGTGACGGTTGCCCATGCGGCGCTCACATCAATTGATGTCGCGCTGGAAGCTGGAACCGATGCGAAAGAAGTTGAGATCGTCCCGGTGCGCAAAGTTCTCGACGGCGAGATTTCCCTTGCGTTCGATCACGATCAGATTCTCGAGGATGCACTCGAGTTCGTTCAGGTACTGGTGGAAGAAACCTCCGCGATTCTTGAACTTCTTCCGGATTCATTCACACTCACCGAACTTCGTTACGCGGTCGAAGCGGTGTGGGGCTTCGAGGTGGATCGGGCCACGTTTAATAAGCGCGTGCTGCACATCGACGGTTTCCTCGAGGATGACGACTCTGACATGTATGAGTCGCATGAGTCGTCACCGTCGGGCGAGTACATGCTGCTGAGTATGGAAGCTCCGTTAATGGAGACTCCATCGAAGCAAAGTACGCGCGGTCGTCCGGCGAAGAAATATCGACGCAGTTGGGCCGAAACGCTGCATCCTCCGTTATTGCGTCCGCGCGAACGGTTAAAGCAAACCGACTCGTGGTACGAAAACGTGTCGTTAAAGTCATTAATGAACGACGAGTAATCGCTGCCTCATTGATTGTGAGTCACCACTCTGCTTCGAGTAACTCGATGAATGACTGTTGGTAGTCCTCGTACTGGCCCCAGCGTTCGGCCAACCAGGCATGGGCTTCGCGCTCGGAGTAGCCATGCGTGCGCATTGCCCGTGCGGTTAGCGTCAGTCCGGTCCGGCGGGCGGCTCGGTGGGGGTGGCACTGACTGGTCCACGTCCGATCAGGGCTCGAGCGAAGTCCTGCAACGAGGCATTGTCGAACTTCTTCACGCCTTCGGGGGTTTCAACTACACCATTGATATACGTGAGCCATCGTGAAGGAATGGCTTGGATGCTGTCGCGAGCGCCGGCAATGGCGCCGGCCACTGTGGCGACGGTGTCGGTATCG
>JBAXGZ010000129.1:0-5259 GCA_037139155.1 Actinomycetes bacterium | reverse complement strand
GCAGGCGATTCCCAAACATGAGATCGCTTCGTCGTTGTCTCCCTTCGAGGCAGAGAACGACGACATCACTCGTCGCCTGATGATTGCTGCAGTTGATGTAGTCGCTGGTTCCGGTCTAGCGGCAGCATCGATGCTGCGAGTGTGTCGCGCCGCCCGGCTTACTCCCGGGGCCGCCAATCCTCGGTTCGCTGATCTTCGATCGCTGCATGACTACGCATTCGCGAACGCGTTGGCTGATGTGGTTCGACAGAACCGTGAGGTCTTCGTGGACCGCGCGCCGTTGCAGTCCATCCCCGATCGCGCTGCGCTGATTTCGCTTTCATCAATGTCTGATGAGCGGGTGCAGTGGCGGCTTTATCGCCAGGAGTTCCATATTGCGGCGTGTGCTGATCCCGATCTTGCTCGCATGTTGCACGACGCGATCACCGCCACCGATAAGCAATCCATTGAAGAACTGCGCGCGGTCGGTGTGCCTGAGTCCATCCTCACTCTCATCGTGTTGTGGACTCACGTTGCCGCCACCGGCGTCGCCGCCGTTCTCGCTCTGGGAATCCCTCTGAGCGAAATGGATGCTCGCCCGGTGTTCCGCTGGTTATTCGAGGCGCTCACTGGCGAAGTTGTGGTCGGAGTCGAGAGCGAGCTTCCGCCGCGCTAACTCATTGCCACTCGAAGTTTTCGCAGCGTGGCAAGAGAAGTTTGGGTCTTTGAAAATGAAGGGCCCCGACCGGTTCGGTCGGGGCCCTTCTCATCGCTCGGCCCGAAGGCGTTGCAATGCGTCAGTCGCTTTGACGTCGGGTGGCGAGCCTTCCGGTAGTGGTCACAAGGATGAGACCGCCGAGGGCCAGACCCGCGCCGAGAAGGGCGAGCCATGTCGTATTCGTTCCGGTATACGGCAACGCACTTCCGTCCACAAGATCAGCAACGGTGGTTGCAGTGGCCACAAGGTGATCGGCACCGGTCACGCTGGTGTCAGCCAACGGTGTGGTGCTCGAAAGCGTCGCAACGATCTGATAGTCGCCAACCTCATCGGGGAGGCTTACGGTGAATCCAAAGGAATATCCCTCCTCGGGATCAAGCGACGCTCCAAGGTTGCACGTAAGAGTGTTTCCTCTCTGCATGCAGTTCTCAGGCAAGTGGACGACGGTCATCCCAGCGGGCAGAACAAGGGTCACCACCGGGTTGAACATCGTGCTCGGACCACCATTGGTCGAGGTGACTCCGTAATCGATCTGCGCTCCGGGTTTGGCGTGACTCACCGAATCGATCGTGACGATGCCCTCAGCGATCGCGGAGATGATCGTTGTGTCAGTGTCGGTGGCCGAGTCGAACCCGGTGGCCGAAGCAGTAACGGAACTGGAAAATTCCGAGCCATTGAGGATGGTGGGGGCGAGATCGCCAATGATGATGATCCTGCCATTGAGTCCATCGCCAAGCTGGCTGAACGTACAAGTGAGCGTGGCCAGTACGCACGAAGGTGCCGGGGCCGTGTTGTCCTCGGAGGTGGCCGTGATGCTCGTTGGAGTGAACCCGGCGGTGGGTGTGATCGTCACGGTGATCGGGCCAGTGATGGTGGAATCGCCCGCGTTGAACACGTCGACGCTCGAACTCATCTCGCGACCGGCGGTCGGATTCGTGATGACACCGGGCTGATCGATGAACGTCGGGAGGTTACGCACGACAGCAAGAAGTCCGGTCGCCGAGGGGGGCACAGTGAGGACTGCGGAGTCATCATTATTGGATTCGTCGATGTCTTCGCTACCGGCAGCACCTGAGGTCGTGCATCCGAGATCGAGTGAGGCGTCCCACCAGTCCCACTCTGAAGACGCTGGGGCTTGGACGGTGAACGACCATGAGGCGACGAGTCCGACCGCAGAGCCCCCTGCCGGCACGTACTCGGTGCAGGAGTAGCGGTGGTATCCCCAGTAGGTCGAGTCGAAGACGCATCCATCGGGGAGAGGAGTAAGGACAGTCAGTTCTTCTTCGATCTTGATGGTCGCGTACACCGTTCCGCCGGCGCCGGGGCCGTCGTTGTAGACCTTGGCGGCAAAGGTGGTGGTGCCGCTCCAGTTGGTGCTGTCGGGAGTGAAGGTGGCTTCGGCGCGGTAGTCAAAGTCTTCGCCTCTCTCAAGGACAGTGGCGCTGACTCCATTGAGGATTCCGCCTGGAATTCCTTGGTCGATATAACTCGCTCGCATGCGGATGTTGACCGTGGTGCCCACCAGACTCTCGTCAAAGTGGACCCTGAAATAGGGAGACGACTCTTCCCAAGGTTCAAGCGTGTTTGTGGGGGAACCGGAGCCCCAGAAGGTTGGTGTCGCCGTGAGGGTGCGGGTGGCGGGGTCGTAGACCTGGTTGTCCCAAGAGGCCCAGTCAAGATCAACGCCGACGGGGAAGGTCACCGACATCTGGGCGTTCGTGATGATGCGGGGCGAATCATTGACCCAGTTGAAGTTGATCCACTGGGTCAGTCCACCGACCGCGTCGCCTTGCAACGTGAGGTTGGATTTCACGCAGTTACATGAGATGGCCTGCGCAGCCGATGGGGTGGCGGCGACCGCTCCCACAGCGCTAGTAGCCAGAATTGCGGCCACTGCGAGGAGAGAACGGAACCGTGAGATGAACGATGTCCTTTTCATTCCTCAAGTAAAGCACATTGTTCATTCTGTCGGAGAATGTCGACCACAGCGTGGGCGTCCGCGGGTCTTCTCGGGCCGGGGCGAAGGTCGGTTTCAGCAGTGCGGCAGTGGTCACGGATGAGACTTTCTGGCGCATCGCCGGAGTAACGGCAGCGACTTCTTCCTTGCAACCCTCAAGATCAGCCGGAACGCACCCCGGCGGTCAGTTTTGCGAGACGGGGATCACAACTAGGTCCCCGAATCGTTCGCTGCGCCCGGGTTCGTTCTGCAGGGCATCGGTGAATTTGAACCACGAAAGTGCATAAGGGGTCCAGTCAGCGAAGACAGTGTTCTTGTTCAGATTCTGTGTCCAGCGCGCCGATGAGTAGAGGCAATTCGAGCTTCCGGTCCGCTGGACGACAAGATAGTCCACCCCCTGCTCGGCGAGCCACCGCTGCTGGGCTGGCAGATCTCCGTCGAACGGGAATTCGCCCCGTGGCGCCATCGCGCCGGCGATGTCGTAGGTCTCTAGTGAGTAGCGGCGGTCGAGCAGGAGGTGGGGCAAATCGACGGCAGCGAGCACGTTGCTGCCATCGGGTAGGCGGTCACGCACCTGTGCATATGAGGCTTGCTCCTTCGCAAATCGAGGCTCGGCGAGCGACTGAGAAATCGAACCGTCGAGCACCCGACTCGGGGTGTCACGGATGGTGATCAGCACCATGCCCAAAGCGACAGAAGCGACGACGAGTACCGATGCGAGTTGCCCCAAACGTCGCAGAGCTAACCGAGGCTCAGCTCCCTCGCCAGATTGGGACAGTGCGAACACGGGGGCCAGTCCAGCGGCGACCAGGACTGGTGTGGTGAATCGCCGCAACTCGATGAGCGGAAATCCGCCGCGCCGAAAGACGGCCCCGATGGCGAGGAAGACAAGGATACTGGAGCACACGATCACTGCATAGGTGAACCATGGTCTTTGGATTCTTCGTGTGCCCGCCGCCCAGCCAATTCCCACTGCCGCAAATCCACCAAACAAGAAAAAGACTGAAAAATTAGAGTCTATGAGTTGACCAAGATTTTCGACGAGGTGGGGACCGATCGCGACCCGGTCCGTGAAGCCGTTGAGAGGAAAGATTTCGCTGGCGTAGCCGCTGAAAACAGGGAAGAACGGAGTGCCCGAATCCCGCCACTGAAGAAGCGACCATGGCAGGAAGGAGGCAACGAGACCGATGATGACCTGACGATTGAGAAGCGATCGGCGTTGGTCAATTTCGACGAGCACCAACCAACCGATGATGGGAAGAAGCACGAAACCTGCAGTGGGTCGAAGCAAGGTCAACAACACGAACGCGAAAAGTGCAAGCCGAGTTGTTGCGATCTTCTCCGCTTGGTCGCGGCCCAGACAGGAGAGCACCTCGGTGAGTACCACGAGAAGAATGGCGAAGATGGCAAAGGTGGGTGAACTATTGATCAGTCCAAAGACGCTTTGGTTGAGCAGGAGCGGAATGGGGAGCAGGAACATCCAGGCTCGCTCCTTGGCCCGGACTGCCGAGAAGGCGAACGAGGCAAGCAGTACGGCACCGATGACCTCGTCGAACGAGTTCAAAGCGTTGTCGCCGAATGGCCCCATGAAGAGGCCCTGAAAAAATGATCCCGTCCCGAAACTGGTCAGGCGCCTGTTGTTGAACGGGTCGAGGAGTTCCCCGAACTCCCAAAATCTGCGAGCCAGGTAAAAGTAGGCCGGTGCATCGTCACACGCATTCCATCCACGCTTGAGGGTGGCCTCCGCTGCAAGGACCGCATACACAGCGAGCGCGCCGATCGCTGTGAAGATCCGTGCGTTCAAAAGAGATGAACCACGCACGTGGATTACCTGAATCGCATCCCATCCGAGCCTTACAACACCGGCGAGCAGAATGGCAGTCCATACGAGCGGCCCGCGTAGCGGTGTTAGAGACAACGTGCTGCCGATGGCTCCTGCGGTCAGCATCCCGAGGATCACTTCGGAACCGAGTCGGTTCCGAAGGCTGCGGAGTCCCAAGAACCCTGCGACGATCCTGCCGTAGCCGACGATGCCACACACCAAGAACGCCTGCCACGCCAACCACGCAAGCAACCCCACCGCAACCCCTGACGAATGCAGTCCCGATCCGCCATCGGAGCGCTACTGCAACCTAGCAGTCCGAGTACTCGCTCCGAGTCTCATCGTTGCGATAGATGATCTGTGAAGGCATCTCACGTCTCTGCTTGCCGATCGCAATGCTTACGGATTTTTTCGCCGACGGCGACGAGCGAACTATGACTATCGGCGCGGTTCTTTACCGCCTGCGGGAATTGATTTCGATCAAACTGCTAGACGCTTGGCAAAAATTCAGTAATCGCTGGCATCGGGTTGCGAACTGAGTTCACCGGATTGCTCGTGCGAACGTGTTGGTACCCAATTTCGCGCGGCTCACTTTGAGATTTGAGGGAAGGAATCCACCTGCGACGAGCAGTGTCCACAGTTCGTTGGTTGAGTAGTAGCGCTTATGATCATCCATCTCATCGGCGGGAGCGAGGTTGAGGCGGAACGCAGCAGTCTCGAGCACAAACTTTCCAGTCCATGATGGAACGTTTATAAGCGCAATTCCCCCAGGTCGCAAAATTC
>JBAXGZ010000128.1:0-5265 GCA_037139155.1 Actinomycetes bacterium | reverse complement strand
TTTCGAGCGTCTGCTCCATGGTCCCCTCCGGGTGAAATGACTGTGGCAGAGCCTAACCGGGCGACTCACGGCCCGACTCCACCGGCCGGACAACGATGCTCAGGTTGCCTCGAATGTCCGCATGCCCAATGCCCGAATGCCTGAATGAATGTCAGAGACACCAGTGGCGGGTTCAGAACAGTTGGGTGAGAGTGGCCGTGAGTTCGCAGGAGGCGCCGCGGAAAGCGATGTGCTGATCGGGCCGCACGACCAGCACCTGATCGGTTTCAAGTCCGAACGTGGTCGACCAGATCGAGCCGGGGACCTCGGCGATTGCCGTCGGTGCCATGGAATGGAACTCCGGGATGGGTGAACCCTCTTCAATCAGAATTGTCAGGGAGTCTGGAGCGACGAGATCGAGAGACGAAACTCCTGAACTGATCCACGCGTGCGGTAGGCGGCCGCCAGGCCGTGTGGAGGGCACGTAATCGCGGGCGGGTTCTTCAAGGACCAAAGCGTCGGTGCCGTCAGGGATCATTCCGTCGCCTTCGTAGACATAGCCCAACTGCAATCCGAGAAGATCGAAGTGGATTGCTTGATTGGCGATGGCCTGTTCAACGCCGGCCCTTCGCACAGGATCAGCCAACGTGTCGCTCATCGCCTTTTGCGACGCATCGACGTCTTCGTTGAAACCGAACGCAATCGGAATCTCGATGAGCTTGAACGCGTTAATGAGCGATTGCTCGGAGTTGAATTCAGCCACTGGCTTTCGCTCGGTTTCATAACTGTCGAGAAGCGTGGGCGATGCCCAGCCCGCTTCAACCGCGGCGATCTTCCATACAAGATTGTGTGCATCGGCGATGCCGGTATTGAGCCCCAACCCACCCGTAGGGGGAAATCGATGCGCGGAATCGCCGACAAGAAAGGTACGTCCCTCCGAATATCGCTCAGCGATTTGGGCACTCATATGCCACGCAGACACGCCGACAAATTCGAAGTCGAACTCGCCGTCGACAGCAGCAGTGACGATATGTCGGCACCGTTTCTCGTCGAACGACTCAAGTGGATCGACGTCAGGATCAAACGGATGCATGTACACCGATTCCGAATCGATCGCGTGCGCAACGAAGGTTCCACCACACGCAGGGTCGGCAACAAAGTAGAGAATGCCGCGATGTTCGCCTACGAGTGGTCGGAGATCGGCTCGGAAGTGAATGGTGAGGAACGACTGAATTGAGCGGGGACCGATGGGCTCGATCGCTAATGATCGCCGCACCGGACTTGCCGCTCCGTCAGCGGCGATTAGGTACTTGGCTCCAATTGAGAAGCTGCCGTCTGGCCCATCAACGTCAACGACGATCCCGGTCGCTGTCTCTTGCGACGACACCCACGAATGCGAATAGCGAACGTCTCCCGCGCCCTTCAGAAGGAGCGGCTCGAGGCGATGCTGACTGAGATTGCGGAGGGGAGTGGGTGTGACCCCGAGCATGTCATCGCCTTGTTGTTCGTAGGGAAGTGAGGCAATGACCTCACCCCCGAGGCGTGTCACCCAATACACAGTGCCGGCATCGTCGGGTGAAGCGGTCGCGACAAGGATGCCCGTCATGTTCACGCCCGCCTGACGCCAGATTTCAAAGGATCGAGCGTTCACTGCGTGTGCCGCTGGTGATCGCTGCGGGCCCTCACGCTGTTCAAGGACGACGCAGCTCACGCCAAGTTGTCGACACAAGTGCGAGGCAGTGAGTCCGCTGGGACCAGCACCCACGATGACAACATCGACCGACTCCTGAACACTCATCAGAAGACGCCTTCGTAACTTCCACCATCGAGTTGAAGGTTTTGTCCGCTGATGTATCCAGCTTGAGCCGAGCAAAGGAACGCGAATGCATCACCGAATTCTTCGGGGCGACCAAGGCGACCGGCACTGATCGTGGCGACTTGTTCAGCTCGAGCTTCTTCGAAGGTGATGCCTTTAATGGCAACGGCAATCTCTGCCATTTGTTGTTGACGCCCGGTGTCGAATCGTTCAGGCAAGAGTTGATTGACGGTGACGTTGTATTTAACGACGTCTCGTGAAAGTCCTTTGAGGACTCCGGTCAGGCCTAGGCGAGGTCCATGAGAAAGGCTCATAAGGACATTTGGTGATTTCACCATTGCCGATGAAATCGCAACGATGCGCCCGAATTTGCGCTCGCACATTCCCGGCACGACGCGTTGCACGAAGAGGATTGGAGCAATCATCGACCGCTGCGCGGTTTCCGCCCACTGCTCTTGGGTGATCGAATCGAACAACGCTGGGGTCGGCCCTTCCCCATTGAGAAGCACGATGTCGGGTTGCGGGCATGCCGCAAGAAGAGCGTCCTGGATTTCGGTTGTCGTGGCATCGCCAACAACGCCACGGACGTCAACCCCGTACGCCTCACGAAGTTCGACCACCGCCTGTTCGACGTCAGCGGCAGTGCGTCCGTTGAGAACGAGATTCACACCTTCGCGAGCCAAGCTCTCGGCACATGCACGACCAAGTCCACGACTTGATGCCACGAGAATGGCGGAACGACCAACAATTCCAAGGTCCATGTCAGGTTCTCACTTCAGTCCGAGGGCCGCACGCGCTGCGGCAATTTCGTCGGCATCTGCGGGAAAGAAGAACGATTCCGGTTCTTTCGGGCCCCACACGGCGAATGGGGCATGACCATCGGCGCCTTCCCAGTCGCGTCGGCCAACCTCACGATCCCACGCCTCGTCATCGATGATCTGATCCATATCGGTGAAGAGTTCGAACATGTTTCCTGCAGGATCACGCAGGTACCAGAACACATTCGAACCGAGATAGTGGCGGCCGATGCCGACAACGTGAGCGTCGGGGTTCTCGTCGATGACGGCTTGCCCGGCTTTGCCGATCGCGTCGAGGTCGTCCATCTCTAGCGCATAGTGATTGAGGTAACTCGTGGTTCCCGGCTGAATGAACAGGTTGTGATGGTCCTGTTCGGCGCGACCCATTGTGGCGAGACCACCGAGGATCTGATCGGAGATTCGGAAGCCAAGCCCGTCGAAGATGAACGCATTCGCGTCGTCGAGGTGGGGGGTGGCAAGAACGACGTGGCCGAGGCGACGAGGCACCCGAAGCGATTCTTCGGTAACGGCCGGAGCTCGATTGTTGTTTCGTTGCGTGTCGCCGGCGTGGTTCCAGGCGCGTTGTTGGGAGGGTGAGAGGGGATGCTGCGCACCAACATCGATCACGACCCGGTGACCAAACACCGGATCGATGCAGGTGAGGCGCGTTCCCGTAACCGTCGACGTAACTCCTAAATCGCCAATCCGAGTGGCGATCGCAGCAAGATCCTGTTCGGCATCACAACTCAGATGCAGCTCTGACATGTGACGGTAGGTGCCTTCAGCGAGACGCAGTTGCACGGCCCGATCGACGGTGCCAAGTACGCCATCAGCGGTCTGCACCATTCCTCGGCGCAGCCAAAAGTCGTTTAATTCCTGCGGATTCGGGACGCTGAGTTCGATATCGAGAAGTCCGTTGAGTCCCATCAGTTTCCTACTTCGATGTGGTTGCTAACGCGCACGCAGCGGTTGTTCATGACCCCGATGCCTTCGATGCTCGTGGTGATGACATCGCCGTCGATGAGGAGCTTCCCCTGAGCCAGGCCGATGCCATCAGGTGTGCCGGTAAAGATCACGTCACCGGGAACGAGGGTCGTGAATCGAGAGAGATAACTGATCAGCGTCGGCACATCGAAAATCATTCGTGCCGTGGTGTCGTTCTGACGTTCCTCACCGTTGATTTTGGTGACGAGTCGAAGATCATCGGGAGTCGCAAACTGATCGACCGAAACGATGAACGGCCCTATCGGTCCAAACGTGTCAAAGGATTTCGCGAGGTCGAAATGCGGTGGCGAGGCAGCGAACTGTGCGGGGCGGTCGGAAATGTCCTGGCCGATGGTGAGTCCCGCGACGTGACTCCATGCACCGGCCTTGGCAATGTCCTTGCCTCCCGTTCCAATCACGACGACGAGTTCGCCCTCGTAGTCAACGCCATCGCTGCGCAGTTCGACATCGGCGTTTGGTCCCACGAGACAGGACGGGAACTTCGTGAACACCAGCGGTACAGCGGGAACATCAAGACCGGCCTCGTCAGCATGCGTCTGATAGTTGAGACCGATGGCGAAGCACTTCTGCGGTCGGGGCACGGGTGCGTCGAGTTCCACATCGGCGACGACACCGCTTGGCGTTCCCGACGTCAGCCTTGGGCCAGCGTCGGAAAGTTCTTCGAACCGACCGATTGCTTCCATCGGGTCGGAGCCGAAGGCCCCGGCGCTTGCCCGTTCAAGGTCGAAGAAGTGCTGCCCTTCAACCAATGCGGCCCGGCCGCCAATGTTGGCCAATGCGAATCCCATTTCGCCTCCTCTAGGTTCCTATATCCTATAGGATCTTACCCACAGGTCGTATGGGAGGATGAGCAGATGACCACGAGCACCGAAGGATTCGGGGACTCACAGCCGCTCACCCGTTCGGAATGGGCCGATCGACAACTCCGGTCAGCGATTCTTCGCGGAGAACTGCGGCCCGGTGAATTGGTCGTGATCTCGACCCTCGCCGAGCAACTCGGAGTTTCTGCGACGCCGCTTCGAGAAGCGCTTCGCAACCTCGCAGCCGAGGGCCTGATCGAACTTCATGCTCACGGGTCTGCTCGCGTCGCCACGGTCGATATCGCCGAGGCCGTCGATCTCTACGAGATGCGTCTTGCGCTCGAACCCATGGCGCTCGAACGTTCGGTAGCAAAGGCCGATGACGCATATCGCGCTCGGCTTCTGCGGGCGTGGGACGAGATGATCCAACTCTCACCGCCCAGGTACGACCTTCACATCGCGTTTCATCGTGAACTGTTATCGGCGTGTGATTCGTTGTGGATGTTGCGAGTGACCAACATGCTCTCTGACCGCACTGCGCTCATGATGGTGATCGGTCTTGAAACGCCGCCACCTCAGTACGACATCGCCAAATCTCACCGCTCGCTCTTCGACAAAGCGATGGCCGGCGATGCAGTTGGCGCTTCCGATGAACTGAGTAGACATCTCAAAGGAACGCTTGAGAAATTCAATTCGTTGCGTCTCAATGAGGTAGCAAACGCAACTGCTGACTGAGGTTTGCTCAGTGAGTGAGGTTCGTTCAGCTGTACCGAGCAGCGCGAGTGCCGGGAGGATTCATGTTGCCGGGCTTCGCATCGGGGTTCTCCACACACACTTCGCCTTCGAGACCATCGGGATCGCGCCAGAA
>JBAXGZ010000127.1:0-5456 GCA_037139155.1 Actinomycetes bacterium | reverse complement strand
AGCCGGGACCGATCTTGTGAAGTCGGTCGAGGCTCAGGTTGCAGCGCCGTTTCCGATGCAACCATTCATCGATCTGACTCTGTGGCTGCTCTCAGAGCAGTCGCAGTGGGTTTCGGGTCGACTGCTTAGTGCTCGTTGGGAAACCCCGCAATCGATCGAAGCCGGTCGCGATGAGATCGAAAACTCTGATTTTTACCGTTTGCGCCGAATCGACGGCGTTCTTTTTGATGCTGTGAAAGAGGACTGATCATGAAGGTTGTGGTCACCGGTGGCGCCGGTTTCATTGGATCGTCGCTGGCCGATGAGTTGCTTGCCCGTGGCGACGAGGTCGTCGTCATCGACAACTTCAGCACGGGTCAACGTCAGTTCCTCGCCAATGCGACCTCGCAGTCGAAGTTCCGTCTCGTCGAGGCCGACCTTCTCGGTGACTCTGCCGTGCTTGACGATGCCATTGCCGGTAGCGACGCAGTTGTTCACCTTGCGGCCAATGCCGACGTTCGTTTCGGTTGGAATCATCCCACCCGAGATGTTGAACAGAATCTCATCGCAACGCAGAACGTTCTCGAATCATGTCGCCGCAACGAGATTCACCGGGTGATCTTCTCCTCTACCGGTTCGGTCTACGGAGAGGCGACGGTGATTCCCACGCCCGAGGACGCGCCATTCCCGGCGCAGACCTCGTTGTATGGAGCATCGAAATCGGCAGCCGAGGGACTCCTCTCCGCGTACGCCGAGGGCGCCGGATTCTCGGTCACCGTTTTCCGGTTTGTCTCTGTGCTTGGCCCTCGCTACACCCACGGTCATGTGCTCGATTTCGTAGCCCAACTTCGGCGCGACCCCTCGAAACTGCGCGTGCTTGGCGATGGATCACAGCGCAAGAGCTATATGGACGTCTCCGACTGCGTCGCCGCACTCGTCGCTGCGCTCGGACGCACCCCCAAGTTCGAGGTCTTCAACCTCGGCTCGAATGAGTACTGCACCGTGCGTGATTCCATTGGATGGATCACCGCCCGCCTTGGCGTCACGCCCGAACTCGAACTCACTGGCGGTGACCGAGGCTGGGTTGGCGACAATCCCTTCATCTGGCTCGACACCGCCGCCATCCGGTCAACCGGTTGGGAACCGAGATGGTCAATTCGTGAGGCAGTCGAGCGCACTGTCGATTTCCTCATGGCCAATCCCGAAATCGTCGACACGTTCGGTATCGAGTCGTGAGTCGAGTCCGTCCGGATCGAGTGCTTCTCGTCGGATGCGGATTCATCGGACGCAAACGAGCAGCATCTCTACCGACTGATGTCGAACTCGTCGGCGTGCATGATCTTTTTGCCGAAAGCGCGGCATACCTGGCCGCTGACTTCGGAACACGATCGTTCGATGATCTTGGCGAGCTCTTGGGCTCAACACCCGCTGGTGCCCTTGTCGTGGTGGCGACGACACACGACTCACTCGCGACGGCCGCGATACAGGCGATCGACGCTGGCCATCATGTTCTTGTTGAGAAGCCCGGCGCTCGTAACGACGAAGAGTTCGCGTTGGTGGTTGCCGCAGCCGAGGCGCGAGGGGTCGAACTCAGAGTCGGCTACAACCACCGGTTTCATCCATCGTTCGTAAAGCTTCGCGAACTGATCAGCGATCTCGACACCGGACCGCTCATGAATATTCGTGCCCGTTATGGACATGGTGGACGGCTCGGATATGAATCGGAATGGCGGGCCGACCCGGCACGCGGTGGCGGTGAATTGCTCGATCAGGGCAGTCATCTGATTGATCTCAGTCGAACCTTCGATCCCGATCTGCGTCTTGCGTTCGCCGAGTTGGCCACCCAGTTTTGGGATATGCCGGTTGAAGACAATGCATGGCTTGCGCTTCGGTCATCTTCGGGCACGTTCGCCTGGTTGCACGCGACGTGGACGGAATGGAAGAACCTTTTCGCTTTCGAGGTCACGTGGCGAACCGCGAAAGCGGAGATCACCGGACTAGGCGGCAGTTACGGCCCTGATCGTCTGGTGTGGCACGAGATGTTGCCCGAGATGGGCCCGCCCCGAACGCAGGAATGGAACTTTGAGGGCCCCGATCGATCGTGGGACCTTGAGATGACCGATGTACTCAATGCCTGCGCCGGTCTCGAATCGGTGGGAGCATCAGGGCCCGATGCGCTCGCCGTCTTGCGCATCATCGAGGAGGCTCGGCGGACATGATCATTACCAAGACACCGCTGCGGATCTCGCTGGGCGGAGGAGGAACCGATCTTCCCTCCTACTACCGGTCGGGCGACGGCGGATTTCTCGTGGCTGCTGCCATCACTCGCCATATCTATGTGGCTGTGAATCACAACTTCGACGACGATCTCCTGCTCAAGTACTCGCGGGTCGAACGCGTCGCTGAGGCTTCTGCAGTCGAACATCCTCTATTGCGGGAGTGTCTGCTCCACACCGGAATCACGAAGGGGATCGAGGTCAGCTCTATGGCTGATATCCCCGCCGGCACCGGTCTTGGTTCGTCAGGAACGTTTGCTGTGGGCACACTCAAGGCATTGCATGAGTTTCGTCGCGAGATCCGATCCAATGTCGAGATTGCCGCCGAGGCCTGCGAAATTGAGATCGAACGTCTCGGTGAACCGGTCGGAAAACAGGACCAGTACATCGCTGCGGTCGGGGGTGTGACTGCCTTTGAGTTCCGACCCGATGACACCGTCGAGATTCGTCGACTGAATCTTTCGCAGTCGGTTCATGACCGGCTCGAGGAGAATCTTCTTCTCTTCTATACCGGTGTTCGGCGCAGCGCCTCGGAAGTCTTGTGGGACCAAGATGCGCGAACGAAAGCCGATACCGGTGACATTCGGGCCAATCTCGACAGTGTTCGAGCGCTTGGTCACGAGACGGTTCGGGTGCTTGAGGCGGGCGACCTCGTCAGTTTCGGCGCGCTCCTCACTGAACAATGGGACGCGAAACTTGAGCGATCGCCAAGCCCGGTCCACGCTGAGATTGATGAAATGATCCGCGAAGGAATCGATGCCGGCGCCGCCGGTGGGAAACTCGTCGGTGCGGGAGGCGGTGGGTTCCTTCTCTTCTACGCCGAAGACAAGGCGGCCCTGCGTGACTGCATGGCCGAACGAGGTCTGCCCGAGGTTCGATTCGGTTTCGATCACCTCGGTACCACGTCCGTGACGCAGTGACCATGCTGCCGGTCGTCGTGCTCGCCGGTGGTGTGGGCAGTCGTATCGCCTCTGTCGATCCCACTGTCCCAAAGCCGATGTTGCCGGTCCACGGGCGCCCGTTTCTTGACTGGAAACTTGCTGGTCTCGTCGCGCAGGGAGTGACCGAAGTACTTGTGCTCGTGTCCCACCGGTCCGACGTCATCAAGAACCACCTCGCCAGCGAACCCGTCGCCGGACTCTCGGTGACCATCATCGATGAAGGACCGGAGCCGCTGGGCACGGCGGGTGCATTGCGCGCGGCAATCGACTCTTTGCCTGATCGATTCTTCGTTACCTATGGCGACAGCTATCTGACCGAATCGTTCGATGCTCTCGGGCGGTTGTTCGATGAACGTCGGCCCGAAGGCGCAATTGCTGTGGTTGAGTTCGACACCGAACTACAGCCTGGCAACACCGCACTCGATGGCGACGTGGTTGTCGAGTATCACAAATCAAAAGTTCCGGGACGATTTCCGTACCTCGACTATGGCCAGCTAGCCCTCGAACGAAACGCGCTGTTGCGATTGCCCGAAGGATTTCGTGGCGATCTTGCGGGACTACTTGAGCCACTCATCGCCGACCGTGCCTTACTGGCGGTGGTCGTCGATGCGCTCTTCTTCGATCTGAATACCCCCGAGGCTCTGGAGGCGACCGCAGCCTCGTTCACTGACCTCGGTCTTCCCGATCTTCTTGACCGGTATTTCTCATGAGTCGGCCGGCGGTGTTTTTCGATCGAGACGGAGTGATGAACGACGTCGTCATCGACGGGGATTCGGTGCGGTCTCCGCGCATACGCGATGAGTTTGCGCTGTTTGATGGAGTAGCAGAAGCAGTCGAGCGCGTTGCTGAGGCGGGATACGCGACAGTGGTCGTGACCAATCAGCCTGATGTTGCCCGTGGTCGGTTGTCTCAAGTCGATGCCGACTGGTTCACCCAATGTCTCTACGACACGATCGGGGTCGATCTGGTGATGGAATGTCGACACGATTCACACGATGGCTGTGATTGTCGTAAGCCTCGACCGGGAATGATGCATGCGGCCGCCGAACGTCTCGACCTTGACCTCGATCGTTCATTCCTCATCGGTGATCGTTTGGTTGATATGGATGCAGCCGGCCGGGCCGGCGTGGCCGGAATCCTTCTCGAGCGATGGTGGAGCGAGCGCCCGTCGAGCGATGGTTCGGTCGTGCAACCGAAAACCGATTTTGTGCGAGTAGACAGTCTCGAAGTGGCGATTGACGTTGTGATCGCTCACCAGGAAGGTCTCTGATCAATGGCGATTCTGCAGATGCTGCGCATCGCGGTGGTGATGCTCGTCGTGCTCTTCTTGGTGGGCTGGTTGCCGTGGGCGGCGATCGGGCCCGTGCGTCGCCGAGTCAACTGCTGGTTCGCCGCTCCGTTCTTTGGCCTCGCAATTGTGGAGGTCTTCGGCTGGTACTGGCTCGAGTGGGGATCAGGTGGAATGCGTGTCGGCGCGGCGTTCTTGGCTGCGTTCTGGGTAGTCGGCGCGGTGCTCGTCGTCCTATGGCCCCGTCCCGACCGCCAATCGTTGATTCCAAGATCCACCAGTCATGGCCTGCTCGCCGGAGTCATTGTGGTCCTTGGAGCGCTGATCTTTTCGTCATTTATCTTGCTCGTTGGACTCAAAGGCGCCGAACCAGTGCCGACGTGGTATGGAAACGCGGATCTTTCGAGTTATGCGCTGGTCTCGCAGCACTACGTCGACAATGGTCACGGCGATCCCGGATCGATTTCCACTGCGGATCTTGGGGCGAGAGGCCGTGACGACGCGTCAGGGGTCTACCCGTTCCTAGCGCTTACAGCGATTGTCAACGGCACCGGTGTCGCAACAGCGTCGCTGCCCGCTCTTGGTTTGGCACTTCTTTTGCTCGTCATCGCATCGGCGTGGATGTTGTCAGTACTCGTACGTGCGGGTCCGATCCTCATCGCTGGGCTTTCACTCTTGGTTATCGTTCCGTTTTCCATCACCTTTGTCGTAGGGCATGGCTACCTCGCACAGGTGCTTTGTATGGCGGGTGCCGTTGCATTCGGAGCGGTCTTGCTCTCGGGCAACATCGACTCATGGCGCGAGTCGCTTCTCGTCTCAGTTCCCGCCGCTTTTGTGATGGCCCCGATGTTGCTCTCGTATCCCCCGATGGCGGGTGGCTCGGCGGTGGTGGTGGGGGCAACAGCGGTCATCATCCGCATCAACTCGTTCCGCCCAGCCGATTGGTACACCAACGTGCTTCGGATGATTCGC
>JBAXGZ010000126.1:0-5570 GCA_037139155.1 Actinomycetes bacterium | reverse complement strand
GATGCAGTGGGATCGCCACCAGCACCTCGACCATAAAACATGAGGTCGCCAACGGCGTCGCCCTGAACAAAGACTGCATTGAAACTATTGCGAACGGCAGCGAGAGGATGAGCATCCGGAATGAGACATGGGTGCACGCGAGCGGAGAGTTCCACACCGTCGGCGGTCGAGAATCGTTCGGCGATGGCGAGAAGCTTGATGGCGAATCCATGACGCGCCGCGAACGCAATATCAGCAGATGAGACCTTGGAAATTCCTTCGCACGCCACATCGGCGCTCGTCACTTCCGCGCCAAAGGCGATCGATGCAACGATCGCTATCTTCGCCGCCGCATCAAATCCTTCGACATCAGCAGTGGGATCGGCCTCGGCGTACCCGAGTTCCTGAGCTTCAGCGAGTGCATCGGAATAGTCGGCGCCGGCTTCACTCATGCGCGTGAGGATGTAATTGGTCGTGCCATTCATGATGCCCATGACTCGGACTACGGGCTCGGCGAGAAGCGACTCGCGCAATGGTCGAATGAACGGAATACCCCCAGCCACAGAGGCTTCAAAGAGAAGGTCGACGCCAGTTACTTCGGCGGCGGCGAACAACTCGAAGCCGTGTGCGGCGAGAAGCGCTTTGTTGGCGGTGATCACCGGCTTTCCCGCCGCAAGTGCAGCAAGCACGAGTTCACGGGCCGGAGAGATGCCGCCCATGACTTCAACAATCACATCGATAGAAGGATCGGTGGCGACCGCCATAGCGTCATCGGTGAACTCGACCCCGTCCGCCTCGACGGAACGAACTCGGGAAAGGTCACGCACGGCGATTCGGGTGATCTGAAGGGAGAGCCCGGTTCGGGTGCGAATGGTGTCGTCCTGTCGCTGGACAAGCGCGACGAGTGCGGCGCCGACCGTGCCACACCCCAAAAGCCCGACCCGAATGATTGAACGATCCACGGACGAGAGGCTACCGGGGGCGGACAGGCCGCCCCGACGGAGTTTCTGAGGCGATCTTCGGTCAGCCTGCGACCACGCTTACGACCGTCACAACGGCAGTGGCGGCGAGCAGGAGGGTTACCAACCCTCGGAATCGAGTGGCATCGATGTGGCCCCTCACACGGTGACCAATGAAGAACCCGACCACGAGCGCGGGACCCGCGACGAGCAGCGACCATGCGACTTCAGTGGTGAAGTGACCGGTGACCGCGAAGAGTGCCAATGAGACAAAGCTGATCGAGACGAGTACCGAGGAAATCGTGCCGCGGAAAACCTGGGGCGAGAAGTGGCGAGCGTGCAACGCCATTACGAGGGGAGGACCGTTGGTTGACAACGACGTGCTGAGCACACCAGCAATGAGTCCCGCAGCAAGGTCGATCGGGGTGCTTGGGTTCTCCAGCCTGAATCCCCGAAGGTTAACGATCAGGAAAACCACGATTACCGCTGCAAGTCCGAGTTTCAGTTGCTGCGATGTTGCGACGGTCAGAATGAAAAGTCCGAAAGGCATTCCGATGAAGGAGGCCAGCACCAAACGCTTGATTGTCGGTCGATCACCATGGTGGCGTTCGGTCCATGCCTGTCCCCCACTGGTGAATGTGCTCAGCGTCGCAGCAATGACCACGGAGATGTCCGTTGGAACCACGATCGACATGAGTGGTACGGCAAGAAGGGAAAATCCGAAACCAGTGACCGTCTGAACCATCGAGGAGAAAAAGACGGCAAGGCCGATCAGCACGAATTCAGATGTCGACAAAGCAGCCTTCAGTCGACGTCGAGAAGAAGGAGATCGTCGAGAGTCTCTCGGCGAACGACGAGACGAGCAGTCCCCTTCGCAACGAAGACCACCGCTGGACGCGTGACCTTGTTGTAATTCGACGCCATGGAGTGACCGTAGGCTCCGGTCACCGGTGTCGCGAGGACGTCACCCACCATCAGATCGTCGGGAACGACGGCGTCGCGGACGAGAATGTCGCCCGATTCACAGTGCTTGCCCACAATGGTGACGATTCGTTCGCGGTCAGCTTCGACCTCACGTGGGAGGAAGGCTTCGTAGACGCTTCCGTAAAGGACCGGACGCGGGTTATCGCTCATTCCTCCATCAACGGAGACATAGGTGCGGATCCCCGGGATGTCCTTGATTGTGCCCACTGAATACAGCGTGATCGCCGCTTGGGCAACAAGGGCTCGGCCCGGTTCTGCAGTGACATCGGCAGTGATCCCCGCTGCTGCGCAGGCAGCTCTCACGACCGCACCCCATTCGGTGATCGTGGCCGATTCTTCGCCGGCTACATAGGCGACGCCGAGTCCACCACCAACCGAGAACTCGGGAAGACCGCACTCGTTCACGAACGGAGCCATGACGTCGATCGCCATTTCGAAGAACACTGCGTCGAAAACTTGGGAACCAATGTGTGCGTGCAGTCCGACAAGGTCAATGGATGGCGAGGCGATTGCCCGAGCCACCGCTCTCTCGGCCTGACCGGTCGCCAAACTGAATCCGAACTTGGAATCGTCCTGTCCGGTACGGACAAATTCATGTGTGTGTGCTTCAACGCCGGGGGTGACGCGTATCAACGCGCGCGGAACCGGCAGACCTTCGGCAACCAGCGTCTCGATCCGATCCATTTCGTCGAACGAATCGATGATGATGCGACCGATACCTTCCGACATCGCCTGGCGCAGTTCAGAAATACTCTTGTTGTTGCCGTGCAGAACGAGTCGATCGGCAGGAACACCAGCGGCACGGGCTACGTGATACTCACCACCGGTCGAGACATCAAGATTGCAGCCTTCTTCGGCAGCCAGGCGGGCCATCGCGGTACAGAGAAACGCTTTCGTCGCGAAATTCACACCAACGCCGAACGCAGCGACTGCCTCGCGGCATCTCGCCCGAAGGTGTTCCTCGTCATAAACGAATAGGGGCGTTCCGAATTGCTGCGCGAGTTCGAGGGTGTCGCAACCGCCGATGATGAGTTGCCCCTTGTCGCCAACCGCGGCGGTATCGGGAAGGAGCGAAAGCGGAATGGCGCTCATCGACACCTCACATCTGGTCGGGTGCACTCACACCCAACAGATCGAGGCCGATGGCGAGTCCGACCGACGCGGCTTCGACGAGATGAAGCCGAGCTTGGGTCAGTTCCGGCGAGATGCCCTCACCCATGACGTAGCAATCATGGTAGAAGCCGTGGACGGCCCCCGCGAGCTCGCGCACCCAGGTCGAAATGCGATGCGGGGCACGGTCGACCGCTGCGGTCGCCACGGTGTCAGGAAGTTCCGACAACACCCGCAGGACATCAAGTTCACGTTCGTGGGCGAGCACCGAAAGGTCGACGTCGCCGAGCGGAACGGTCACCACGCCACGTTCGGCCGCGACACGGAAGATCGACTGGATCCGGGCGTACGCCATCTGCACATAGAAGACGGGGTTGTCCATCGCTCGACTCTTGACGACGTCGTAGTCGAACGTCTGCGTTGAATCAATCGACTGCAGGAGGTAGGTAAGTCGGGCCGAATCGGCGCCGACCTCATCAAGGACCTCGGAGAGTTCCACGATGTCGCCAGCGCGTTTGGAAAACCGAACTGGTTCGCCGGCTTTCAACAGATTGACGAGCTGAATGATTGCGAATTCGAGTTCAGATGGATCGTGGCCGAGTGACTGCATCGCTGCATTCATCCGCGGCACGTAGCCGTGATGATCAGCACCCCACACGTCGATCAGAAGGTCGTATCCACGAGCAAACTTGTCGCGGTGGTAGGCGATATCAGGAAGTAGGTAGGTGAATTCACCGTCGCTCTTAATGAGCACGCGGTCTTTGTCATCGCCGTAGTCGGTGGACCGGAGCCAAACTGCTCCGTCTTCCTCGTAGACAACTCCGCGTTCGCGAAGGTCGGCCAGCGTGACGTCGATGGCACCGGAAGCAACCATTGACTTCTCGCTGAACCAGTTATCGAATTCCACATTCATGCGACTGAGGGTGAGACGGTGATCGGCAACTGCACGATCCTCGCCCCATTCGAAAACATCAACACCGGCCGGCATCTCGGCGGCCCACTCGACGATGTACTCGCCTTGATAGCCACCCTCAGGAAGCGGGGTTCCATCACGACGGGCAACAAGCGACGCCACGAAAAGCTGCATCTGGGTTCCACGATCGTTGAGATAGTTCTCACGATCGACGTCGTACCCGCATCGCTCAAGGATGCGAGCCAAGGAATCTCCGTATGCAGCTCCGCGACCATGGCCCGCATGCAGCGGACCAGTGGGGTTGGCGCTCACGAACTCGAGCAGGACTTTCGTACCAACTCCCAGTGCCGAGGTTGCATAGGACTCAAGTCCCGCGTTCTCGACATCGACCAGAACGTCGTGAAGCCAAGAATCGGCGAGGCGGAAGTTCACGAAGCCCGGACCAGCAACCTCGACGGAGGTGACATGGGCCGGCAGATCGGCGTTGATGATCTCGGCCATTCGTCCCGCGAGTTCCCTCGGATTCCAACCCGCAGCCTTTGCCGTCGCCAGAGCGATGTTGGAGGACCAGTCTCCGTGTTCACGACGGGCAGGGCGCTCCAAGTGGACCGATTCAGGTATCGGGGAGATCTCAAGGGTCGACAATGCCGATCGCAGAGCGGCGGCGAGGGTGTCGCGAATCACGTTGGGGGTCTCCCCGGGCGGTCGAACGGGCGGCGTGGAACCGTCGAACCCTACCCCCGCAAGGAGTTCGGGCCGGTGTCCGTTCTTGGGCTGCGGCCAAAGCGGAAGCGGCACAGACGAGGGAGAGGAGATGCCCTTTGTCCCAGCGCGCCCTACCATCAGGACCCGATGACCATCCCCTCGACCTCTGATCTTCCCGACACGATGCTCGTACGCGGGGGCCAACCCGTTGATGGCGAGATCCATGTGCGGGGGTCAAAGAACGCATTACCAAAGGCCATGGTGGCAGCGCTGCTGACTGTCGAGCCTTGCCGTCTCACCAATATTGCGGCCATCACCGACATTGGCGTCGTTCATGAACTCATCAACATCGCCGGCGGCACCGTCGTTCACGAGAACGACACCGTCATCATCACGGCCCACGAATTCCGCGCACTGGCCGACGACGATGTGATGCGGCTTCATGCTGCAAGTCGCATTCCGGTTCTCACTACCGCGGTGTCATTGCACCGCACCGGGCATGCAGTTGTCGCTGCCCCGGGCGGTTGTTCGATCGGTCCGCGCCCAGTCGATTTCCATCTCATGGTCTTGCGAGCATTCGGCGCGCGCGACATTCATCGCGAAGACATCATCGAACTTCATGTTGATCGCATGCGCGGTGCGCGCATCGAACTCCCCTTCCCTAGCGTTGGGGCCACCGAGCAGTTCCTCTTCGCATCGGTCCTTGCCGAAGGCGACTCCGAACTGTCGAATGCGGCAATCGAACCCGAGATCCTCGACCTCATCGCCGTGTTGCAGAAGATGGGCGCGATCATTTCGGTCGAACCCAACCGAACGATCCGCGTCACCGGCGTCTCCGAACTCGGAGGGTTCGAACACCGCGTGATCGGAGACCGCCTCGAGGCAGCATCATGGGCGTCATTGGCGCTGGCCACCGGGGG
>JBAXGZ010000125.1:0-5593 GCA_037139155.1 Actinomycetes bacterium | reverse complement strand
TTGTCGGCGGTGATGTTGTTCTCCATCTTCATAGCTTCGAGCACGCATACCGTTGCGCCTGCCTCGACCTCTTGACCGACTTCAACCAACACCTTGACGATGGTTCCCTGCATGGGGACAGTAACGGCTCCTGAACCGCCACCTGCTCCCGCGCCGCCACTCCCACCGGCACGGCGTGGACGACTGGAACCGCCACCAGCAGCACCGGCGACAACGGCACCGGCCTGGGATTCCGGCACGAATACCTTTACCGAGAAGCGCTTGCCGTTGACTTCGACATCGACGTCGCGTTGCACCTTGGCCTCGGCCTCGCCATCGGCCGAAGTGACTGACGCGCCCACTCCGCTGAGATCAAGGGTGTCCTCGACCCATTTGGTCGAATGTTTGCCATCAACGAAATCCTGATGTTCGAGAATTGCGAGATCGGCGGGAATCGTTGTGGCGATTCCATCGATGCGGAATTCGCGTAGCGCTCGGAGGGTACGTCGGATCGCCGTTTCGCGGTCTGAGCCCCAGCAAATCAGTTTGCCCACGAGGTTGTCGTAGTACTGACTCACGGTGTCGCCTGATTCATAGCCGCCATCCCATCGGGTGCCGAAGCCGGCAGGCGGCACGAGCGTGGTGATGTGACCGGGGGAGGGGAGGAATCGTCCCTGAGCTGGGTCCTCGGCGTTGATGCGGATCTCGATCGCGTGACCCGACAGCTCGATGCTTTCCTGACTGAACGAAAGGGGAAGACCGGACGCAACGCGAATTTGCTCGGCGACGAGATCGATGCCCGAGACCATTTCGGTGACGGGGTGTTCAACCTGAAGTCGGGTATTCATTTCGAGGAAGTAGAACTCGCCGTCCTGATAAAGGAACTCAACCGTTCCTGCGTTGACGTATCCGCAGGCCTTCGCCACGGTGACAGCGGCCTCGCCCATGGCTTGACGAACTTCGACAGGGAAGTTCGGTGCCGGGCTCTCTTCCACAAGCTTCTGGTGACGGCGTTGTGCAGAGCAGTCGCGCTCGGCGATCCAGACGCAGTTGCCGTGTGTGTCGGCGATGATCTGCATCTCGATATGACGCGGCCATGTGAGGTACCGCTCGACATAGCATTCGGCGCGGCCGAACCCCTTGAGGGCTTCGCTCTGAGCGGAATCGAACAACTCGGCCGCTTCGTCAGCGCTGCGTACAACACGCATCCCGCGACCGCCGCCGCCGAAGGCGGCCTTGATCGCAACCGGCCAACCGTGTGAGTTGCCAAAGGCGATGACTTCAGATGCGTCGTTGAGGAACTCTGTTGTTCCGGGAACTCCAGAGACGCCGGCGGCTTGTGCCGCGATACGGCTTGAAACTTTGTCACCCATTATTTCGATGGCGCCAGGAGGTGGGCCGATGAAGGTGACTCCGCGCTCGGTGATCGCGCGTGCGAAATCGGTGTTCTCGGAGAAGAAGCCGTACCCGGGATGGACGCCGTCGGCACCGCTGCGCTCGATGATGTCGAGAATCAGTTCGGTGTTGAGATAGCTCTCTGCCGCGGTCGTTCCTCCGAGGGCGTAGGCCTCGTCAGCGAGGCGAACATGGAGGGCGTCGCGATCGAGATCGGAGTACACCGCCACAGTGGCGATGCCCATCTCCTGGCAGGAGCGGATGACACGGACGGCGATTTCGCCGCGGTTTGCGATGAGGATCTTTTTAAGCACGCCCTATCGTGGCACGCGTGAACAGGTCCTTCGCCACATCTGGGGTCCCGGGCACCCGATTCGTCGACGTGCGATGGGTGTCCGAGACCGGTTCGACCAATCGAGATCTGCTGGAGGCGGCCTCCGACGGGGCGCCTGAGGGGTTGGTACTGGTCGCCGACTATCAGACCGCGGGCCGAGGGAGGCTCAATCGAACATGGATCGCCCCCGCCGGCGCCTCGTTGCTCGTCTCGGCCCTTCTGCGGCCCGTGCTCGATCCTGAGGATCTCTTCCTGCTGACGTTGGCCTGCGGCCTTGCCGCCCGAGAGGCGGTGGCCGAGGTGACCGGAGTTCGTCCCGGGCTGAAGTGGCCCAACGATTTGATCGTTGCCGATGGGCCTCTCGCCGACCGGAAGCTCGCCGGAATCCTCGCCGAGTCCCAGGTGAACGCTGGGCGAGTGACCGCGGTGGTCGTCGGCATGGGCCTCAACCTTGATTGGCCCGAAGATCTGCCCGAGGAACTCGCGGCGATCGCTGCGTCGGTCAATCACCTCACTGGGAGCCCGGTCGAACGAGAGCCGGTCCTTCTTGCTTGGCTGGGGCACTACGACCGTCACCTCTCGGCGATCGCCGATCCTGAAGGACGCCGGATGTTCCTTGACGACATCCGTGCTGCATCAGCCACCATCGGGCGTGACGTCCGTGTGGAAGGGATTAGAGAGGTGATCGAAGGCCGAGCCGTCGACATCTCTGAAAATGGTCATCTACTCGTCGAGCGTGATGGGCAGATCACCGAGGTAGCGGTCGGTGACGTTCTCCACGCTCGACTTCTGGAGTGAACGACTCGACGACTCGACTACTCGATCCGCGAGAGTTCATTGAGGAGTTCCCGAACCGTTGATGTCGTAGGTCCGTCGGTGCGGTAGGTGCGTTCGTCGATGCGATGTACAGGTACGACGCCAGTTGTCGATGAAGTGATGAAGACCTCACTGGCGGCGATGAGATCTTCAGGCAGCAGGACCTCTTCGATGGCGGCGTCGTGATCGAGTAGGACCTCGCGAGTGACGCCGGGAAGGCAACCAGTGTCGAGTGGCGGAGTGAGGACCCGATCTTCGATGACTGCGAAGAGGTTCGAGGTAGCGCATTCGCTCAAACGTCCGACAGAGTCACGAAGTAGGGCATTGTCGAACCCGCGGGAATGAGCGAAACGCAGGATCGCTGCGTTCTCTCCCCAACTGGTCGACTTGATGCCGCAAAGCGGTGATCGTTCGTTTCTCGTCCAGTCGACCGAGCACAGCGACACCGAAGAAGGACTGTCGTGCAGTCTTCCCGTGGTGATGACGGTGAGAGGCGCTGGTCCTCGTGTGCGGGGAGAAGGGCCGGGTCCGGGCGTGACGGTGATGCGCAGTCGAGCGGTGGTGAGGCCGCCGACCTCGATCAATTGTTCGATCGCCTCGCGAAGTTCGATGTCACTTGGCGCGTCGATGATCTCAAGTTGTTGCAAGCCCCGTCGCAGTCGCTGAAGGTGGCGATCAAGGAAAACTGGCCGCGAATCGCGAATGGCAAGAGTGTCGAAGATCCCATCACCGAGCTGAAAGCCGTGGTCTGTAGCCAGCGCGATCGGCTCAGACGCATCGATGAGTTCGCCATTGACCCACATCGCGGAGGAACTCATGAAGGATTGTTCGAGGCGATGGCGATGAGTCTCCCCGCTTTAAGTTCCGTCTCGGCCCATTCATCGTCTGCCGTTGAATCCCAAGTGATTGCTCCACCGGTACCGAAACACAACTCTTCGTCGTCGACCCAAAATGTTCGAATCGCGACGTTCAATTCTCCGATGGTCCGATCAGCATCAACCCAACCGATCGCACCGCAGTAGACGTCTCGGTGGATCGGTTCGAGTTCGCGAATCTGACGCACGGCAGCGATCTTCGGCGCACCGGTCACCGAGCCGGGAGCAAAAGTTGCGTCGATCAATTCCGGCCAGGTGACGTCTTCGCACAACTCACCTTCGACAGTGCTCACAAGATGATCAAGACCGGGATGATGTTGGCGCTCGAGCAGCATGGGTACCTGCACGGATCCAGGTCGACACACTCTGCCGAGGTCGTTGCGAACGAGATCGACGATCATGATGTTTTCGGCGCAGTCCTTCTCGCCGAACTCGCCACCGGTCGACGTAGTTCCCTTGATCGGCGCTGACCGAATTCTGCGCCCATCTCGTGAGAGGAAGAGTTCGGGAGAGGCCGACGCCAGTCGGATTCCTGCTTCCGGCAGTTCCATGACTGCGGCAAACGGGGCAGGATTTCCCTCGGCCAAACGTTCACCTAAGGCCAGCATTGACGCATCGCGGGGGAGTGGCGCGCAAAGCCTTCGGGTGAGGTTGACCTGGTAGACGTCTCCGGCGGCAATCGAAGCGCGAATGCTCTCGACACGCTGGGCGAACTCCAATTGCGAAAGCGACGAGGTCCACGATGATGGGTTTGGGCCGATCCATGGTCGGGGGGCGCGCGGAAGTGAACCGGTAGGTCGACGACGATCGAAGCGCGCACACACCGGGATGCCGTCGAAGGGGATGACGACGGCCCACCACCCCGCTGAATCAAGAGCCGAAAGGTCTGAGGTCAGATCAACTAGACCGGACGCCACGTAGCCACCGACGACGACAAGGGGCTCGATGCGCTGGGCGGTAAGGGTTGACGCAGTCACGATCGCATGAGCCTACGGCGCGAGTTCCGCACTGGTGCGGGCTGACGTTCGCCGGATCGGGGCCTCCGGTAGCATCAGCGTCGTGAGTCGTCCCTCCCGCACGTGGCCCCAGCGGCTGCTGCTCTCACTCAACGTTGTGATCGTTTTCACCTGCCTCATTGCGGCGGGTGGCTTGGCGTGGGCCTACAGCCAGGCCAGTGCCCTTCCTCGGATTGATGTGGGTACATCGCTCCAGGCTGCGTCAGCACCCGGTGAGGCGATGAATATCCTCCTCGTCGGCATCGACGACGGAATGGGACTGGCCGAGGGTGACCCGGTCCTTCGTGGTCGGAGCAAGTCGCTCAACACCGACACGATCATGATTCTGCGAGTCGAGCCGAAGACTCAACAGGCCGCGCTGCTTTCCCTGCCGCGTGATCTGTGGGTAGATATCGCTGGTGGCGGGCAGGGCCGAATCAACACGGCACTCTCGCTTGGCGGCCCCGAACGTCTGATTCAGACGATTAATCAAGATTTCGGAATTCCCATCAATCACTATGCAATGGTCGACTTTCAAGGATTCGAATCGTTGGTGAAGGCCGTCGGCGGAGTTCCGGTCTATTTCAACTTCCCATCGCGTGATCAGGCCACAGGCCTCTTTCAGTACGAGCCGGGTTGTCAGGTGCTCACGGGAGAGCAGGCTCTTGCGTTCGCTCGCTCCCGCCACTTCGAGATCTCGCGCAATGGCATGAAGACATGGCAAGAAGATCCAACGAGTGATTTCGGTCGGGTCACTCGCCAGCAGCAGTTCATTCGTGCGGCACTGAAGAAGGCCGTTTCTCAGGGAGTTCGCAACCCGTTCATTCTGAAGGACTTCCTCGGAATCGCGCAGAAGAACGTCACCCTCGATACCGAATTCACCATTCAGGATCTTGTTGATCTTGGTTCGCAGTTCCGTACGTTCGATCCAGATGCTCTCGTGAGTTTCACCCCCGTAGCCACCGGCACATTCAAGGGTGCGGCGAGCGTTCTCGAACTCAACGTGGCTGCTTCGCAGCCGATGTTCGACGTCTTCCGTGGACTTCGACCCATTCCTGATCCCAATGCCACGCCTGATCTCGGTTTCCTCAACACGACAACGACCTCGCCCGTGAATGGTGCCACGATGCCGTCAACGATGGCGACGACCCCAACCACGCAGCCCATCACGACGACGTCATTGAGCGAATTCATCCCGC
>JBAXGZ010000124.1:0-5675 GCA_037139155.1 Actinomycetes bacterium | reverse complement strand
CGCACCGGTCTTTCGGGAACTGATATCGGTATCACGTACCTTCTTCCCCGACTCATCGGGAATGCCAATGCTTTTGATCTCATACTCACTGGTCGCGATATCGATGCTGCTGAATCATTGAGGATGGGTCTCGTTTCGAGAGTCGTTGCCGATGGTGATCTCGATGACCTCGCGCTCGGCTACGCACGAATGATGGCCTCCTATACGGCGAGTGGACTTCGAACCACGAAAGAGGTCCTCTGGCACAACGTCGAGGCTTCGAGTCTCACGAGCGCAATCGCGCTCGAGGCACGTAATCAGAATTTGCTCAATTACGCGCCCGACGTCCGTGAACACATGTCGAACTACCGGAAGAAGACCACCGGCTGAGATACGTGCGGCCGGTCTTGATCAGCGGATCTTGCCGAGATGCACCACGTACCACTGGCCGCGCCATGAGATCATTGACTCGATTGGAATCTGCACGTTCTTCCCATCGACGCCGAAATTCATTTGGGCCTTGAACACGCGCCAGTACGGGCCGACGTTGTATTCCTCACCCGGCTTTACCCAGACCGCAGTGTCGGGAACGCTGACTCCGGTAAAGATCGCGCTCTTTGCATTGGGACCGAGTTTTTTGTTGGCGTCGGCGACATCGACTTTGAAATTGGCGATGAGTCGGTTGTTCCAGTCGGCTGCCGGGTCAGTGTTTTTCTTCGTCTGTTTGTAGGCGGTCACGGGGAAGAACGTTGAGATCGCGGTCTCGGGAGTGTTGTTGGTGATTGCCTCGGCGAGCACCTTCATGCGTGAATCGAATGCTGCTCCGCCGCCAGATGGCTTCTCGTCAGTCTGGGGAAGCGTCCCCGGATCGACCGTGGTGGTTGTCGGTGGCGCGGTGGTGGAGGTCGTGGAGGGGGCAGCGGTTGTGGCGGATTCCTCGGTTTGATTCGATGAAGAAGAACCCGAACCGCAGGAAGCGATCGAAAGGGCGAGGACGAGAAGGCCTGCCGCGATGGTCGCGGTTCTACGGCGCGAGCACAGCGGTGCTGAGGGGGAATCTGAGCGGGCCAAAGGGCGACGAGACATGGAAGTAGTAGAGCATCTGAACGGCGAGTGTCCGTTCATTTCCGCCGGAGCTGGGGTTCTGACATAACGTGAGGGTTTGAGGATTTAGGGGGAAAACATGGAACAGCAAACCTCTCAGGTGTCGGAGCTGGGTGTCGATGTCCGACCGATGACCGGGTACACCGGGGCGGAAATTTTCGGTGTGGATCTGACCAAACCGCTCGATCCCGCAGTCGTCGCCGAGATTCGGGCGGCGCTCTTGGAGTGGAAGGTGGTCTTCTTCCGCGATCAGTTCATCGACCGCGATCAGCATCTCGCCCTCGCCCGCGCATTCGGCGAGCCGATCCCTGGTCATCCAACGTTCCCACCTGCATTCCCCGATTACCCCGAGATCCTGCTCCTCGACAATCAGCAGGGAACCGCCAACGTGAAGGAGAAGAAGGGTTCCGGAGGACCTCGCATTGAAAGCCGTTGGCATACCGATGTGAAATTCATCGAAGCACCTCCGATGGCTTCGATTCTTCGGGCCGTCGTGGTTCCGCCCTATGGCGGCGACACGCAATGGGCCAATCTCGCCATGGCCTACAACTACCTCTCGCCCGAAATCAAAGCGTTCATCGATGGCCTGCATGCGGTGAACCACAACGCACTACCAATCGATCGAGGCGAAATGCCGGGAGAGGTCGCGAAAGCGTTCATGTCTCGACCGCTTCGCGTTGTCCATCCCGTCGTGAGGGTTCATCCGGAAACCGGTGAGAAGGTGCTCTTCGTCGAACCGAATTTCACTGATTACATCGTCGAACTCTCTCGCCGAGAGAGCAACCACATCCTGGCGATGTTGTACGAGCATCTTCAGCGTCAGGAATTTACGGTGCGCTTCCGGTGGGAGCCGGGAAGCATTGCGTTCTGGGACAATCGGGCGACAGCCCATATCGTGCCCACCGACATTCCCAAGGGAATGCATCGATGCCACGAGCGGATCACCTTGGCTGGGGATGTCCCGGTTGACCCGTCCGGCAATCGTTCCTACGCGCTCGAAACCGGCGACTGATTCGTCAGCACGTCTCTCGGGAATCACTTTCGAGAGAGGATCACCCGTGCTCTCGGCGCTAACCGGTGATGTCGTGGAGCGAAGGCTGTGCTCGCCAACGCCATCGTGACATCGCGAGACACAACATCATGAGAACGGCAGTGCCAGTGAAAACCGATGCGCGGCCGAAGGCTTCGTAGACTGCGGATCCGATAAGTGCCGATGCCGCGGCGATGGCCAGTCCTGTTGCTCCGAGCATGCCTTGACCGGCTGCAAGTTGATCGGGAGGACTCGAGACGGCAACGGCGACTTGATTTGCTGGCATCGTGTACGCATCAGCGACTGCATGGATCCCAGAGATCGCGACGAGTAGCCAGAGCGGTACGAACCCGTAGAGGCATGTAGCGATCGCCGCGACGGTGATGCTTATGGTGACAACGCGCATTGGTCCTCGTTTTTGCGCGAGCGCTCCGCCCTTGGGAGCGAAAATAATCATTGGAATCGTGAACACGCTGAGCGTGAGTCCTATGAGCCACGTTTCGGCGCCCTGGTCACGAAGGAGGATCGCCCAAAGCGCTTCGAACATCCCGATGGTGAGGTAAAACGCGATCGCGGCAAACAGCGCTGATTGCATCGCCGGAAGGCGAAGGAGCGATGCGCGTTTTTCAGTCGATTGCTCGGCGGCGGCTGCATCTGCAGCCGTCGTGACTCGGCCAACAAAGAAGATCGCAAGAAAGAACGTAATGGTGAGGAATATGAAGGGCGCTCGTAGCCCGAACAGTTGCGCCAAGACGGCGGAGAGGGCGGGCCCGAGAACGAAGCCGGCGACGTCGAACGCGGTTTGACGACCAAGATTCGCGCCAACTCGTTGCGGATCCCGGGCGATGATGATTCGCCGGATCGCTGGACCGACCATGCCGGATCCGAGTCCGAGGAGCAGGCGGGCTGCGATCCACTGCCATAACGAGGTTGCGAAAACCATCCACAACATTCCGAGGGACGCGCAGGCGATGCCTGCCCGCATCATGAGTACCGCATAGCCACGGTCGGAATAGCGGGCCAGAAATAACTGGCTAAGTACACCGGTGAAGAGTCCGGCGAACGCGATGATTCCGACCTGACCGTCGGTGAAGCCGTATTTATCTCTGATGTCAGCGAGAAGGGTGAACACGCTGCCGTAGCCGAGCGACATGAGTGCGGTGAGCAGGAAGAGAAGCACCATTGCTCGGGTGAGGGGATTCTTTGGCTCGTGCGTCTCAGTTTCCATCGTGCCGATCCCCGTGACGTTCCCCTATATCGGTTGCCAACCTACTCGTGACTGTTCATTGGGGGTGTTCTCATCTCTGGACTGGGAGAATTGCTCCGATGGCTATCGATGATCTGCTCCCTTTCGTTTCTACGCTGGCGTTGGGTCTTCTCATCGGTTTCGAACGCGAGCGGAGCCATCCTCGAGGAGTCGAGAAAATCAGTGACTCCCGCGTCGTTGGTCGCCGCTGCGGCGATTGGTCTGACGGTCGCCTCGATATGAACGAGCGGCAGCCCGGTACGCTTTGGTGACGCAAAGTCAGGAGAGACCATGAGCGCAACCGACGAGACCCTCCGAGTTGATATCTGGTCCGACGTGGTCTGCCCTTGGTGCGCGATCGGCAAGGCGAATCTCGATGCTGCGATTGCTCAATTCGAACATGGCGAGAATGTTGAGATCACTTGGCACAGTTACGAACTTGACCCCACGGCTCCGGTGGCGAGGCAGGGCAATTACGTCGGGATGTTGGCGAAAAAGTACGGAGCATCCCCTGAGGACGCGCAGGCGATGATCGATCGCATGACGGCCACCGGCGCCGAGTGTGGAGTCGAGTTTCAATTCGATCGCGTGCAGCCGGGCAACACTTTCGATGCCCACCGGATGATCCATCTCGGGGCGGCCCGAGGACTTCAGACGCAGGTGAAGGAACGGATGTTGCGCGGCTACCTCTCTGAGGGAGAAGCGATTGGCCTCCCCGAAGTGGTCGAGCGACTGGCGATCGATGCGGGACTCGATCCTGATGAAGTCGCCGCTGTGCTCACCACTGATGCATTCGCCGAGGAAGTCCGCATGGACGAGGCGACCGCCGCGTCAATGCAGGTCACTGGTGTCCCGTTCTTTGTCTTCGATCGCCGACTTGCCGTTGCTGGCGCGCAACCACCCGAGGTTCTGCTTCAGGTCCTTGATCGGGTGTGGTCTGAACGCGAACCCGCCCTCGACGTGATCATCGAGGGCGAGGTTTGCGGTCCCGAAGGATGCGACTGACCTCAGCCAGTCGTTGTCGTTAGGAAGTTCTCAGACTGAACGGGTCTCGGGCAGGCGCACCAGCGGAATCGTGCGATTGCACTTCTTTTGATAATCGCGGTACCACGCGCGGTCATCACACAGGAGTTCCCAGATGCGATCGTGTTCGGGGCCCCCGTCAAGGATTTCCGGAACCGACCAAAACTCGCCGTCCTGCACCTTGATGTAAATCTCAGGGTTTGCATCTCGGTCGCGCAGGTTGATGAACCACGCCGGGTGCTTTTCGTGACCGGCGTAGGACGCAACAACGACACGCACCCCGTCGGGGTCGCGCCAGTAGGGAAGGGCAATCTTGTGTTCGTTGCCCGACTTACGTCCGATCGTGCGGAGCATCACGTGGTGCATGCCCGCTTGGACCCACACCTCGTCGATGTCCATGGTTTCCATGGCTTCGACATGGCTCTTGGTGATACCGATGATTTCTTCGTGGCTGGGAGTCTCCCAGAGCATTTCTGCGTGCTGTTCGGTAGGCATCGTGGTCCTCCTCGATGGTGTTCGGGTGATTGTGTCAGAAGTTGAGGTCGCTGATGAGCTCGATCAGAGCATCATCTCGCCACCGTTGACGTCGAGCTCAGCGCCAGTGATGACCGAGGCGAGGTCGGACGCCAAGAAGGCGACGGCATTGGCGCAATCGGCATCATCGGGAATGATCCCCAGCGGGATGTCTTTGGTGATGTCGGCGATAACGGCGTCGCGGTCCTGGCCAGTGCTGACGGCGTAGTTCACGTAACCCTCGACCGGCGGACCCCACATCCAACCCATGAACGTTGAGTTCACGCGGATGCGATGAGCCCCAAGTTCCTTGGCGAGCATTCGAGCGGCAACCGTGAGGGCTCCCTTCGAGGTTGCATAACCAGATTGCGTGGCAAGCGGCTTCTTTTGGATCATCGAATTCACGAACACGATGGACCCGCCACCGTTGGACTTCATGTGCGGAATCACTTGTTGGGTGAGTTGAAGTGTTCCGAACACGGTGATGTCGAAGGACTTACGCCAGTCGTCGAAATTCGCGTCTTCAAACATTGTGAACGGAGGCGGAACGTAGGCGCTGTTCACGAGGCAGTCGATACGACCGAACTCAGCGATTGTTGCGTCGACCATTCGTTGAGTTTGTTCTGCATCGGAAATGTCGGTGGGGCACACCAGTGCTCGACGCTCGGGCCATTGACGAGAGATCTCGTCGGCGACCTCTTGGAGCTTCGATTCGGTTCGAGCGACGAGGACGACGTCGGAACCTTCACGAGCGAAGGCGTAGGCCAGTTCCTGCCCGAG
>JBAXGZ010000123.1:0-5692 GCA_037139155.1 Actinomycetes bacterium | reverse complement strand
GTGTGTCGAGATCCGGTTGTACCTCGGTGATGTAGCCGTAGAGGCTGAGTTTCGATGATGGGTCGCGGAGCCAGTCGCGAGCGAGCGCCTCTACTGCTGCTGCCCAGTCAGCCCAAGATTGGTAGTGGGAGACAGCGAGGTCACGGACCGAATCGGGTACCGAACCGTCTTTGTACTTCTGCGCGGTGTAGTCATCCTCGATGAAGGCGAGGTCGTCAGCGAATTGCGCCAGCTGAGAAGAAAGGTCTTCGAGCCATCGTTCGGCGATTGCAGGACGTTCTGCTTGGGTGGCGGTCCTCCACTCGTCGGCAAACACGCCATAGCTGTCCCAAAATGTTTCGAGGAAGATCAGATTGGTCAACTCCGAGTCGAGTACTTGCTCGATGACAAGTTGATACGCAGGATCGTTTGCCGATGCGTTCTTCGATTCTCGATCGGATATCGCAATCGTGAGGCCGACGATCATGGCGATGACCAGCAGTACGGCGATCAGCCCGACGAGGGGCCCTCGCCGTGGTCGCCGCCGATCCGGTTCGGGAGGCAGCGGCAGTAGGGGACGCTTCGCTCCGGGATCGAACGGTGACGGTGGACGATCGGGTGGAGGCGTTGGCGGTCGGGCCGCGGTCTCATCGGAGAGACCCGGCGGCGGTGGATACCAACGGCCATCGCCGGCCTGCCACCAACCTGGACTGTGGGGAACATCACTCATGCCCGGTACACGATAGGGGCGAACCGATCGCGACCAACCGGCGGGGACCACTGCTTTTCCGAAACCTGGTGACGTTTAGGCTGCGTCTCTGCACACGAAAGGACTACCCATGACTCGTCGAATCGATGCACCACTCGGAGCTCCTGTCTGGATCGAACTCTCGACCAGTGACATCAAGGCAAGTCATGCCTTCTATTCGGCACTCCTCGGCTGGGAGATCGAGCCTTCGGATTCCAAGTTCGGCGGCTATGTGAATTTCCTCCATGACGGTGAACGCATCGCTGGCTCGAATCGCAGGCGCGAATCCCACCCGGGTCCTGATTCGTGGCTGGTGTATCTCGCCTCAAGCGACTGTGCCGCCACGGTTGCTTCGGCAGAGACGGCCGGTGCGCAGGTGATCGTCCCCGCAACGCCAGTTCTTGACATGGGATTCATGGCTGCGATCATCGCCCCCGACCAAAGCGTCGTTGGTGTTTGGCAACCCGGAACACATCGTGGATTCGGCCACATTGATGAACCCGGGGCTCCGGGTTGGTTTGAACTCCACACGTTCGACTACGACAACGCGCTTGCGTTCTATCGAACGGTGTTTGGCTGGACAACTGACGTGATGACCGACTCTCCCGAGTTTCGTTACACGCGTGTTGTCGATGGTGAAACCCAACTCGGAGGCGTGATCGACGCGACTCCGCATATGGCTCCAGAGTTCCCTTCGCATTGGGAGATTTACTTCGAAGTCGAAGACATTGACGCGGCATCAAAAAAGATCGTTGAGCTTGGCGGGCAGTCAATTACTCCTGTTCACGACTCACCGTTCGGCCGACTGGGTCTCTTCGTCGACAACACCGGCGCCATTTTCAAGCTGATGCAGCGCTGAACTGACATCGATCTGAACCTACGGGCGTTGGTCGGTGACCTTCGATGGTCGAGCGACGTTCGATGTGGGGTCAGTTGAGCGCTGTTTGTTTGGCGCTGTCGGACCTCACACGTCGTCGGTATGCAGGTCGGGCATGACGAGAAGTTCAGGGTCGGCGAGGACGAACGTCTCATTTGGTCTCGCTCTATGTCGTGGCAACAAGATCACCAACGCGGCCTGAATTGCGGCGAGACCAATGCTGATCCACATCACCGCGTTGATGCCATCGATGTAGACGCTCAAGTCATCGGAACTGCCAATGCGGCCCCAATACGCCACGCCGACCACCGCAATGCCGATGGCTCCAGCTAATTGGAGGCCGGTGGCCTGCACCCCTGATGCCGCGCCGGCGTATTCATGGGGAACCTCAGACAGCACGAAGGCGATGGTGACGGCGATCGAAATACCAAGCGCAAAACCCAGCAGCGCAACGGCAGGCACGAGATGGACGGCCTTGAATTCTCCCGCGCCGACTCGATCGGCATAGAGCACCGCGGCAGCCGCCAACGCGTTGAGCGCAGCACCAATGACGACCGCACCGCGGCCGTAGCGACGCAAGAGGGGAGCGGCAGCCAAGGAGCCGAACATGTTCGCGAATGGCATTGGGCAGGTGAGGAGGGCCGCCTGAAGCGGATTCCTATCGAAACCAAGTTGGATCGTGAGAATGAGATAGATCGGTCCGGCGGCGGAGAGAAGACCGACGAGCAACGTGATGATGTTGCCAACGCGGAAACTACGAATGGCAAAGAGCACTGGATTCACAAGGGGGTCGCCCCCGCGCCGAACAAGATTCCGTTCGTAGCGGATGAAGGCGAGGAAGAGCGGCGCCGAACAGGCCAGCATCAACAAGATCCACACCGGCCAACCGGCATTGCGGCCCTGGATGAGGGGAAACATCAAGAAGAACGCCACGACGGCAAGCACCGCCGCGCCCTTGATGTCGAGTTGTCCGGCGGTGCCCGGCAGCGTTTTCGGCAGCACCTTCGCGGCGATGAACCACACGATGAGTCCGATCGGAATGAACGGCAGATACGCCCATCGCCAGCCGGCGCCGAAGAGGTTCGCGTTCGTGAGTGCACCGGCGCTCAACTGCCCGAGCATGAAACCACCGCCGGCGAACATCAGAAACACCGAGAATGCTCGAATGCGGGTATGGCCGCTGAACGTGCGTTGAATCATCGCCGAGAGTTGCGGTGCGGTGACTCCACCAGCCACTCCCTGAAGGGCGCGAGCGATCAAGAGCATGTAGATGTTTGGTGATGCGGCGCTGAGTACCCACGATGCAAGGAGGGCCCCGAATCCGATCATGAGCAGTCGTCGGGTGCCGAGAAGATCTCCGAGGCGGCCGGCGAGCACCAATACCAGCGAGAACGTCAGCGCAAAGAGCGACGCGTACCACTGCAATTCGCTGTTGGTAGCGCCCAGACCATCGCGAATTCCGGGCAGCGCCATGGTGGTCGAGCCGTTCACCAGCACCAAGACAAATTGCAGCGCGATAACGACAGCGAAGACGCGATTACGCAACGAAACGGGGCCGACGTCGTCGGTGATCGATGAGTTCGCGCTCACCAGTTCCGACTCGCTCGACATCTCATTCCCCTTCGTCCCCCGACTGAACCGTCACCCTAGGGGGGATGACAGGTGTCGGAAAACCGAGGTTCAGATGGCGTCCAGATCGATGGCCGCGGCCACGAACTGTGCGTTGTAGAGCTTGTAATAGGCCCCGCCGGCATCGAGCAGTTCCTCGTGGTTGCCCTGTTCCACGATGCGACCGTTCTCCATGACGAGGATGATGTCGGCGTCGCGAATGGTCGACAGGCGATGGGCGATGACGAAACTTGTTCGATTCGATCGCAACGCGGCCATCGCGTGCTGGATGAGCACCTCGGTGCGGGTATCGACCGAACTTGTTGCCTCATCGAGGATGAGGATCGTTGGTTCGGCAAGGAACGCACGGGCAATTGTCAGCAACTGCTTTTCACCGGCGCTCAGATTGCTCGCCTCATCGTCGAGCATCGTGTTGTACCCGTCGGGCATAGAGCGAACGAAGTGGTCGACATGTGTTGCCCGTGCTGCCGCCATGATTTCATCTTCGGTGGCATCGAGACGTCCGTAGGCGATGTTGTCGCGGATGGTTCCGCCGAACAGCCACGTGTCCTGCAGCACCATCCCCATGCTCGAGCGCAGGTCATCACGACGCATCTGTGAAACATCGACACCATCGAGGGTGATGGCTCCGCCGTTCAGTTCGTAGAACCGCATGAGTAGGTTGACCAACGTGGTCTTGCCGGCTCCGGTTGGTCCGACAATGGCGATGGTCTGTCCCGGCTCGGCCACCAGTGAGAGGTCGGCGATGAGCGACTTGTCGGGTGCGTACGAGAACGTGACGCCCTCGAAGGCCACACGACCCTGCGGCGACGCCACGGTCTTTGCATCGATTGGGTCAGGCGATTGGTCATCGACATCAAGGAACTCGAACACGCGCTCGGCCGACGCGATGCCCGACTGCAACATGTTGGCCATCGAGGCCAACTGGTTGATGGGCTGAGTGAACTGGCGCGAGTACTGAATAAAGGCCTGAATATCACCGATACTCAAAGTGCCCGATGCCACTCGCAGACCACCGATGACGGCAATGGCGACATAGTTGAGATTGCTCACCAGCATCATGGCCGGCTGGATCATTCCCGAGATGAACTGCGCACCGAAGGAGGCTTCGAACAGTTGATTGTTCGTAGCTTCGAAGCGGTCTTCGGTTGCCTGTTGCTGACCAAAGACCTTCACCAGGGCGTGACCCGCGAAGGTTTCTTCGACAATGGCGTTGAGCGAACCGGTGTGGCTCCATTGCGCGATAAATCGCTTCTTCGACTTTCCGGCGATGAACTTGACGGTGAAAAGCGTGATCGGAACTGTGGTGACGGCAACGAGCGAAAGCAATGGTGAAATCGTCAGCATCATGATGAGCACACCGACAACGGTGAGGATCGAAATCGTCGACATGCTCATGGTTTGCGCAAGATTTTGCGCAACGTTGTCAATGTCATTGGTGACACGGCTCAGCAGATCCCCGCGGGGCGTCTTATCGACGTACCCAAGGGGAAGAGTGTTGATTTTGTCTTCGACTGCGGAACGAAGACGACGCATTGTGCGGTGGATGACACCGGCGAGAAGGAATCCTTGGGTGTAGGCAAGCGCCGCGGAACCGAGATACAACCCACCAACGGTGAGGATCGTGCGGTGCAATGCCGTGAAGTCGATCCCGTTGGGCGAACGCACACCGTTGATGATCAAGTTCGTCGCATTGCCAAGGATCTTGGGGCCAACCACGGACATCACAACGCTGACGACCGAAGTAATCACCACCAAGATCAGTCGTGTCCGTTCAGGACGCATCCACGAGAGCAAGCGCAGCGACGAATTGCGGAAGTCTTTCGACTTCTCGAGAGGCACGGTCGCGCCCATCATTCGAGGACCAACAGCCATTTGCTGCTTCGGGGGCGAAACGACCTGTTCTTCGGAAGTTTCGCTCATGCTGCTTCCTCGGCACTCATTTGCGATTCAACGATTTCGGCGTAGGTCGGGCAGTTTTCGAGCAGTTCATAGTGCGAGCCAAGTCCGACACAGACGCCGTCTTCCAGTACGAGAATCTGATCGGCGTACTTGATGGTCGAGACACGCTGGGCGACGATGATCAGCGCCGCATCGGTGGTGACCGGCACCAGGGCGGTGCGCAGTCGAGCATCGGTCGCAAGGTCGAGGGCCGAGAAGGAATCGTCGAACACGTAGATGCCAGGTTTACGAACGAGCGCACGGGCGATGGCAAGACGCTGTCGTTGACCACCGGAGACGTTCGTGCCTCCCTGCGAAATCGGCGAGTCGAGTTTCTCGGGCATGGCGTTGACGAAGTCGGCAGCCTGCGCGATCTCGAGAGCCGTCCAGAGGTCGTTTTCCGACGCGTTTTCGTTCGCAAACAACAGGTTCGAGCGCACGGTTCCCGAGAACAGATACGGGCGCTGCGGAACGACCGACACCCGCTTCCACAGCGTTTCCGGTTCAAGGTCTCGAAC
>JBAXGZ010000122.1:0-5839 GCA_037139155.1 Actinomycetes bacterium | reverse complement strand
GGATGCCCGATGAGCCGGTGCCGATGACCGCAACGCGTTTTCCAGCGAGATCAAGTTCGTTATGAGGCCAGTGCGCAGTGTGGACGAGTTCGCCGGCGAAGTCATTAACTCCATCAATGTTTGGATGGCTCGCAGCGGAGAGCGCACCGACGGCCATCACAAGAAACTGGGGCGACCAGGTTTCACCCTGGTCGGTGGTGACGGTCCAAGACTGCTCATCATGATTCCATCGCGCATCGGTCATCTTCGTGTTGAACCGGATGTCGCGTCGAAGATCGTGACGATCGGCCACGTGATTCGCGTAAGCGAGGATTTCGGGCTGAGTTGCGTACTTCTCGCTCCATTCCCATTCCTGTTCCAGATCGGGATCGAACGAGTAGGAGTAATCAAGCGAGCGAATATCGCATCGAGCGCCGGGATAGCGGTTCCACCACCAGGTACCGCCAACGCCTGACGCGGCTTCGATACCAATGGCGCTCAACCCCATTTCTCGGAGTCGATACAACATATACAGGCCGGCAAAACCTGCACCGACGACGATGACGTCAGGCTCGTCGTGGTTCTCTGGAAATGCAGTCGCCATCGGGTCCCCCTTCACGTTGCTCTTTGATTCTACCGACGGCGGAGATGGAGATCGCCCCACTCATACCATTTGCGATGGATCGACCTCCGAAGGCTTCTGCGAAAGTTTCTACGAAACGGGTTTCCTAGATCGAGGAGATGAGCAAGACTCGGCCGGGGCATTCGACAGGACATTGGAGGGGTTATGACCGCAGTAGAGGCGCCGTATCTGAATCTGCTTGATCCGCAGTTTTACGTCGATCCGTGGGCGGCCTATCGATGGCTTCGGGACAATGACCCTGTCCACTGGGACCCGATCCACAAGTTGTGGGGGATCTCACGCTACGAGGACATCGTCGAGATTGAGAAGAACACCGCCGTGTTCACCTCCGAGGAAGGAAGTCGACCGGCGACCGATCAACACGACGACACGTCGATGATCAATCGCGACGACCCTGAACACCAGCAACAACGGATGCTTGTCGCCCGCCAGTTCACTCCGCGGGCCGTAAAGCTTCTCGAAGATCGCATCCGTTCCGTCGTAACTGATCTCATCGATGCAGTTTCGTCGGAGGGTCGTTGTGAAAGCGTCGATGCGCTCGCTTCGCCGCTACCGGCAATTCTCATCGGCGAGAAGATCGGTTTTCCGCGTGAGATGTGGCCGAAGATCCGTGAATGGTCCGAAATCACGATGCATGAATCGGGTCAGAATCCGCCGGACGGTTCACCGTCGCCGATTTCGGAACGTTCACAGAACGCCATCATGGAATTCGCTGGAGCGATGATGGAACTGATCGCACAGCGTCGAGCCGAGCCGCAAGACGATCTCATCTCAATCTGGAGCACGACCGAGCAGGGTGGTCGGCTTTGGAATGAGGGCGAGATCATTTCCGAGGCGCTCCTCGTCCTTGACGGAGGCGCCGAGACCACACGCACGGTCATCGGAGCGATCATTCGGGAGCTAGCCCTCCAACAGGATCAGAAGCAGATGCTGATTGATCGCCCTGAATTGCTCGCCGAAACTGCGGTCGAAGAATTCATTCGGTGGGTGACCCCAATTCTCAATATGCGCCGAACGGTAACTGTCGATTTCGAGTTCCATGGAAAGCAAATGAAGGCGGGCGACGAAGTCCTCCTGATGTACGCGTCAGCGAACCGGGACGAACGGGTCTTTTCCGATCCCGATCGCTTCGACGTGACCCGTTCACCGAATAACCACATTGGTTTCGGATTCGGAACCCATTTCTGTCTGGGATCTTCTCTGGCCCGGATCGAGATCCGAATCATGTTTGAGGAACTTCTTAAGCGGCTTCCTGACTGGCGCCTCGTGCCCGGAACCGAGCCAAAGATCCTCGGAGCGACCTTCACGAGGGCCTATGACCGGGTCGATATCGAGTTCACTCCGACGACCCCCTGACCAGCGCCTCTGAGAGTCCACGACAGCGGCATCGTGGAGGGGCAGACTCTCCTCTATGACTTCGACAACCCCGGACGTGGAAGAGACTCCTTCAGTTGGCAGCAATGCCCCTTCGGGTCGGATGCGACGAATCGCCGTTCTCCTTTTGATCGTCCTGGCGTCGGTCTTGATGTTCGGGACCGCGGCCGATATTTGGGTGAAGCGACAGGTCCTGAGCACACCGAAGTGGGTGGCCGCCAGCGACAAAATCTTGTCGAATCCGAAAGTGCAGGCGGCGCTCTCCACCTACATCGTCGAAGAGATCTATACCAATGTCGATGTTCAGAAGGAATTGGCCGAGAAGCTTCCGGAAAGCTGGCAAGGCCTCGCCGGTCCGCTTTCTGCCGGTCTGCGAGCAGCAGCTGGCACTGCAGTTGAAAAGATTCTTGCGACCGACCGAGTGCAGAAGATCTGGCACAACGTCAACGAAACTGCGCATACGGCACTCGTGAACCTCCTTGAAGACAAGTCGAAGGTTGCGTCATCGAGTGGCGGTACGGTCACCCTTGATGTGGGTGAAATTGTCAAGATCGTCGGAACCGATCTCGGGATTCCGTCATCGGTTATGGACAAGATTCCCGCCGACGTCGGTCAGATCACTATTTTCAAATCTGACCAATTGGCGAATATCCAGAGAATCGTCAAAGTCGCCAATATTTTGGGCCCAATCCTGTTCGTGGTCATCACCGGGATTTATTTGCTCGCGCTTTGGCTCGCACGCGGTCGTCGACGGATCACACTTCGTAACATCGGCTGGTCGATCATCATCGTTGGCTTCCTTCTCACGACGATGCGCCGTCTCTCGGGTAATTACGTGGGATCGATCATCACCAACGACCAGTACAGCGTTGCTGGCAAAATCATTTTCAGTATCCTCTCCGAATTGCTCTTCGATACGGCGTGGCTCCTCATTTCATGGGGCGCGGTCATCGTTGCTGGGATGGTCATCATCGGACCAAATCGAGTCGCGACATGGGCTCGCCGTGCGATCGCTCCGGTTCTCAATGCCGACCGAACCACATTCTGGATAGGTGCCGCGGTGGCATACCTCCTGATCCTGTGGCTCGTTCCTTCGCCGGCTCTGCGCCTGTGGTGGTCAGTCATCCTTCTTGGAGCGGTTGGTGCTCTCGGGCTCGAATACCTGCGGAGGCGCTCGCTGGTGGAGTTTCCGGACTCTCATCTCGACATTGATGTTGATGGCATCAAGGCATCCGCATCGAAGACATGGTCGGGCCTGACCTCACGCTTCTCGCGTGATTCGGCCGGCGATCACGTTGCGCAGCTTCAGAAGCTGACCGAGCTGCATAGTGCCGGATCTCTGTCAGACGAAGAATTCGCCGCTTCAAAAGCAAAACTTCTCGACTGAGTGAGGTTGTCGAAGCGTCAGCCCTTGGCCGGTGCGAAGGTGATATCGCGGTGCAGACGAGTGAGGCGGAGTGAGCTGATCTTCCAGCCCTCCGGTGTGCGCACGTAGGTCTCGTGATAGTGGCCGAATCCGTGAAGATGGGTTATCGGTTGGCCTTCAGGCCACCACAGTTCGTCCTCCATGGCCCAGATTCCGGCGGCGTTGTCGTCGTCAAGGAACGAAATCTCCGGCATGTGGCCATGATGAACCGTTGTGACATCGCCGATTTGGGAAATAAGGAACGGAAGGTACTCGTCGCGTCCGGTGATGATGGTGCCGCTGTCTTCGGTTGTATCGATCACGACATCATCGGTGAAGACGTCGCGCAGGCCGTCCCAGTCCTTGATGTCCATCATTCGAAAGTAACGAGCCTTCAACTGGTGGATCTGATCAAGATCGCTCGTGAGCGCCATTACCAGAGGGTCCCGTTGTCGACGACCAGACTGGCGCCGGTCGTTGTGCTCGCCGCGTCCGAGGCAAGATACGCGAGAGCTTCGGCAATCTTGATCGGGGGCATCATCCCCGGCAGTACGCCCATCATCTTTGGGAAATGGGAGAAGTCGATCTCGCCCTTGATGTTCGAGAGTGCATTGGTGGACATCGCCGTATCAACGCCACCGGGACAGACGAGATTGACTCGGATTCGGTCAGCGGCCAGTTCGACGGCCAGTGCCTTCATGAACATGATGAGACCGGCCTTGGAGGCGCAATAGGACGAGTTGTACGGCTGACCCTGCAGACCCGAGATCGACCCCACGGTGACGATGTTGCCGGTTGACGCGCGCAGATGAGGAAGCGCTGCTTGTGAGACCAACATTGGTCCTGTGAGGTTGACGGCGAGGTGACGGTTCCAGAGGTCGAGCGTGATGTCCTCAAGTTTGGAAAACCAGTTCACTCCCGCCACATTGGCGAGAACGTCGAGGCCTCCTAATTGGCCGACTGCGGCGTCCATAGCAGCCTGCACCGATTGGGGATCGGTGACATCGCAGTAGTCAACCCCTTCGGCCTCGGCGATATCGACACCGACGACCTCGGCCCCTTCATCGCGGAAGAGTTGCACCGTTGCTTCACCGATTCCGGCGGCAGCGCCGGTGACAAAAATTCGTTTCCCTGTGAATCGCATGAGCGGACTCTAGTGTTCGAGTTCACGACAGAACTCGGCCTCTCGCTTTGAGTGGTCCGGGCAGGACATGGGGGACCACGATGGGATTTCGGCCAACTCCGGACCAGTTGCTTCCGGAACTTACGCTTCGACAGGAATTTGTCATCCTGGCGCGCGCGCTCTGGAGAGAGGGCTATGCCGATCACCTCGCCGGACACATAACGGTCAACCTTGGCGATGGCACGCTCCTGTGCAATCCCTGGTTCATCACGTGGGATGAATTGCGTCCCTCGCAATTGATCCGTATCGATCTCGAGGGTCGTGTTGTCGAGGGCGATTGGCCGGCTCCTCTGGGAATCCCGCTTCATCTTGAACTCCACAAGCTTCGTGAGGATGTCGGCGTAGCGATGCACAGTCATCCACTGTTCGGCACGGTCTGGGCCGATATGGGTGAAGCACCTCCGATTTACGATCAGAGTTCCGGACTCGGTGGCGGTGGAGATCTTGTGGTCATTGATGAATATGGCGGTGGGGTCGATAACGCTGCTGCTGCCCGTGATGCTGTTCTAGCGATGGGCGATGCGAATCTTGCATTGTTGGCTGGCCATGGCGTCTTTGTTCTCGGATCAACGATTCGTGCGGTGCATCAACGCGCTGTCGCTCTCGAGCAACGTTGTCAGCGCGCATGGCATATCCGAGCGGCCGGGGGTCGAGCCGAAAGTGCCGTACCCGAATGGTGGCTCGAACGAGGTCGACAGAGCGACGGAAACGGTTTCATCGGTTTCTGGGAGGCGATGGCGCGGATGGAACTACGCGCCGATCCATCGATCCTCGAAGACAACTGATCGTTTCCGATGTCAGAACAACTTTCGTTCTGTCGGATATGCGCCGCTGCGTGCGGCATCGTGGTCACTACCGATGACGAACGCGTGGTCAAGGTACGCGGGGATCAGCAACATCCCATTTCGCGCGGTTACACCTGCGAGAAGGGTCGCGCTCTCCCGCAATGGCACCATGGTCAAAGTCGACTCGACGTTCCGCGACTCCGAGGAGCAACGGCCGAGTGGGATGCCGTTCTCGATGATCTCGCTGCGATCATCGACGATTGCAGTAGGGAAGACGGGGCTGACTCCATCGGTCTCTATCTCGCGACGGGACTGGCCTATGACTCGGCCGGTCAGGTGTCATGCGGGATGTGGATGGGCTCCGTCGGAAGTTCCTCCTTCTACTCCGCAGCAACGGTGGACAATGCCCCTGTTCTGGTGGCCGCCGAGGCCGTCGCCGGACACCCGATGCTCAATCCTGTCTGGGAGCC
>JBAXGZ010000121.1:0-5991 GCA_037139155.1 Actinomycetes bacterium | reverse complement strand
GTCGTACTGGTTGTCATGGATAGGCGCCGGAGCGCGAACCGTCCCGATCGTGCTGTGCGTTGCGGTGCTCCTACTGCTGGCGGGGAAATGGCGGTGGGCACTTTTCCTGTTGTTGTCTTCACAGGCCGGTTTCCTGGTTTCCAACACGATGAAGCATGTGGTGGGACGAACTCGCCCTCCTTGGACGACGGTCAGTCTTGATCAGATCGGAACATCGTTTCCCTCTGGGCATACCTACGCCGGCATCACCGGTTGGGTGGCCATGGGTCTGATTGCGCTGTACCTCTTCCCTCGACCGATCTCGACGATCACGGGTTGGATTCTCATCGTGGTTGGAGTTCTGAACGGTCCCAGCCGACTGCTGCTGGGAAAGCATTGGCCAAGTGATGTCCTTGGTGCGTGGCTCTTGGCCATCGGATGGTTGCTCTTGTGCTGGAGCGCGTTCCTTTGGTTTTGGGCGCCTCGTCCGCACACCCCAATTGCGGCCAACGCTCCTCCGAGCGATGAAGCGGTCAGCCACTGATCGCTGAAGCGATCGCGTAGTAAAGCGGTATGCCGATCGCCATATTTATCGGGAATGTCACGGCCAGTGCGAGAGTCAGATATCGGCTGGGCCGTGCTTCAGGGATCGCGTATCTCACGACAGCGGGTACAACGATGTAACTGCCGCTGGCAGCAAGAACGGTGAGCAGGGTTAGGTCACCCACGTCCAAACCAAGCGCCCAACCGATCGTCATTGCTAGCGCAGCATTTACGAATGGGACGATTGCTCCGAATCCAATGAGGAAGGGCCCTACGTCGCGAACTTCGCGGAGTTGACGGGCAACGAGAAGTCCCATCTCCAGGAGAAAGAAGGCCAAGAATCCCTTGAACATGCCGCCCACGAACGGCGCCATAACCTCGCCGCCCTTTTCTCCGGAAATCGCTCCAATCACCATTGAGCCGATGAGTAGTAGGTGTGCTCCATCGGTGAAGGCCTCACGCAAAACTTCTTTTACGGAGATTGGTTGAGTACCTGAGTGAGAATGGTTCTCCTCGGATGGTCGAGCTCCTGCAGCGTGATCGCTCTCGGGAATAAGCGCTCGTGCCTCGAGATTCGCAGGAGATACCGGAATCGTGATGGCAATTTCCGATTCCTTTAAGGACTCGGCCGAGAGCCGTGAGCGAACCCAGGTGGCGAGAAAGACCGCCATGATGATCGCAGGAGATTCCATGAGCGCAAGGGCAACGGTCATGTGACCCCCGGCCTCGTCACCACGGGCGGCGACAAACTGCGAAGCAGTTACAAATGTGACGGCACTTACTGACCCATATGTTGCGGCGATCGCGGCTGCGTCAAATGAATTGATCCTCTTTCTCAGGAAGAGGAACCAGATACCTGGGATCACGAGCGCGAGGAAGATCGCAGCGCCAAGGACCTTTGCCCCCTCTCCGGAGAGCCCCGCTTTCGAAAGCTCTTGGCCTCCCTTGAATCCCAAGGCCATCAGAAGATAGAGGGAAAGGAACTTTGCGACTGGAGCAGGTACTTCAAGATTTGAGCGGATCAACCCGACCACGATTCCAAGGAAAAAAAAGAGCACCGCTGGGTCGGTCAGGTTTTCAAGGATGTCGGAATTCACGGTCTCTCGCTGTGGTTGGTTTGGATGTCTACTAATAGTTTCACGAATACTAACACCGGAAACATTCTTCGTGTAAAGTATCTCCCATGAAGCGACCTCAAACGGTAGGAATCGTGGGCGGCGGTCAACTCGCGGTGATGATGATCGAGGCGGCCCGCCGGCTCGGTCTCGAGACTCGAGTACTGGCGTCGAGCCCTGATGAGGTAGCCGCCCGCCGCTGGTCGGATTTCGAGCTCGGCGATGCGCGAGATGTCCAGGACCTTCGGAGATTCGCCGCGACATGTGATGTCATCACGTTCGATCACGAACTGGTCAACTCCTTCGCGCTAGCTGTGCTCGAGGATGAAGGGGTCACTGTTCGCCCGGGAGCATCGGCGTTGGCGGTAGCTACCGACAAGCATCGACAACTGCTTTTGTTCAGCGAGCAGAAGCTCCCGGTGCCCGAGACAGTGGTCGTCCACGATGCCGAAGAGGCGATTTCCGCCAGTCGATCATTTATCAATGGGGCGGTGCTGAAAGCAGCCACAGGCGGCTACGACGGAAGGGGAGTACTCCTTCAACCCGACGGCGAAACGATCAGAAAGTGGTATCCGGTGCGTCGGACTCCGGTGCTCGTACAACCACTCGTTCCGATTGATGCCGAATGCGCTGTACAGATTGTGCGAGCTCCCAATGGCGAGATTGTGACCTATCCCATCGTTCGCACGGTTCAGGAAAATGGGATGTGCAGTGTGGTGCATGTCCCGTCCGGACTTACCCAAGAGATTGAGGAACAGGCGGTCGCGATTGCGTGCGTGATCGCTGAAGTCATCGGCGTCGTCGGTATTTTGGCCGTCGAATTCTTCATCAGCGGCGGGAAACTTCTCCTGAATGAGATCGCTGCGCGGCCACATAACAGCGGTCACATCACACTCGAATCCTCACGTACATCGCAGTTCGAAAATCACATGCGCGCAGTGACTGGTCATCCTTTGGGAGCGACCGACTTGATTTTTCCCGCCGCAGCGATGGTCAACATCGTCGGTTCTTGTGAGGGTCCGCACTCGTATGGACTCCTTCCCAGCGATGTTGCGGTTCACCTGTACGGCAAGGCTCCACGACCAGGTCGCAAGTTGGGGCACATCACAGCCGTTGATTCCGATGTTGATAGAGCAATTCAACGAGCAACGACTGGTCTCGAGAAGGTCATGAAGGGGAGCTTGGCGTCATGAAGGTTGCGGTGGTGATGGGTAGCGATTCCGATCTGCCTTCGATGCAGGGAGCGATCGACACTCTCGACGAGTTTGAAGTTCCTTACGAAGTCCGCTGCATCTCCGCACATCGCGATCCCCGCGGGATGCTCGTCTTTGCCGAACAAGCAGTCGACGCCGGCTTCGACGTGATCATCGCAGGAGCGGGTGGAGCCGCTCATCTTCCGGGGATGGTTGCGTCAGCTACCGAACTTCCAGTGATCGGTGTGCCGATTCATCGTCCTGCCTTCGACGGCCTCGATTCCCTTTTGTCGATTGTTCAGATGCCCGCGGGAATCCCGGTGGCAACGATGGCAGTTGACGGGAGCCGCAACGCAGCCTTACTGGCACTTCGGATTCTGGCGCTCAGTCATGGTCGACTTCGCTCGGCGTTGCGAGCACATGCCGAAGGACTTCGATCCGTCGTGGCTCAGAAGGACGCGGCCATTCGTCGAGAGAGGACGTAGAGAGGCGACCTATGCTCATTTCAGGAAAAACAATTCGTAGGAGCGGTGCAGTGGCATCAAGCGAAGACAAACCATCGTGGACGTTCTTCACCAACCACGGTCATGTGCTCGTTTGCCTGGCGGGAGACCCTGACTTACGAACTCGTGATATCGCAGAACTCGTGGGTATCACCGAGCGCTCGGCGCAAGGGATCATCGGTGACCTTGTCGATGCTGGATATGTGACTCGGATCAAAGAAGGCCGACGCAATCGCTACGAGGTCCACGGAGATCTACCGCTTCGTCATGCCCTTGAGAAGGACCACACGGTCGGCGAACTGCTAGTCACTTTGGGACGAATCAAACCGTCTCGCCGCAGAAACTCCTGACCTCAACACTCTCGAGGTTTTTTCATTCGATGGGTGAACTGATTAGTTCACGCCCATCGCCATCTGCTCAAGACGTGCGATGCGTTCTTCCATTGGCGGATGGGTCATGAACAGGCGAGCCAGATCTTTGCGTTTGCCGGTGAGGGGATTGACGATCCACGCACTTGCCTGCGACGGCTGAATATCCATCGGGGAGCGTTGAGCAAGATCCTCGAGACGACGAAGTGCTGACGCCAGTGCCAAGGGGTCCCCGCTTACTTGAGCGCCGATTCGGTCAGCTTCGAACTCTCGAGAACGGGAGACCGCCATTTGCAGCAGCCCCGCAGCAATTGGAGCGATGACGGCCATGAGTAGGAGAGAGGTTCCAGAAGGGCCATCGTCGTCGTCGCTTGATCCCCCGAAAAGACCAGCAAACATCGCCATGTTCGCCAGGAACGAGATTGCAGTGGCAATTGCGGCAGCAATCGAGCCGATCAGGATGTCGCGGTTGCGGATATGGGCCATCTCGTGGGCGAGAACCGCTCGAACCTCGGTGGGCGAACAGTGCTGCAGCAAACCTTCAGTCACGGCAACGGCACTGTGTGCAGGATTCCGTCCAGTGGCGAATGCATTGGGTTGAGGTGATGGTGAAATGTAGATCCGAGGTTTTGGCAGGCCCGCGTTCGCCGCCAGTTCGCTGACCATTGCGTGAAGATCGGCGGCTTCAACTTCTGTCACTTCTCGGGCATGTGCGGCTCGAATAGCAACCTTGTCGGAGAACCAATAGGAAGCTCCGGTGATTCCGAACGCAAAGACCAATCCGAGCGTCGCACCAGTCGCCCCACCGAAGATGGACCCGACAAGGACGAAAAGTCCTCCGATCGCACCAAGAAGAACAACGGTCTTCATTGTGTTTCTGAATGCCATTGGAGACCCTTTCACCCGAATTCAAGAAGGTCTGAGAGGAAACTGCTTGCCTTCTTCTTTTTCTTGGGCTCGTAGTCGACTCGCTGCTCGCGAGGAACTGGGGCAGCTTGCGCACGCGAAATATGGAGTTGCTCATTTGAGCGTTCGATCACCTTGTCGAGTTCGCCGCGGTCGAACCACACTCCACGGCACTCGGGGCAGTAGTCGAGCTCAATGCCGTCTCGATGGGTGATCAGTAGTTCTCTGTTATCGACGGGGCACTTCATTGGGTCCTCCTAGATGGGATTGGGAACGGGAGGTGTGATTCGGGCGGTCCCCGCTCGTTAGCGCATGCGGAAGTCTCGAGAGTCGTAACCAGGAACCAGTTGTTCACGACGTCCCCTCCTTCCAACGGTGATTCAGTCGAGCAACAACGCTCTGGAATCGGGGGTTCCGAATCTCTGGCGGCAAACCCCGGGCCAGGAGTCGCAGAAGTCGAGCCGATACATCGGCGGGGTGCGACCCGAAGTCTTCGGAAAGTTCATTGGGAGTAAGGAGCAGAGCGGTCATAGACCAACCTTTCGAAGGACGTGAGCGTCATTCGAAGGTCTCTCCCGCTCTTTCGAGCCGGGCCGCCGGGACGTTGGTCCGTGATGACGACGACACCGCTGAGGGATACTCCCCTTCGCCTGTCACCATAACAGACGAAATTGAAAACCGGAACCCCAGTTCAGAAATTTTTCCGGGATCGATGTTTTCGAGTGGGAATTGCCGGCAGGGCCTGCATCGGCGGATCAGAAATGGGGAGAGTCGCCGTTAGGTGAGGGACAAGGCCGCGCTCACGCAGGCGTGCTCAGGGACGCAAAACTTCGCCGGGCAGGCTGCCGGTGTGATGACCCTCGATCAGGATGGGTTCACCATTGACGATGACAGCGTTGTAGCCGCGGGCGCCAAAGACGAGTCGTCCGGCTCCGGCCGGAAAGTCGCGAACCATGGAAATGGGTTCGACGCCAAGTTCTTGATGAGTGAAGACGACGATGTCAGCGGCTTTGCCGACTTCGAGAACTCCACGATCATTGAGACCATGCAATCGAGCTGGTTCTGATGTGAGGCGGGCAACTGCCTGCTCCAACGTCATCATCTCGGGAACGGTTTCGGTGAGCGTTCGCGTGGTGTAGTCCGCGCCGCAGAACGTGAGAAGGTGCGCGCCGCCATCGCTCGAACCCGCCATGGTCAGTGGATGCGTCACGATTTCGCGAGTGGCAGCTGCAAGAGCAGGATCAGCCGCTCTTTTCCAGACGAAAACGGTTTCAAGTCCGTCAGAAAGAGCGAGGTCGATCATGGCGTCGACACCCTCGATCTCGGCGTCATCTGCGATTTCCGCAATCGTTTTTCCGACTGCCGCAGCAAGCGAGTCATTCGC
>JBAXGZ010000120.1:0-6095 GCA_037139155.1 Actinomycetes bacterium | reverse complement strand
GTGCGCAACGGCGAACCGCAATTGGCCATCGACCATGCCTCAACCGCCTGTCCGGCAACGGTGACGCTGTCGATGCGGTCCTGACGATCAGCAAGGGCCGCGGTCAGCGCTGCCTTTTTGTCGGTGGGCGATGCACGCACGGTGTCAGCGATCTCGTCGACGAAAGTGGAGAGAACGATGAGCTGTGCCTGGATATCTGACGGCGCAACCTTCGTTGCTCGTTGGAGTTGAGCGACCTGTGGGCCAAGCGTGGTCGGATCGAGAGTCACGATCGATTGCGACAACGAGTCGACTTGCCCAAGTTGCTCACAGAGATCCACTGCTGATCGGGTCGGAGATCTATCGAGAATGACCCACGCTCCGGCAGCAGAGAGACCAAGCAACACGAGGCCGATGGCGACGATCAGCAGCGATCGCCGTCGGGGTCGGCGAAGAGACATCGGATTATGCGGAGGCAGTTGTCGCGAGTGATCGGAGCTCGTCTGTTGCATGCGCGAACCCATCGGGGTCGCGGAACATTGCGCTCCCGACAACGAATCGGTTGGCTCCAGCACCGGCGGCTGCCGCGATGGTCGACGGAGCGATGCCACCATCGATTTCGATATCGATGTCGAGCCCTCGATCGATGATGATCTCGCGAAGCCGCCGCATCTTGGATTCGACAGATGCGATGTAGGACTGCCCGCCGAAACCAGGATTTACCGACATGATGAGGACGAGTCCAACCATGTCGAGCACTTCGGTGATCGCTTCGATCGGTGTTGCCGGATTCACGACAACAGCAGGAGTGGCGCCGAGTTCACGGATACGTCCGACGGTCCGGTGTAAGTGCAGACAGGCTTCGGCGTGAACCATCACCGTGCTGCAACCCGCGGCGACCATCGAATCGAGGATCCACGTCGGTTCGGTCACCATGAGGTGCGCCTCAAACGGAATGGTTAGAAGCGGTCGGATCGACGCGATGAGTTCGGCCCCGAATGACAAGTTCGGAACGAAGTTTCCATCCATGACATCCCAGTGGATGAGGTCGGCTCCTGCGTTCTCGAGTTCGACACACACGTCGCCGAGCCGTGAGTAGTCGGCAGTGAGGATCGAGGGTGCGATCTCGATAGGGCGTGTAGGTGAAGGAGTCGACATGACGAACTTTCTTCGAGTTGATCGGTGTGGCGACGATACCCGCCTACGCTGCTGCGGTGACCGACCTTTCTGGGCCCGTGCGTCCTTCGGGACCTTCTTCCGATCGATTACCCGATCGATCCGTCGTTGTCGACGTCGAGCGGCTGGTGGCTGGTGGCGTCGGACTCTCACGTCGGGAGGACGGTCGTGTAGTTCTCGTCGATGGCGGACTACCCGGTGAAAGGCTTCAGGTTTCGGTCATTGACCGACGCGGAAGCGAGCATGGTCGGATTCTTCGTGTCCTCGAGCCTTCAGCAGGTCGGATCGAACCTGTGTGTCTGCATGTCATCGAAGGTTGTGGCGGATGTGACCTCGCCCATCTCGACCATGAAGCACAACTCGACGCCAAGGGCGAGATCGTCTCCGATGCATTGCGTCGCCTCGGGAAGTGGAAGGAGCCGAATGTTCGGAGTGCTCTTCCTCTGGACCCTTGGGGATTCCGCACAACATTGCGCGTTGGAATCGTTGATGGTCGATCCGGATTGCGGATGAATTCGAGTCACGAGATCCTCACGCTTTCCTCATGTGCAGTTGCACACCCTCGTCTTGAGGAACTCGTGGTCGAAGGAGACTTTGGAGCTGCGACTGAGGCCACCCTTCGTATCGGAACGGCAACGGGAGAGCGCATTGCCGTCGTCACCCCGTCGACCGCTGGCGTGCGCCTACCCGCCGATGTGCTCGTGATCGGAGTAGACGAGCTGAAGGCTGGGCGTCGAGCGTGGATTCATGAAGAGGTCGCCGGAAGAATGTGGCGGATTTCTGCCGATTCGTTCTTCCAGACTCGCCCAGATGGTGCGGAAGCATTGGTCGATGTGGTCTCGTCAATGACCGAAGATGTGTTGAGCACACCAGACCGCGACGATCCCATGCTCGTTGATGCCTACTGCGGTGTCGGTCTCTTTGCTGGAAGTCTGCTCGCTGGAAACGAACAGTGGCGAGGTGTTGCAGCCGAGCGCGGACGCTCTTCGGTTGCCGATGCCCGGGTGAATCTCAATGATCTTGATGTTCGGGTTGTGGGCACGTCCATCGAACGGTTTCGCGTTCCAAGCGCCCAGATCGTCATTGCCGATCCATCGCGAGCAGGCTTGGGCCGCAAGGCAGTCAAAGTCCTGGCTTCGGCTGACGCCGATCGCTTCATCCTGGTCAGTTGCGATCCAGCCGCCGCAGGTCGGGATGTCGCTTTTCTGGCCGCTGAGGGCTACCGACCCGTCGAGTCGGTGGTGGTCGACATGTTCCCGCACACCCATCACGTCGAGGTGGTTACCCGTCTCGACCGGGCGACAATCTAGAACTACCTATTGCTGATCGAATAGGTCGGGATTAGAGTGAGAGCATGCCGAACACGCCTGCTCCCATCGATCCTCGTGGACCCCGGACGAATCAAGCAGTTCTGGCCTGTGCTCTCGTGATCGGTTTTCTCACCGGTCAGTGGCTCGTGGTTCCCGTCTTTACCTTCGTGCTCTTTTTGGGTGCCGCATTTGGTCCGAAGTGGGGTCCGGTGCTGCGGTTGTACTCCTCGCTCATCAAGCCCCGACTTTCACCTCCGCATGAACTCGAAGATCCCCGACCGCCCCGCTTCGCCGCCACCGTCGGGGTGATCTTTCTCGGGGCATCGACCATTGCATTCGTCCTTGGGGCTCCTGCTGTGGGTTGGACGCTCGGCCTCATCGTCGCTGTTCTCGCCGCCGCGGCAGCAACGACCGGCCTTTGCATCGGTTGCGAGATGTACGTGCTCCTCGTTCGTCTCCGTGGCGGAGTTCGAATCGTCACCATCGAACGCTCCGAGAATGAACTCTTTGACACCGAGCGTCCCGAACGAACGTCTGGTCTGCCGGCTGTTCCAGCTGCGCACCTGAGCGGCCGTCCGCTCTGGCTCGTGTTCACGACCGAATTCTGCGCCGTTTGCCCTCGAATCATTGAGCAGATCACTGCGCAGCAACCGGATGACTCGATTGTTGTCCTCGACGTTTCCGACAATCTTGATCTTGCCAGTCTTTATCGTGTTCGTCGCGCTCCGACGGTTCTCCGTGCCGACGCTGATGGAACGGTCATCGTTCGACTCGCGGGTGCTGACGCGGTTCGAGCAGAGCTCGACGCCCTTCGGCTCGAGACCGTGACGGTCTCCTGAATGTTCGCAGTTACCGCAACCTCGTTCGATCCAGAGTCACCCCTCAACGGGCTCACGCTCGGCGAGGTCGCAGAACCTGAAGTGCCCGATGGTTGGGCACTGGTTCACCTACGTGCCGCTGCCCTTAATCATCACGATCTTTGGAGTCTCAAAGGAGTGGGGCTGCGTTCGGAACAACTGCCGATGATCTTGGGTTGCGACGGCGCAGGAGTCGATAGTGACGGCAACGAAGTCATTATTCATGCGGTGATCGCCGATCCCGATGCGGGTGACGGAGACGAAACTCTCGACCCGAGACGTTCCCTTCTGTCGGAAAAATTTCCTGGCACCCTCGCGGAACGTATCGCCGTTCCCCGGCGCAATCTCATTGCCAAGCCCGCGTCGCTGTCGTTCGAGGAGGCTGCATGTCTTCCAACGTCATGGTTGACGGCCTATCGAATGCTCTTCACGCGAGGTGGTCTGAAACCGGGAAATACGGTGCTGGTTCAGGGCGCGGGTGGGGGAGTGGCGACAGCGGCGATAGTGCTGGCGCGCGCTGCAGGTCTCAGGGTGTGGGCGACGAGTCGGAGTGAAGAAAAGCGCGCTCGGGCTCTCGAACTCGGTGCGCACGGCGCCTTTGCATCCGACGAACGTCTTCCCGAACGAGTCGACGCAGTCATTGAGACGGTGGGCAAAGCAACATGGGCAGCGTCGATTCGTGCGCTTCGTCCTGGTGGTGTTGTAGTGGTTTCCGGAGCGACGACTGGTGACGATCCACCGGCTGACCTCACGCAGGTGTTCTTCCTCCAGCGCTCGGTCGTAGGTTCAACAATGGGTACGCGTGGTGAACTTCAGCGATTGGTGTCGATGGTTGATGCGACCGGAATTCGTCCAGTCATCGATTCGGTTCGCCCCCTCACCGACGCGAGGGCGGGCTTTGCCGAGATGCTCGCTGGCGATCAGTTCGGAAAGATTGTTTTCTCTGTCTGACATCGGCGCCACTGGTGCATCGAACCTTTGAGAGTGACTCGCCTATTCAATGAAAGGCCAATGGCGTCATCCAAATAGGTGAATTCTTACTTTTTCCGTGTTTTTGTCGCTGATTGCCGCGAATCGCGCTGCAGAGTGCGCGACGCTTGACTCCCCGGTCGTCACGAGCCACCACCGATGGTGGCCGTCGGGAATCAAGGAGAAGAGCGTGAACAAACGAGAGCTGGCCGCTGAACTCGCCGAGCGGCTCGACATCGACAAGAAGCAGGCTTTGGCCTTCGTCGAAGAGTTCATCATCACGATCACCGATACGGTCGCGACAGGTGAAGATGTGGTGCTTACCGGCTTCGCAAAGTTCCGTCGTGTGCAGCGCGGGCCACGTTTGGCCCGTAACCCCCAGACCGGTGCGACAGTGAAGGTTCCTGCCAAGAAGGCAGCGAAGATCACTCCTCTCAAGGCATTCAAGGATGCTGTGATCGCCGGCAAGAAGGCTCCGGCCAAGAAGAAGGCCGTTGCCAAGAAGGCTCCGGCGAAGAAGGCTCCGGCCAAGAAGGCCGCGGTCAAGAAGGCAGTCGCAAAGAAGGCCCCCGCTCGCAAGGCACCCGTCAAGAAGGCTCCTGCGCGTCGTCGCTGAGTCCAACGTCGTACACAAGGAAGGCCCGGGCCAATGCCCGGGCCTTCCTTCGTTTTTGAGCCATTCGACAATCAGAGCCGACATTTGGCTTTCTTGGTACGCCCCCTGGGACTTGAACCCAGAACCTGCGGATTAAGAGTCCGATGCTCTGCCAATTGAGCTAGAGGCGCCTACGTGGCCAACCTACCACTCCGTCCTGATGGTGCTGTTCGACTTCGTTCCGAATTCTCGGTGTGCTCGGAATGAACTGCAGTGCGATGGTCGCCCGTCTTTCGACGGACGACCACCACCACGATGGGGTGACCGAGGGGACTTGAACCCCCGACCTCCAGGGCCACAACCTGGCGCTCTAACCGAGCTGAGCTACGGCCACCATGGGAACGGTCAGCATACGACAGCCGAGGCTCAAGTCCCGAAACGAGTTCTCGCCGTCAGTTGGGACTGGTTTGGGCGCGTACGCTTCGAGCGCAGTTTGCCTCCGTAGCTCAACTGGATAGAGCAGCCGGTTTCTACCCGGCAGGTTCCGGGTTCGAATCCTGGCGGGGGCGCTCGGAAGTGTGCATCCCGTGGGACCTCTGGAAGCCACCGTAACCTTGGCTCAAGCCGTTCGTTGGGGCTCAAACCATTAGGGGGATCAACGTGTTTGGTCAAGTAACAACTTCGTACCAAGTGGAATCTTCGTCGTCACTGAGTGGCGGTGCACTCGCAGCGATCATCATTGTCAGCTTTGTTGTGGTGCTTGCTCATTTGATTGGTTTCTGGAAGACGCTCGACAAGGGCGGAGAGAGCGGCGCCTGGTCATTGCTCTTTCTCGTCAGCTGCTTGTATCCGCTCGCGTACCTTCCGATGACAAAGTTGGTGGGGCGAAAGCAGTGGTGGGTCGTTCTTCTGTACATCCCGATTGTCAACATCGTGGTGCTCATCATTCTGTCGATTGACATCGCGAAGTCCTTTGGCAAAAGTGCGGCCTACGGCATCGGTCTTGCTCTGCTTCCCTTCATTTTCTTCCCGATGCTTGGTTTTGGCGGGTCGACGTATCAGGGCCCGTCTGTTCGACCGGCGTGACAACTTCGCGACGGTTGAGTTCTGTCTATGACCGTCGCAGCAGGACTAGGGAATCGTCGGTCGGGGGTCTTCGCTCCCGGCCGACGGTTGCTGACAACGGGTCTCGTTCTGATCGTCACCTTG
>JBAXGZ010000119.1:0-6118 GCA_037139155.1 Actinomycetes bacterium | reverse complement strand
CTCGAAATTCGTGGCCGGTGGCCGCGCTGCACCTTTGCGAACATCGTGTTGTTCAACAATCACATGCAAACGCTGAACTACGACCGACGGCTTGTGTCACTCAATCGAATGCAAACCGAGGTTGCCGACGACGGTTCGTGGCGAATGATCCTTGCTCATTCCGATCCCGGCCTTCCCAACTGGCTCGATACTCGCGGTCTCGAACACGGCACGATGTTCTGGCGGTTCTTGCTACCCACCGAAGCACTCACGCAACTCGACACCAGAGTGGTGAAATTCACCGACCTCCACTGAGTCCGCTCCGGGCAGACTGTTGTCATGACCCACGAACTCGTAGGAACGGTGACCAGCCTGCATAGCGACAGCGGGCACAACTTCTCCAAGCCGTCCATCGCCGAAGCCGTCTTCCTCGCTGGCGTTGGCATTGAAGGTGACGCTCATTCCGGTCCGACGACGCAACACCTGAGTCGTCAGAAGAAGGATGCGAGCCGCCCCAATCTCCGTCAGGTGCACCTCGTCGCCAGCGAACTGCACGAGGAACTGCGGGCCGATGGTTTCGATGTCCCGTTCGGAGCGTTCGGTGAGAACCTCACCACCAGTGGTCTTGATCTCGGTGAACTTCCCGTCGGCTCCACCCTGCGCCTCGGCGATGACGTCATCATCGCGCTGACCGGGTTCCGTGATCCCTGTTCACAGATCGACAAGTTTCAAGAAGGCTTGCGCGCTGCGGTGTCGTTCAAACCCGAAACAGGTCCACAGTTGTTCCGCAACGGCGTGATGTCCGTTGTCGTTCGCGGCGGCACGGTTCGCGTTGGCGACACCATCAAGGTCGCGCTGCCAGCCGAACCACACCAGCCGATGCAGAAAGTCTGAAGAGCAGTCTGAACGACAATCTGAACGGCAGCGCCCACGCCCCTCAGTCGATGTTGCGCATGGCGTCAAGCAACGGCTCGAGAGAACCCGCCTCACCCTGACGAGTTTGACCACCCGCAGCCAAGAAGCGGCGCATCGGCTCAAGATGTCGGCCGGCCAGCATTGCCGCGTTGAGTTCTTCGCTTTCAAGCGTGAGCGCATTTGGGTCGTTGTTCAACGCCGCGTTCATCACTCGCTTCACGGCAAGGACCGATTGTCGATCGAGATACGAAAAGCGTTCGACGTAGACATCAAGCGCGATTGCAAGATCGTCAGAAACAAGCACTGATTGCAGCCAGCCGATCGACAGGAGTTCTTGAACACCGATGTCGTGTCCACTCAGAATCACTTCCAGCGCTTTCGCTCGACCGAGTAGCCGGGCAAGACGCACTGTTCCGCCGGCGCCAGGAAGTATTCCCATTGGTACTTCGGGCTGGCCGATGATGGCGCGAATCGATCCAACACGAATGTCGAGGGCCGAAAGGAACTCGCAGCCACCACCACGCGCGTATCCATCGAGAAACCCAATCGTCAGAAACGGCGCGTTATGAAGTCGTTCAAAGAGTGCCGCGGCGACGTTTGGTTCGGTGACCGGTTCGGTTGATGGCTCACTGTTGAGGATCGCCTGAACGTCACCATGCATCAGAAAGAAGTCGGGATCAGCGCTGCGAAAAACAACAACCGAAACCGTCTCGTCTGCCTCGAGTTCAGGGAGCAGACCAAAGAGTCCCACCACCAATTCCGCCCCGACAATGTTGTGGGGCGGAATGTCGATTGTGACGGTGACGACTGAGCCGTTTCTCTGCGAACTCAGTGGCGCGTTGGCCATGAATCAGACGAGGTCCGGAGTGAGGTCAGCGAACTTCACGACCTCGCAGGTTGGCTTCTCGATGTCGCCCTCGGGAAGGAAGAACCGGAAGAACATCGTGCCGAGGTTGCGGCCCTCGGTGTCGATCCAGTTCGGATGCCCGGGATCGGAATGGGCCAGCACCATGGTGAAACTGCCATCGGCGTTCAGTGTTGTATTGGCACGGTTACGAGAAACCTGACGATTCACGTAGTCGTACATCTGCGACCAACGATTCCAGAGGCAGATATTGCCGAACACGCACTCTGGCCAACGACCGCGGATCACCAGAGCTTCGTCATCACCAATGAGATACGGAGCCATGGCATAGGCAGCGTCGAACGCGGCGAACGCCATGTTGCCCGGCACCACCGGCTGAGGAAGTTCGTTCGGAACGCGCGAGACGAATGGAATTGGAGTGTTCTCTGAAGGTGCAGTGGAGCCCACGGTTTTGGTGCGCACGTGGTTGATGACGCGCTGGAGAGACTCGGCCACGCGTTCGTCGTTCCAACGGGGCGGAGGCGGAACCTTCGTAACCGCTTCGATGCTGATCGGTACATGCAGCGTCTGCGAGGCCGAAGACGACCACGGGAATTCGAAGTAGTGACGGGTGGTGATACGACCACCATCGGCCGGAATCTCGAGCCAGTTTCGATCGCCAGCCGCACCCCCGAGACGAATCTCGTAGCTGCCGTCGGCGTTGATATCCATTTCGGTGTCATTCAGAACACCGGAGGTGTGGGTGGCGTACGAACCGTCCGATGCACCGGCTTCCATCGTGAACGAGGTGTAGACCGCGCCAGCAATGTTGCCGCGCACGATGTATTCATTGCCCGGAGCGACTGGGGTCTCGAAGTACACCGCATCGGAGTTGTCGCCGGTGAAGGAACGGGTGGGCGACACGATCCGGTTGAACACCGGTCGCTGGGGATCGAACTCCTGATGTGAATAGAGCGCACTCTGCAGGATGTGGGTGAGGTTCCGGAAGCCCTCGGCGACGTCGTCGTCGGTCATGACTGGGCCGGGAACGACCCATTCATCGCCGGCCTGCTGCAACAGAGCCACCAGTTCGTTGTACTTCTCGCGCGACTTGAGTTCGCCCATGACTTCCCCCTTGAAAACGTCAGGGCCGCATCCTCGCGAAGATCGACCCACTCTGCACACAAAGACCGCCGGGCGCTGGGCGACTACGGTCGGCAACGTCAAGGGGGATCTATGAAAACGAATGAAGAACGACTGGCCGAAGCTCTCGATTATCTCGATATTCGCCGACTTCAGAATCGCTATGCCGACATCGTGACGCGCCGGGCCTGGGCCGAGCTTCACGACATCATGCGTCCGGGCTGCAAGCTCGAGCTCGACCTTGGTGACAATCAAATGGTGTTCGATGGTCCCCAAGCCATTGGCGACTTCATTGGCGAACAACTTGAGGCATTCGAATTCTTCGAGTTTGTGATCCTCAATACGGTGATTGATGTTGATGTCGAGGCCGGGGTGGCCGGCGGTCGCATGTACATGCAGGAATTGCGTCAGAACGTGAGCGACGGTCGCCGAACGAACGCCTACGGCGTGTATCACGACCGTTTCGAGCGTCACGACGGAACCTGGTGGCTCGCTCGCCGTCGCTACGGATCGTTCTCCCGCACGATTGCGCCGGGACCAGAACACGAACAGGTCGTCTTCCCCCTACCGCTGCACGACATCGGCACGCTGTAATCAACAACCTGAAGTCAATCGGCGCCCCAGCCCTCAATCTCCACCAAGAGAGTTGGTGTATTGATGGTGTATCCTGTGTGTATGGCCCGGACAAACATTGATATCGACGAAGAAGCCTGTGCGTTGGTCATGGCTCAGCATGGATTCACGACAAAGCGGCAGGCGGTCAACTACGCCCTGCGCAAAGCAGTAATCGTCCCCATGACCATTGACGAAGCCAAAGCGATGATGGGAACCGGCTGGGACGGCGACCTCGAGGAGATGCGCCACTTCGAGCCTTGGCAATGATCGTTGACACCTCGGCGTGGGTCGAGTTCCTCCGGGGAACACTCTCTCCGACATGTCTCTTCGTGCGGGACAACTTGGAAGGGTCGTTACGCATCACGGGAACGATCCAGATGGAACTCCTCGCTGGCGCGAAGAACGACCAGCAACTGCTCGAACTCCAAAGTTTGCTCGTGATTCCCGAACTCATCCCGACGCACGAGGAGGATTTCGAGGACGCGGCGCGGCTCTACCGAACCTGCCGCCGCAACGGAGTAACGATCCGCACCATGTCGGACTGTCTCATCGCGGCCACTGCGATCCGAAACGGGCTCCCGGTCCTTCACAACGATCGCGATCTCGCACTTCTCGCCCAACACACCGAACTGCGAGTCGTCGATCCCTCTCAGGACTGAAGGTCGACCTCGTTGCCGTTGCCGTCACGCGCCTCAAGCGTGCGCACCGCGGTAGGAGCACCCCCGATTCCGATCGCGGCCAACACCTCGAACGCGGAATCGGTCGCCGTCGTGCCTGGAGGCTGACGAAGCGTCGCTCCCTCGCGGTCCTCGTCGAGTTGCCACCCTCGTTTGCTCAGAGCATCGGCCACATTGCGAAGGCGCGATGCCGAGAGTTCATTGAACCGAACCACGAGCACACTGCTGCCACCCTGCTTGGCATTGATCACGAGTGGGTGCCAGCCCTCTGGGGCCGACACCGTGGCCGAGGCATCGACCTCGTTGATCAGTACATGAGCCCGCAACGACACGATGGCCTCGCTCAGGACACCGACGGCATCGAAATCCGTCGGGTCGATTGCGACAGCAGGAGCCATGAGCCCAGCCTCGCGCATCGGGTGCAGGGCCGGGAATGTCCGCCACGGAGCCACCCCCGTAGGATTCCGGCCGTGGGGAGGAACAGTCATGGCTCGTGAGAATCCTGTTGCCGTTATCACCGGTGCGGCTCGAGGTATCGGCGCGGCCACGGCCGCCCGCCTTGCGGCGCGTGGCTTCACGGTGGCTCTCATCGATCTCCCCCTCGAATCTCCCGGACGCCACGGCGAGATCCCCGGGCCGTATCGACCAGCCCATGGGAGCGACCTCGACGAAGCGGCAGCAATGTGTGGCGGTCGCGGTCATGCCCACGCTGCCGATGTGCGCGATCCCGAAGCTCTGGCCGCGGTGATCGACACTGTTGTTGCCCACCACGGTTCGATCGATGTCGTCGTTGCTGCTGCCGGTGCCGTCGCCGGTGGCGCGCCGCTCTGGGAAACAGATGACGACACGTGGCGATCGATGATCGACATCAACCTCACCGGCGTGTTCAACATCGCACGCGCCACCGTGCCATCGATGCTCGCCGCACCGACGCCTCGCAACGGGCGATTCATCGCCGTTGCATCCGCCGCGGCCCATCATGGCCTTCCCCAACTCGCCGCCTATTCCGCAGCCAAACACGGTGTCGCCGGACTGGTGAAGGCACTCTCAGCCGAACTTTCCGACAGCGGCGTCACCGCCAACGCTGTGTGCCCTGGTTCAACCGCGACCGGCATGCTCGACGCGAGTGCAGCAATCTATGGCATCTCCGATCGTGACGTGTTTGCCGATCAAGCCCGCATCGGTCGCCTCATCGATCCCGATGAAATCGCCGCCACCATCGAATGGTTGGGCGTCGACGCACCATCTGCCCTCACCGGCTCGATCATCGATGTCGATGGAGGATTCCGCGCATGAGTTTGTTCAATCGAGCTGCAGTCGACGCGATCTGCGCCGATGTCGTTGGCCGACGCAACGAGATCGATGTCGTCGTGGCGGCACTCGCCGCCGAACGCCACGTTTTGCTCGAAGGCCCTCCCGGCACGGGAAAATCCTCGTTGCTCCGAGCCCTGGCCCACGCGTCAGGAGTTGACCTCGTTTTCGTCGAGGGCAATGCCGAACTCACACCGGCCCGCTTGGTCGGCACGTTCGATCCCGCTCGAGTACTTACCGACGGCTACAGCGCCGAGGTCTTCCTCGACGGGCCCCTCGTCGATGCGTTGCGAACCGGTTCGCTCCTCTACATCGAGGAAATCAATCGCGTTCCCGAAGAAACTCTCAACGTGATCATCACCGCAATGAGCGAACGTGAGCTTCATATCCCCCGCCTCGGCCGGATTATCGCTGCGTCCGGATTCCGCGTCGTTGCTGCGATGAATCCGTTCGATGCCATCGGTACCGCGCGCATTTCCTCTGCGGTGTACGACCGCGTGTCGCGAGTGGCGATGGGGTATCAGTCGGAATCGGAAGAGACCGAGATCGTCGCGCGCGAAGCGAAGGGCGCCGGCAGTGGTCCCGTCGGTCGTCGAGCGGTCCGCGTCGTGCGCGCCACCCGCGACCACAGCGA
>JBAXGZ010000118.1:0-6175 GCA_037139155.1 Actinomycetes bacterium | reverse complement strand
ACGCCTCGGATTGAACATCGTGCCCCTCGGCCCCAATGCCGGGCACGAGGTTTTGCAGGCGCTGGCGTCGAATCACATCGTTTGTCTTCTCGCCGACCGAGATATCGCCGGAGACGGGATCGAACTCGAATTCTTTGGTGAAACCACAACCATTCCGGCCGGGCCGGCCACGTTGGCCTTGCGCACTGGAGCCGCACTTGTGCCGTGTGCGGTGTACTTCGAGGGACGCTCTGGTCACCATGCGATCGTCCAACCCCCGGTGCCGACAGTGCGGGAAGGTCGTTTGCGTGAGGACGTCCGAAGGGTGACGATCGAGTTGGCGGATCGTTTGGAACGCCTCATCCGCATCGCGCCCACTCAGTGGCATTTGCAACAACCGAATTGGCCGAGCGATTACGAAGAACTAGAGCGCATTGGGAAGCCCCATCCGCGTCCGGATCATGGTCCGTCCTCGCTCGCCGCCAAGGCACGGAACTGACATGCGAATCGGCATCGTCTGTCCCTACAGCCTGACTCTTCCCGGCGGAGTGCAAGGCCAGGTGTTGTCGTTGGCCCGAGCACTGCGCGTCCGTGGTCACGATGTCCGTGTGCTTGGGCCTTGCGATGGTCCTCCACCCGATGCTGGAGTGACGCCACTGGGGGACAGCCTCCCGACCGCCGCGAACGGATCCGTCGCTCCGATCGCACCCGATCCCTCCGCCCAGTTGCGGATGATCCGAGCACTGCGCGACGAGAGATTCGACGTGGTGAACGTTCACGAACCACTCGCGCCCGGAGTCACAAATACCGCCCTGTTGTTCAAGTCGCAGCCCATCGTCGGCACCTTCCATGCTGCTGGTGAAAGTGCTGCATACCGCTGGCTCACTCCCGTTGTCAGATGGCTGGCACGCAAGATCGACGTGCGCTGTGCAGTTTCCTCCGACGCGCGAGACATGGCCGTTGCTGCGGTCGGTGGTACCTATGAACTTCTCTTCAACGGAGTTGATCTCGCCGCCTACGACGGTGATCCCGCCAAAAGGACCGAGTCGCCGACGATCCTGTTCCTCGGTCGGCATGAACCTCGCAAAGGACTTGCGGTGTTACTCGACGCGATGGGCGAACTTCCTGCCGGGGTGAAGTTGATGGTCGCCAGTGACGGACCTGAGACCGAAGAATTGCGGCGGCGGGTCGCCGGCGACACCCGAATCGAATGGTTAGGCCGACTCTCTGAAGCCGAAAAGATCGAGCGGCTTCGCTCGGCAGACGTCTTCTGCGCGCCGTCGCTGGGAGGCGAGTCGTTTGGGGTGGTACTTCTCGAGGCCATGGCAGCGCGCACTGCGGTCGTCGCCAGTGATCTTCCTGGCTACGCCAACGTTGCCCGCGCTGGACGCGACGGCGTCCTCGTGCCGCCCGGCGATCCCACTGCGTTGGCCGGAGCGCTTCGCCAGGTGCTTGATCAGCCTTCGCTGAGGGAATCGTTGGTGACATCGGGCGCCGAACGAGCATCCGGATTCTCGATGGATCATCTCGCCGAACGATATGAGGCGATCTTCGAGCGAGTCGCCTTCCGCCGGTAGTATCAGGCGGTCCAGTTCCCCGATCGAAGGCTTCGTGTGACCTCCACCCTCGAGCAGACGTCGCCTCGTTCCACGAGTTACGCCCTCGCATCGGCTCTTCCCCTTCTTTGCGCAGGCCTCGTTCTCGCTGCAGCCCTCACGCTCGTTCTCGGGGTGATCGGTCTTGCCATCGGCTTCGTGGCCACCGCACTTGCCGTCGTGGTTCGGGTTCGGACATTCGGGGTTGGAATCGACGAAACGATCATTGGCCAGCTCGGTGCCGGTTCGGCCGACGGACCCGAGGCAGCGACTCTCCATAATCTTGTCGATGGCCTGTCGGCGACCGCAGGAGTCCCGATTCCACAATTGCTCGTTCTTGAGACGCCTTCGGTGAACATGTTGGTGGTGGGCACCGACGTTGATCATGCAACGATCATTGCCACCTCGGGCCTGCTTGCGCAGTTGTCCCGAGTGGAACTCGAAGGTGTGGTTGCTCGAGCTTTCGTGCAACTCCGGCAAGGCGACGTCTACTCCGCCACAATGGGTATCCGCCTCGAACGTTCGCCGATGACTCGACTGTTTGCTTCGGTGCTCGGACACCGCACCGACCTCGACGACCCCGACCGCGATGTCCTTCTCGATCGAGCGGCAATGACGCTCACTCGCTACCCGCCGGGACTCATCGGTGCGCTCTCCACCTGCCTGCGCGTTGGAACAATGGTTTCGGCTGGATCTCCGTTACTTCGACGGCTTTGGTTGGTTGATCCCCTCACCGCCGATGCTGACTCGCTCACCCATCGCATCGAAGCCCTTCGGTTGCTGTGACCCGCAAGAAGTTGTGGTTGATCACCGGTGTGGCGGTTGCGATCGTTCTCGTCGGCGGTGGAATTGCATTTGCTCTCACCCGATCGGATTCAACCGAAACGGTGGAACCGGAACCCAGCACCAGCTCGACAACGACGACAACGATTCCGCTCCCACTCTGGCCATTGACTGGTCTTCCCGATGCCAAGGCGAATGGTCCGGCTCATCCGGCGATCGTCGTGAAGATGGACAACAGCCCTGATGCCCGACCGCAGACCGGGATCAACGAGGCTGACATCGTCTATGAGCTCCTCGTCGAGGGAATCACCCGCTACGCGTTGGTCTTTCATTCGAACCTTGTCGATCCCGTCGGGCCCGTTCGATCGGCGCGCTCGAGCGATATCGATCTTGTTGCCGATCTTTCAACCCCGCTGTTTGCGTGGTCAGGCGCGAATAGCGGTGTGATGGGCGAGGTTGCCGCTGCCGCACGCAAAGGGATCCTGATCGATGCGTCCTACGACGCGGCGAGTCCGGCCTACTACCGATCGAATGATCGAGCAGCCCCGCACAATCTCTATCTCCATCTTCCCCAATTGCTTGAACTTAAGGCGCCCGAGAATTCGTCCAATCCCGCGCCGGTTTTCGTCTATCGCAAGCCGATCGTGGTGACCCCACCGTCAACCACGTCTTCGAGTTCGTCGTCGACTACCTCGAAGAAGTCCACGACAACCACCTCGACACTCCCACCGACCACGACGACGACAACGGCTCCTCCCGGCTCACCAGTTCTCGGCTTCACCGTGGATTTCGGTGGCGTTGTGGTGGACTACGTGTGGAACCCAGTAACGAAGGGCTGGTCGCGGTTGCAGGTCGATCAGACCCACCCCCGACCGACGAGCCCGACGCTCGACACGGCGGGCGTTCAGGTGTCTCCCGCCAACGTGATCGTGCAGTTCATCGACTACGGCGTCAGCCCCTCCGACAGCCGATCACCAATGGCACTCACCGTGGGTTCGGGGAAGGTCATTGTTTTCAGTGAGGGGCGTGGAATCGCCGGCACTTGGTCGAGACCGAAGGCCGATGCGCCTACGAACTACACGGCCGATGACGGGACTCCCATTCAACTCACTCCCGGCCGGACGTGGGTGGCCCTCCCGCGTGTGGGCTCATCGATCACGCTGCTCGACCAAGCCACCGCCGATGCCTATCTCGCTCTGAAGGGTTGATGCGGTTCGACTTCGTTCGCAGGGGGTCGGCGCCCGTAGACTCGGCCCATGACTGATCTGACTCCCGGGATCTTTTCTCGAGCAATTGGCACCGACCTGGTCAAGCGTGGACTCGCCGACATGTTGAAAGGCGGGGTCATCATGGACGTCGTCGATCCGGCGCAGGCGAAGATCGCTGAGGACGCTGGTGCCGTGGCCGTCATGGCCCTCGAGCGAGTGCCTTCCGACATTCGTCGTGACGGTGGTGTCGCTCGAATGAGCGATCCCGAGATGATCGAGGGCATTCAGGAAGTCGTCAGCATTCCCGTGATGGCGAAGGCGCGTATCGGGCACATTGCTGAAGCGCAGATCCTTCAGTCGCTGCGGGTTGACTACATCGACGAATCAGAGGTGCTCACCCCGGCCGATGAAGCTCACCATATTGATAAGTGGGCCTTCGATGTCCCGTTCGTTTGCGGAGCAACGAACCTCGGCGAAGCGCTTCGCCGCATCTCTGAAGGTGCATGCATGATCCGTTCGAAGGGTGAAGCGGGAACAGGCAACGTTGTCGAGGCCGTTCGCCATCTTCGCTCCATCCTCGGCGACATCCGCAAGATCACCACCGCCGATCAGGCTGAATTGTTCGATTGGGCCAAGCGCCTTCAGGCACCGCTTCCATTGGTGCAAGAGATCGCCGAAACCGGAACGCTCCCGGTGCCGATGTTTTGCGCAGGTGGGATCGCCACTCCGGCCGATGCTTCGCTCGTCATGCAACTCGGTGCACAGGCGGTATTTGTTGGCTCAGGCATCTTCAAGAGTTCCGATCCCTCGCATATGGCCAAGGCGATTGTGGAAGCGACGGCCAACTATCTCGACCCTGACATCCTCGTGAAGGTAAGCCGCGGTCTGGGTGACGCCATGCCCGGACTCGAAATTGGCACGCTGGAAACGAAGCTCGCTGATCGGGGTTGGTGAACCGCACTGCGGTGAACCTCGGCTGATGTCTGCTGTCGGATCGGAGCCCCCAGGTGGCTCTCCCTCGTATTGGAGTGTTGGCGCTTCAGGGCGCCGTTGACTTGCACGTCCACGCCCTCGAACGCCTGGGCGTCGAGGCCGTTGAGGTTCGTCGAGCTGAGCACCTGAGCCGTGTCGACGGCCTCATTCTGCCGGGCGGGGAATCAAGCACGATCTCGAAACTTCTGGTCATCAACGAGTTGTTCGATCCGCTCGCAGAGCGTCTGAATTCGGGTATGCCCGCCTTTGGTACATGTGCGGGGATGATCATGCTGTCGTCGGAGATCCTCGACGGTCGTGACGATCAGTTGTCGTTCGGAGCGATCGACATTGCGGTGCGACGCAACGCCTTTGGCCGGCAGATCGATTCGTTCGAGACCGACCTGAACGTGATCGGGCTGCCCGAGGCGCCGGTGCATGCAGTCTTCATCCGCGCTCCAGTGGTCGAGCGGGTCGGGCCCGGTGTCGAGATATTGGCTGCGGTAGAAGAGGGGCGCCCAGTCGCCTGTCGCCAGGGGCCGATTCTCGTGACGTCGTTTCATCCGGAACTTTCGGCCGATCTCCGACTCCATGAACTCTTCATCAAAGGGATGGCAGCATGAGTGTCATCCCTCGAGTGAACTAACCAGCAAGAGAGGTACCAATGTCCGGACATTCCAAATGGGCGACGATCAAGCATAAGAAGGGTGCTGCTGACCAAAAGCGCGCCAAGGTCTTTGCCAAACTCATCCGTCAGGTCGAAGTTGCTGCCCGTGAAGGTGGCGGAGATCCGGCCATGAATCCGGCACTGCGAACGATGTTCCAGAAGGCCCGCGACAATTCAGTTCCGATCGACACCATCGAGCGCGCCATCAAGCGCGGCACTGGTGAACTCGAAGGTGTCACCTACGAGCAGATCACCTACGAGGGGTACGCGCCTCACGGCGTCGCCATCCTGATCGATGTGCTTACCGACAATCGCAATCGATCGGGCAGCGAAGTTCGTACCGCTCTCAAGAAGACCGGTGGTTCACTCGCCGAACCGGGAGCTGTGTCATGGCAGTTCGAACGCAAGGGCGTGATCATCCTTCCTCGCACTGCCGAAGAAGACGACATCATGATGGCGGCTCTCGATGCCGGTCTTGAAGACCTCGCCGACGAAGGCGATACGTGGAAACTCCAGTGTGCTCCGACCGATCTTTCTGCCGTTCGCACGGCGCTGGAAGAAGCCGGTATCGCTATTGAATCGGCTGATTCCACGATGGTGTCCACCACCACCGTGATGCTCGATACCGCTGAAGCGGCAAAGTCGGTGCTTCGCGTGATCGATGCACTCGAAGACGATGACGATGTTCAAGACGTCTACGCCAACTTTGATATCCCCGATGAACTGATGCACGAGTTGGACTGATTCCTACTGGGCCTGCGGAACGCTTGCGACGGTTGACTGCCACTGGCGCCTTCATGTGGTGGGCGAGGCAGGAAGGTCTTCGGGGGCTGGCCTAGGGTCTGACCGGAATTCTCATTCGGAGAAAGGGGTCGTCGTCGTGATCGGAGTCGGAGATCTGGCCCCCAGCTTCGAAGTCGATGGGGTGGAAGGTGACGGAGCCGGACCGCGTCTGTTTTCACTCAAGGAAT
>JBAXGZ010000117.1:0-6347 GCA_037139155.1 Actinomycetes bacterium | reverse complement strand
GAACGCTCGAGATAACGAAGATACGAAGGAGGGATCTCCTTATTTGCGAACAACGTAAACGTCGGAGGATCGGTCGCTCCCTGCGTCGCATACAGCACTCGAGCGCCGTGCGGACCAGGTTGCGCTGCCTGAGCTGCTCGCAGAACCTGATTGACCTTCCGGGTCGGGACCCGTCGGTGGTAATCCTCGATGGTCCCGGCGAGAGCAGGCAGAAGACGATGAACGCCCTTACCTGACAGCGCGCTGATCTTGAGGACTGGTGACTCCCCGATGAAATGGAGACGCTGACTGATCTGGTAGCCGACGTCGTCGCGACCATCAGCGTCGAGAAGTTCCCACTTATTCAAGATGACGACGACCGGACAGCCGGCCGCATCAATTCGCTCGGCAAGTCGTTGATCCTGTGCGGTAACTCCGACGGTCGCATCGATCACCAATAACGCGACATCGGATCGATCGATGGCCTGTAGCGCCCGCACAAGCGAGTAGTACTCGGTCGATTCGTCAACCTTGCTTCGTCGGCGCATACCTGCGGTGTCAACGAAACGGATCGGTCCGTCCTCGGTTTCGACGATCGTGTCGACCGCATCTCGGGTCGTGCCGGGCATATCGTGAACAACCGAACGCTCGTCACCGATCAAACGATTGAACAGGGTCGACTTTCCAACATTCGGTCGTCCGACGATGGAGACAGAGAAAATCTTGTCGGCCTCTGGCTCCTCGTCCCCGACAACAGCTTCGGGCTCTGGCGGAAACTCGGCCATGAGCGACTCGAGGAGATCACCGGTACCACGACCATGAAGAGCACTCACCGGGAAAGGGTCACCAACGCCGAGACCAAGTAGATCCCAAATCGCCGATTCGCGATTCGTGTCGTCAACCTTGTTCGCTACGAGAAGCACTGGGCGTCCGCGGCGACGCAAAATCTGTGCGACTCGGCTGTCCTCCTCGGTGATCCCGACTGTCACATCGACGACGAAAAGTACGACATCGGCCTCGAAGATCGCCTTCTCACTTTGTTTCGACACCTTCTCGTCGAGAGAGTCACCACCAGGCATCCAACCTCCGGTGTCGACCAGACGGAACTCTCGCGCCTGCCACTCGGCGATTACTTCCTTGCGATCTCGGGTAACTCCGGGCTTCTCTTCGACAATCGCCTCACGGCGACCCACGATTCGATTGAAAAGCGTGGACTTCCCGACATTCGGTCGTCCGACCACCGCCACGAGGGGAAGGTCCTTGGGTTGGGTACTCATTTCGGCTCCAGTGCCCTGCGGAGGGCGATGCCATCGGTCGGGAGGATCTCGACCGGTCGGGGCAGATCATCTGGTGTCAGCCCGTCAAGAAAACGTCCCTGCGACAGACACACGTCCGGAAGCAGGTAGCGGTGACCCTCCGGTTCGGAGGAGAGCACCCGCACGAGATCGGCCCCCGTGAGGAGACCAGCGACACCAGTGTTGCCGCCGAAGAACTCATTCTCTACCGGAAGCACACGAATGTCAGAACGGCCGACACTCTGAACAAGTGGAGTGAGAACTTTCGCCCCATAGGCCCCGGTGAGAATGGCCACTGGGGCATTCGAACGTGGACGCAGCGTGACCGCTCCCCCACCGCGCGGAGCTCGGTAACCCTCAGGGGGCGCCCCATCAACCCAGGCGAAGAACCCCGTCGCCACGCCTGTGGGCTCATCGGTCAGACCGAGAAACTCCCGTTCGAAAGTACGGGCCATTCCGATTCCGTCTTCATGCATCGGAAATTCTTCGTACACGCCGTGGTCAGGGAACGGGCGATCGGCAATGAGGTAGTACTCATCGGCAGCATGAACGATCCGGCGACCCAGAGTGGCGAGGTACACCTCCTGCCAATCTTCAACTGCGTCAATGACGGCGTTTGCTTCTGCCACCGTATGCGGACGCATATGCGATTCAGTATTGAACCGACTCACTCCAAGCGGAACAACGCTTAGTGTGGCCAATTCCGAATAGCGGTCAAGTACCTCGGCAAAGGTTTCGTCGAGAGCGCGTCCGTCATTTCGTCCAGGACACACGACGACCTGTCCATGAACCTCGATGTCGTGATCGAGAAGGGCTCTCAACCAACGAAGGCTCGTTGCTCCGCGTCGATTGCGGAGCATCGATGAGCGCAGTTCTGGGTCAGTCGAATGAATGGAGACATGAAGCGGAGAGATTCTCTCAGTAACGACCCGCTCGAGGTCCATCTCGGTGAACCGAGTCAAGGTCGTGAAGTTCCCGTAGAGGAAAGACAACCGGTAGTCGTCGTCCTTCAGGTACAGCGAGTCTCTCAGATTCGGAGGGAGTTGATAGATGAAACAGAATTCGCAGTGGTTGTCGCAGGTGCGCACTTGATCGAAGAGCGCCGAGTGAATTTCTGCTCCGAGCGACTCGCCTGCGAGCTTTTCAACCTCGAGAGCCAACTCGAGACCACCCCGATCGACGTCAAGGGAAAGGTCGGCTTCGTCGGCGAGAAGCCGATAGGCGATGATGTCCCTTGGAACCTCTCCATTGAGACGCAGGATCAAGTCCCCGGGCAACAGCCCGGCTCGCATCGCCGGCGACGCTGGCGCGACGCTGACGACTCTCGGTGCGGACATAGCGGGTAAGGCTAGTGCCGGTAGCCTCTTTCTCCATGAACGACGAAGGGTCTGATCTCTCAACCAATGGCGAAATCGCCGTTGTCACCAAGGTCCTGCTCGCCGCCCCCCGAGGGTTCTGCGCCGGGGTAGAGATGGCAATCAAGGCTCTCGCATGGATGGTTCGGTCCTTTGAGGAGCCGGTCTACTGCTATCACGAAATCGTGCACAACCAGCGGGTCGTCGAGAGATTTCGCGACCTTGGAGTCATCTTTGTCGACGATATTTCTGAGGTTCCTCCGGGGAGCCCAATCATGCTTTCGGCGCACGGTTCGGCTCCAGAGGTCGTGGCCGCGGCCGAATCAAACGGTGGCTACGTCGTCGACGCCGTCTGTCCTCTGGTAACCAAGGTGCATCACGAAGTCAAGGTGCGCGCGGGAAAGGGCTACCAAATCGTCTATATCGGCCACGAGGGCCATGAAGAAGCTGTCGGAACAATGGCGGTAGCCCCGGACAACATCCACCGCGTCGAATCCGTTGCCGAAGTTGCCCAGTTACCCGCCTTCACCGAACCCGTTGCGCTCCTCGCCCAGACAACGCTCAGCCATCGAGAATGGGCCGATGTTCTCGGAGCCACCCAAGAGCGCTTCCCCGATATGTGGGTACCCGGGCGATCTGATCTCTGCTTCGCAACCACAAACCGGCAATCAGCTCTTCTCGAAATTGCTCATCGCTGCGACGCCGTCGTCGTTATTGGTTCAGCAAACTCCTCAAATACCGTTGCCCTTGAGAGCCTCGCCCGCCAGGCGGGATGCGAGCGCGTGTACCGAGTGAACGAGGCCGAGGAACTCCCCGATGATCTCCGCGGAATCGTGGGAGTCACCGCAGGGGCCTCAGCACCGGAAGAACTCGTCGAGGCGGTGATCGCGAGAATCGCCCCAGTTGATGGCGTCGAGATAGTGCAGGTGACTGAAGAGGACGAGTACTTTCCCCCTCCTCGAAACCTCCGAGATCTCATCAGTACTATCGACGCTGCAGCGACTTTTGTTTTCGGTGGACCAGTCGAAAGTCGTCTCCCAACGCAGGATCGCTCGCTGCACGCCAGTGACGTCCTTGCCTCCTTGGCCTAAGCCGGGACCCTCATGCTTCCGATCTCCGTCGAGACCGCCAGACTCTTCCTCCACATCACCGCCGCCGCCGTCTGGGTCGGCGGTCAACTCACTCTGCTTGGTCTTCTTCCGACCCTTCGAGCGATCGGTCCCGAAGCGCCGAAGGCCGCCGCCAGACGATTCTCCGCCATTGCTTGGTCAGCGTTTGCTGTTCTCTTTCTGACCGGCATCTGGAATCTGATGGCCGAGTCGCCCGGGTCCATGGGTACAGCCTGGAACGCAACGTTGGGCGTCAAGCTCCTCATGGTGGCAGCTACTGGAATCGCCGCCGCCTTTCATGCCGGGGCACGGACAAAGCCGCTCATTGCGCTGGGCGGGGCGGTTTCGCTCTTGGCCGGCCTCGCCGCGGTCCTCCTCGGCGTGATGCTTTCGAGCGCCCCAGGCTGAATCTCCGACCCGGGGGTCCGAAACCGGGCAGACTTAGGCCATGGCTACGTCTTTCACACGGATGGATGAATCAACCCAAGAGCAGTGGCTCCATATCGGTGCTCAGCACGCATTGAACCAGGGTCGGGTTGCCGACCGGATGCTGATGCTCCTCGAGTCACTCGGTGAGATCACCGATGGATTCAACGCCGATCAACTCACACATTGCCTGCAGACGGCAACACTGGCCGAGCGCGCGGGTGCCGACGAAGAGGTTGTCTTCGCTTCGCTCATGCACGATGTCGGCAAAGCCATCACTGTCTCCAACCATGGTGCGATCTCAGCGGAAATGATCAAGCCCTACGTACGCAACGACGTGTATCAGATGATTCGCGTGCATCAGGATTTCCAGGGCAAGCATTACTACCAACACTTTGGCGCTGATCCGGACGCACGAGAGCAGCATCGCAACGATCTCACGGCCGAACAGTTCGAACTCGCTGCTCGCTTCGCGGATGAATGGGATCAAATCGCATTCGACACCGACTACGACACACTGCCGCTAGAACACTTCGAGCCCCTGGTGCGACGGATCACAGGGAGCATGTCGCTCTAACACCTGTTCGAGCCAGCTGGCTCGGATCCGCGGAACTCACTTCGAATTGGGTGATCCCGCCAAGAGTTGAGCTTCGTCAAACAGGTCCTGAATGCGCTGGCCAAGAAGCGCCGTCATCTCGCGCACGCCGTTACGTGACACTCGGCCACTTTCTTTCTTTGGTGGTGGTGATAGCGGCTCACCGATAACCACAACCATCTTCACCGGAAGAATGATTTTGCGACCTTTTGGCATTGCCCGTTCAGTACCGCCCAAGCCAACTGGGATAATTGGAACTCCAGTCCGGCATGAAATATATGCAGGACCATCGAACATTTCATTGACGACAGGTCCGGACTGACGCGTTCCTTCAGGGAACATCACCAACGGCTCGCCGCGCTCGACGACGAGCAGCGCAGCCTTCAACGCCTCCCGGTCGGCCGAGCCGCGCTGAACGGGAAAGCCACCCATGGCGGTAAGAAACCAACCCAATTGGCGATTGGTCCACATCTTCTCTGCGCCCATGTAGCGCATGAGCCTGTGAATCGCCGCTCCGACGACTGGAGTGTCGAGGTAGGACCGGTGGATTGGCGAGATGATGAACGGACCGCTCTTCGGTATGTTCTCGCGCCCATGAACTTCCAAACGGAAGTAGGTCCGCGCGATGACTTCGAGGAGAAGGCGAACCGCATGGTGCATCGCCCGCTGCGAAAGCGTTAGCTCCTCGCCGTTGTCGTGACCACCCGGAATAAAGATCTCCCGACGACTCATGAAAGATGTCCCATGATCGCGTCCACAATCTGGTCGACAGTGAGAGCGCTCGTGTCAATGATCACTGCGTCGGCCGCGGTGCGTAGCGGATCGTGCGTTCGGTTCTGATCTAAAGCGTCACGACGAGCCAGATCGGTAGCGACCGTCTCGTAGGACAGATCGGAAACCTCTTTTGAACGCCGAGCGGCGCGGACCTCGGGACTGGCATCGAGATAGACCTTCAAACGGGCGTCGGGGAACACAACGGTCCCAATGTCCCGGCCTTCCATGACCCCTCCCCCACGTTTGGCCACCCACTGCCGCTGACGAGCGCGCATTTCTTTCCGAACATCGGGATTGGCAGCGATGATGCTGACAGCACGGGTGACTTCCGGACCGCGGATTTCGATGGTGGCATCAACTCCGTCGACCACAACGGCGCCATCTGCTTCGAGACCGAGCTCCATATTGCGTGCCAGGTTGCCGACGACCTCGGCGTCCTCGGGGTCAACACCACCTCGCAGGGCAGCAAACGCAACCGATCGATACATCGCACCAGTATCGAGGTACTGAAGACCGAGTCGCTGTGCAACCGCTTTGGCCACCGTGGACTTTCCCGAACCAGCTGGTCCATCAATCGCAATCACCACGGGAAGATCGGTCACAGCACGCCTCCTGGGCGAAGTTTTTCCATCGTGTCGAAGTATGTCGGAAAAGTTTTGTTGACGCAGTCGGGGTCGGCGATCGAAATTCCTGGTCGGGCGAAACCGACAAGGGCCATGCTCATGGCCATCCGATGATCGTCGTAGGTCTGGACCAAGGCAGAGGTAGTTGGACCGGGAACAATCGTGAATCCGTCATCGTCTTCGCTGGCATC
>JBAXGZ010000116.1:0-6517 GCA_037139155.1 Actinomycetes bacterium | reverse complement strand
CCACCAGGTTCACGATGATCTCCACAAGATCACGAATTGGGAGTTCACGGTCGGCGCCGAGGTTGACGGGATCTCCCTCGTTGTAGAACTCGGCGGCAAGGACGATTCCTTCGGCCGCGTCATCGACATAGAGAAACTCGCGAGTGGCCGAGCCCGTTCCCCAAACTTCAAGGAACTCCGCACCCGATTCCTTGGCATCGACGGCCTTCTTGATCAAGGCTGGAATCACATGCGACACCGCGGGATGAAATTTGTCGCGAGGGCCGTAAAGGTTCGTGGGCATGAGGTAAATGGCGTCCTGCCCGTATTGCGCCCGGTTGGACTGCATCTGGACAAGTTGGGCCAGCTTGGCGATCCCGTAGGGCGCGTTGGTTTCTTCCGGATAGCCCTGCCACAGCGAATCTTCGGAGAAGGGGACAGGTGTGAACTTCGGATAGGAACAAATCGTCCCCACCATGACGGTCTTGGGGGTCTCCTGTAATCGAGCTTCGTCGAGCACGTAGGTGCCCATAAGCAGATTGTCGAGATAGAGATCAGCGGGTCGCTCCATATTGGCGCCGATACCGCCTACTCGTGCAGCGAGATGGATCACGAGCTCAGGCTGGGTGTCGCTGAAAAGCTGCCGCACCGCCTCGCGGTCTCTGAGGTCGTAGTCGGCGCTCGACGGCGTGAAGATGTGTGTGGCTCCCCGAGAGCGGACGAGTTCGACAACGGCTTGTCCGAGGAATCCACGACCTCCCGTAATGAGGACCCTGCGGTCGTTCCAGAAGGTGGCGTCGGGTACAAACTCCATGCCCTCACACTAGTGAGCATTGCGATGCGCTCTGGCCCCGTCGGCGGTGTGCCCGGGGTCCTTGTCGCCTCCGTGGGAGACTGGCAGGCCCATGGAGCGATGTCGTCGGGTGGCCGTCACCCTCGAGCAGTGCTGGCATGCCGTCCCAGGCGGCACAGCCCGGGCTGCCCTCGGCAGCGTTTCAGCTCTGCAGCGCTTCACCGATCTCGATCTTGTTGGCGTGAGCGCGCGTCATCGTCATTCTCCAGCGAGCGCGTGGATCCCGCCGATCGAGGTCGAACAGCTACCCCTTCCGCGTCTTGCGATGTACGAGTCGTGGCATCGGCTACGGCGACCATCGGTTGAACGAGCGACCGGTCCGGTCGACGTCATTCATGCCACAGGTATGGCAATGCCACCACCCAGCGTTCCCATCGTGGTGACCGTGCACGATCTTGCGTTCCTCCGTGATCCGACGCAGTTCACTCGGCGCGGAGTGTCGTTCTTCCATCGAGCCATCGACCTCGCCCGTCGAGACGCGCGGATCGTCATTTGTCCCTCGCAGTCGACGATCGATGATTGCCTTTCCAACGGCTTTGATCCTGATCGCCTTCGTTTGGTTCCGTGGGGCATCGATTCTCAGCCCGTCGACGAATCACTGATCGCAGGTACGCGCGCTCGTCTGGGTATTCGAGGGCGCTACATCCTTTGGGCTGGGACAATCGAACCGCGCAAGAACCTTCCTGTCCTTCTCTCAGCGTTTGAGGGGCTCCGCGATCGTGACGTGACGCTTGTTCTGGCCGGCCCTCAAGGATGGAACGAGCAGCTCGATTCGCTGTTGGAAAAGCTCGGTCCGAGGGTGCTGAGTGTTGGTTTCGTGGACTCCCTCACCCTTGCTGCCCTCCAAACCGACGCCGAACTCTTTTGCTTTCCAAGTCGGCAGGAAGGGTTTGGCCTTCCGGTACTTGAGGCGATGGCACAACGCACGGCGGTGATCACCTCTGCTGGAACTTCGACCGAGGAGGTTGTCGGAGAATGCGGTGTGGTTGTCGATCCCTCCGATGTCGATGCGCTCCGTGTTGCGATTGATGCACTTCTTGCCGATGACGCAGAGCGTGAACGTCTCGCGACGGCCGGTTGGGAACGAGCGATGTCGCACTTCACCTGGGAGCGAACCGCACTCGCTCTGCAGTCGGCGTATGACGAGGCCTGTTCATGAACACGAGCGCTCCCCGCCGCATCGGAGTGAACCTCCTTTGGCTCGTCCCCGGCGAGGTCGGTGGAAGCGAGGAGTACAGCGTCCGTTTGCTTTCGGCCTTCGCTGATTCCGGATTCGACGACCTAGAAGTGATCCTGTACGTGAACCAGCGGTTCGTTGGCGCCTACCCCGATCTGATGGATCGCTTTACGACGCGAGTGGCGCCGATCTCGGGTTCATCACGGCTACTCCGTGTGCTGGTCGAGTCCACGTGGCTCGCCGCTCGGTCTCGAATGGATCACTGCGACGTACTTCATCACGCCGGCGGCACGATGCCCACGTTTCGAAGTGTTCCCGGCGTGATCACGATGCACGATCTCCAGCCGCTCGCCAATCCGGAACGATTTGGGTTGATCAAAGGGACCTACATCCGAGTGATCGCTCCTCGGTCGGTACGAAAGGCCGAGCGAGTGCTGTGTCTCTCCGAATTTGTCGCCAACGATGTCGTGACTCGAGTTGGAATCGATCGATCACTTCTTCGGATCGTCCCGTGCGGTGTGAGCGATCCGGGGGCTGCGTTCGACCATGTGCGCCGCGATGAACTTCTTACGGCTCTCGGACTCACTGATCGCCCCTTCATTCTCTATCCAGCGATTACCTATCCCCATAAGAACCACATCACGCTCGTTGCGGCCTTTGCGCGACTTTCCGAGACCAGACCAGACCTGCGACTGGTCCTCACGGGTGGTTCCGGACCAAGTGAGGATGTCCTCACTGCAACCATCGATGCCTATGGTTTGTCCCCCAAGGTGATTCGGACTGGCCGAATTCCAGAATCGGACCTCGATCTCTTGTACCGCTCCGCAGCCGTCATGGCCTTCCCGTCGTCGTATGAAGGTTTCGGCGTTCCGATGCTCGAAGCAATGTCTCGAGGGTGTCCCATTGTCGCAAGTCGTATCGGGGCCTTGCCCGATGTCGTTGCCGACGCAGGAGAGTTCGTCGATCCCCTCGATGTCAGAGGTTGGGCTGATGCGGTTGGCCACCTGATCGATAGTCCGGATCGAAGGGCCGAGTTGTCGCGCAACGGATTTCGGCGGAGTCGACTGTTCTCTTGGCCTGCGTCTGCCGACGCGCTCCACGATATTTACAATGAGGACCGTTGAACCTCCTCGTACTTTGTCCTCATTTCGATCCCGATGTTGCGCCGACCGGTGTCGTCATGACCCGGATCGCGAACGAACTGATTGAGCGTGGCCACCGACTGCATGTCGTCACCGCGTTGCCGTGGTATCAGCGCCATGCAATCGAACCAGGCTGGGACGGCCAACTCGTCCGCTCTGAACGGACCGAGTGGGGGCAAATCAGTCGTGTGCATCCCTTCCCGACCGATAAGCGCAACATCCCGGCCCGTGCCCTGGCGTTCGGAGGATTCACGGCCCTCGCCACGATGGTCGGATCATTTGGACGGGTGCGCCCGGACGCAGTTCTTGCGATGTCGCCCCCGCTCACCTTGGGAATGGCAGGGCGAATTGCGGCCACGGTTCGGCGCGCTCCATTGGTATTTAACATCCAGGACGTCTTTCCTGATGTTGCGGTGGAACTTGGACTGCTTACCGGTGATCAGGTCATCAAGGGCGCGAAGTTCCTCGAACGTCTGAGCTATCGAATGTCCGATGCGGTCACAGTGCTCTCTGACGATCTCGCCGAAAATGTTCGCGCCAAGATCACTTCGGGGCTTGGACACGATGCTGCGCGACAGCAGGCGTCGAAGGTTCGAGTGATCCCGAATTTCGTCGACACGAATGCAATTCGTCCATCAGCTCGCGAGAACTCCTATCGGGAGCAGTATGGCCTTCTCGGAAAATCTGTCGTCATGTATGCAGGGAATGTCGGGTTTTCGCAGTCACTTGATCTTGTCCTTGAAGCGGCGCGCCGATTCGCGCAAACTCGTCCCGAGGTCGTCTTTGTGATCAACGGGGGCGGCTCGGCTCGTCCCGACCTAGAGCGCGATGCCGCCGACCTTTTCAATGTGCGTTTCATCGACATGCAACCAATCGAGCGCCTGCCCGAAGTGCTTGCCGCCGGTGATGTTCATGTGGTGCCATTGCGCGCCGGGTTGGCGTGGTCGAGTGTTCCATCGAAGTTGTATTCGATCCTTGCCGCCGGTCGACCAATCGTCGCCAGTGTCGACTTGGGAACCGAAGTCGAGCGCACCATTGAACGAGCCGGTGCCGGCATCGCCGTTGCGCCGGAGGATCCGAGTGCTTTTGTCGCCGCCCTTGCTCAGGTGCTGGACAATCGTGATGCTGCAGACAAGATGGGCGCATCGGGACGGCTTTTCGTGGAGCAGTGGGCATCGCCCGCTGCGGTGGCCGAGTCCTACGAAAACCTCTTTGCTGAACTGATCGAACGACGTCGCTCCCTCTGAGGCAGAAGGTCTTTTCGAGAAGTCCAAATCGACCGCTAACATTGCCCAACTATGGGAAAAGCATCTCAGGCGAAAAAGGCAGCGCGATTGGCCCGAGAGAGCGGTCAGGTCGAGGAGCGCCCAAAGCGCCGTTTGGCATTTCCCCTTGCCGTCGCGGGCGCCATCGTCGTCGGCGTGATCTTGGTGGTGCTCGCCCGCCAACCAGCGAGCACCCCGGAACTCACTGTCGATCCGACCACCGTCACTGTCGATCCGACATCTCCGTCCTCTGATCCGACCGCAACCACAATTGCCTCAGGGGCGGCGGAAACCACCGCGACCACCGTCCCGACAACGACAGCACCGGGCCAGTGAGGGCTGTTGTTTTAGTCGGCGGTTTCGGGACTCGACTCCGACCGCTCACCGCAGACGTTCCCAAGCAGATGCTTCCCATCGTGGGTATTCCGATGATCGAGCGAGTCGTTGCTGGATTGGGTTCGCACGGTGTGACCGAGGCTGTTCTCTCTCTTGGCTATAGGCCCGATGCATTCATCGATGCCTATCCCGATGGTATTTGCGCCGGCGTGGTGCTTTATTACGCCGTCGAACCCGAACCGCTCGACACTGCCGGAGCAGTCCGATTCGCGGCGGAGTCTGCTCAGATCGACGACACGTTCATCGTGGTCAATGGAGATGTATTGACCGATCTTAATGTGACCGAGTTGTGGAACTTTCATAAGAGTCATGGCGCCGAAGGAACGATTGCTCTCACTCCGGTTGATGATCCATCTCGGTACGGCGTTGTTCCCATCGACGACGACGGCCGTGTCATCGCCTTCGTCGAGAAGCCCGCTCCGGGTACTGCTCCGACGAATTGGATCAATGCCGGCACATACGTCCTCGAACCGTCGATCCTCGATCGGATTGACTCCGATCGCAGGGTTTCAATTGAGCGGGCGACGTTTCCTTCCGTGGTTGCCGACGGCGGTCTCTTTGCCTTGCACAGTGACGCGTACTGGATCGACGCGGGAACGCCAGCGACCTACCTCCGTGCGCAGCTTGATCTGATCGATGGCCACCGCTCATCGGAGTCGGGGCTGAACCCTTCGGCGGAAGTTGATTCCTCGGCCACCGTCGAAAATTCGATTCTCGGAGCCGACGTCGTCATTGGTAATGGTGCGGTGATCCGCAACTCAGTTCTCATGAACAACGTCACCATTGGGCCCGGTGTTCACATTCTCGATTCGATCATTGCCGACCGAGTGTGGGTCGGTCCCGACTCGGTCATTCGTGAACTGTCGGTGATCGGTGCTGGACTGCAGGTTGCGGCCCGTTCTGAATTCTCGAGCACTCGACTCCCCGAAAGCGATTGACAATGCGAGCAGTTGTAACTGGCGGGGCAGGATTCATTGGGTCGACGTTGGTCGATCGGCTTCTCGCCGAGGGCCATTTCGTCACCGTGATCGACAACCTTGCCACTGGTCGGCTCTCGAACCTCGAGGGGGCACGGGCCTCCGGTGATCGATTCTCGATGGTCGAACTCGACGTTCGGTCATCGGAGATCGCCGAGACCGTCGCTGCGGCTGCGCCGGAGGTTGTCTTCCACCTTGCGGCTCAGGCCGATGTGCGTGTGTCGGTCGAACGTCCAGTCTTCGATGCCGAAGTCAATGTCATTGGTGGCCTCAACGTGATCGAAGCCGCGCGTGCTGCGGGAGCTCGCAAGGTGGTTGTGGCCTCCAGCGGCGGAACGATTTACGGCGACCCTGCACCCGAGGATCTGCCGGTCGATGAGCAACACTCTCAGCATCCGATTTCGCCCTATGGCGTAGCCATGTGGGTGCGAACGCGACACGCTTGCCGCGCAGCGCTTCCAGGTGGGTGCCAAGCCCGGCCTCCCAGCCCTCCACACGGGGCAGGCTGAGCGGGTCGCGGGCGTCGAAGCCGTTGCACACGTCGAACCAGCGCGCCGTGTCGCGCACCGAACGCGACAGGCAGCCCACCGTGACGGTGAGGTTGCCGTACGCAGCCCACGGTCCGCGGGGGATGCGACCGATGGTGGCCTTCAGGCCCACCAGCCCGGTGAAGCCGGCGGGAATGCGGATCGAGCCCAGACCGTCCGACGCATGTGCCATGGGCACGA
>JBAXGZ010000115.1:0-6557 GCA_037139155.1 Actinomycetes bacterium | reverse complement strand
AAGGCCGGAGACAAGGTGGCGATGTACTACACCTCGGCAAATAGGGACGAAGAGGTCTTCGACGATCCCCAACGGTTCGACATCACTCGCTCACCCAATCCGCATTTGTCATTCGGAATTGGTGAGCATTTCTGTCTCGGAGTCCATCTGGCCCGCCTTGAAGGACGGATCTTTTTCGAAGAATTGCTGAAGCGATTTTCGTCTATTGATCTCATCGGCGAGCCGGAACGGATCCGATCAAATCTCAACAACGGTCTGAAGCGACTCCCAGTGCGCCTCACTGTCTAAGCCTCGGTGAACTGTTTCCAGATGAAAGGATCTTGTTATGACTTCCTATGTGATTAAGGGTGGAACCGTCATTGACGGCACCGGACGTGAACGCTTCATGTCCGATGTTCGAATCGACGACGGTCGAATCGTAGAAATAGCTCCGGACCTTGAGGCTGACGTTGTGCTCGATGCATCGGGTTGCATCGTGGCCCCTGGATTCATCGACATTCACACTCACTACGACGCACAGGTGTTCTGGGATCCGTCCTTGACTCCCTCGAGCTTCCATGGCGTGACCACTGTGATCGCGGGTAATTGCGGCTTCTCAATCGCACCCACGCGTCCCGAGCATCGCGATCTCATCGCTCGAACGCTTGAAAATGTGGAGGACATGGACGTTGCCGCGTTGGCTGCGGGGGTCCCATGGAATTTCTCAACCTTTCCCGAATATCTCGAAGCGGTTGGAAACTTGCCATTAGGTCTGAACTTCACCGCCTACATCGGCCATACCGCACTGCGGCTTTTTGTCATGGGCGACGATGCCTACGAGAGGACTGCGACCGATCGAGAGATCGACGAAATGGTCGCTGTGCTTACTGAGGCATTGGAGGCGGGTGCGGCTGGTTTTGCCACCAGCGTCGCGCCAACTCATCGTGGCGTTGATGGCAAGCCGATTCCTTCGCGATTCGCAGACCGGAAGGAACTCGAGGCGTTGTTCAATTGCGTTGGTGCAGTTGGCAAAGGAGTTGTCGAAGTAACACCGGGAGAGATTCTTCCGCTCTCCGATATCTATGACCTCCAAATTAGATCAGGTGCGCCGTTCACGATCACCGCGCTATTGAGTACTCCATCGATGTCGCATCGAGCCTTCGTTGATCTCAATCGAGCCGGTTGGGAGCGGGGGGCCAACGTGTGGCCTCAGGTTTCACCTCGTCCGCTTTCGTTCGCAATGTCATTGGCCGAACCGTTTACGTTCAATGTCAACGGTGTTTTCGCTGAGCTCATGTCCGGGAGTCTGGACGATCGTCGCACTGCCTATGCCGATAGAAACTGGCGTGATCGCGTTCGTGAGGAATGGTCGCGCGGGACATTCATGGTTCCCCGTTGGGAAACCTTCGAGATAAGCGAATGTCCGAGCACTCCATCTCTGGAGGGCCGCCGACTGATTGATCTTGCAGTTGAGCGCGAATGTGATCCGTTCGATCTCGTACTTGATCTTGCTCTTGAAGAACCGGACCTGCTGTTGCGAGTGCGGTGCGTTGTCGCCAACGACGATCCTGATGAGGTGGCGTTCCTTATTTCAGAAGAGCATTGTGCATTCGGTCTCTCCGACGCCGGAGCCCATGTGAGCCAGCTTTGTGACGCACCTCAGGCCACCGATCTTCTTGGTAACTGGGTGCGTGCTCGAAACGTGATGTCTCTTGAAGCAGCAGTGCATCGCCTTACGAAATCGCAAGCCGATTTATTTCACCTTGTTGATCGAGGAGAACTACGCGCCGGAGCATGGGCCGATGTCGTGGTCTTCGATCCCTCCACGGTTGCTCCCGGACCCCTACGCCGGGTCGCCGATTTCCCCGCAGATTCCGAGCGTCTCACTGCCGACCAACCCGTTGGTGTTCGTCACGTTCTCGTAAACGGAACACCAATTCGTCTCGATGACCAGCAACAAGTTCTGACCACAGGCCCAGGTTGCATCGTTGAAGTTGGAGCAAACCGATGACGACCCACGATCTCGTCGTCCGCAATGGGATCATTGTCGACGGAACAGGGCGTTCTCGATTTGTTGGTGACATCTCGATCCGCGACGGCGTCCTCACACAGGTGGGCGGCACGGTGGTCGGGGAAACGCTGCGGGAAATTGACGCCACTGGACTCGTCGTAACTCCAGGATTTGTCGATATCCATACCCACTTCGACGGACAGATCACGTGGGATGAGATCCTCGAGCCGTCGGTCTCACACGGAGTCACCACGATCGTCGCCGGTAACTGCGGTGTCGGTTTCGCTCCCGTTGCCCCTGAGCGACGCGAACAACTAGTTCATTTGATGGAAGGGGTAGAGGACATCCCCGGAATTGCGCTTACCGAGGGGATGTCATGGGACTGGACAACCTATCCCGAGTATCTCGATTCGCTTGATAAGCGTCAGTGGTCGATGGATGTTGCGACGCAGATCACGCATGGTGCGCTTCGCGTGTGGGTCATGGGCGACAGGGCCGTGGGCGATAGCCCCGCCACCGCGGAAGATGCTGCTCAGATGGCCGCATTGGTCACCGAGGCACTTGAAGCAGGGGCACTCGGATTCTCGACGTCGCGCACTCATGCTCATCAGGCTCCCGACGGAACCTATGTACCCGGCACTCATGCTGACGCCGAAGAGTTGTGGCCTATCGCCGCAGCGTTGCATCAGTTTGGCCGTCCTGTGTTCGAAGTCTCTCCGCTCGGCGTGGTCAGCTCTGATCCCGAGATGCTCATCAAGGAGTTCGACTGGATGCGGCGCATGTCCGCCGAGTTCTCAATTCCGGTTCTCATGATCCTGAATCAGATACCTAGCAACATCGGTCTCTATCGAGAGGTTCTTGACCTCGCGCTCGAGGCGCGCGCTGACGGTGCCTCCGTGATCCCCCAAGTTTCGGCCAAGAGCCAAGGCCTTTTGGTTGGCCTTACCTCGTCGCACGCATTTGCTCGGCGGCCCACCTTTCGGCGCCTCAGTGAACAGGCCGGTGGCGATCTCGATGTGTTGGTCTCGTTGCTACGCAACCCCACGGTGAAAGCTGAGATCCTCGCTGAAGAGGACCTCCCACCGAGCGGTGAGTTGTACGAAGGAATTTCCACCTTCGCTCAGAACGGCGCTTCGATCATCTTCCCAATGGGTGATGTCATTGATCAGGAACCAGGTCCTGATGAAAGCATTGCTGGCCTCGCTGCTGCGGCTGGTGTGAGCGACATGGACATGATGTACGACCGGATGCTTGATCGTGATGGCCGGGCATTGCTCGTTGCCGGGATCAATAACTACGCCAATGCCGCACTCGATGGCGTCTACGACATGATCACCCATCCCGCTTCCGTGCTTGGTGTTTCCGATGCGGGAGCTCACTGCAATCTTCTGGTCGACGCCTGCATGCCAACGGTGATGCTCACTCATTGGGTCCGAGACCGTTCGAGGGGCCCTCGTCTTTCACTCGAGGCAGCCGTGCGTATGCAGACCTCGGAGACCGCCGCCGTCTACGGCCTTGGCGATCGAGGTTCGCTCGAGGTGGGCAAGAAAGCCGATCTCAACGTGATCGACCTCGAAAATCTGCAGCTGCTCCACCCGGAATTGGTTCATGACCTTCCTGCTGGAGGACATCGACTCATCCAGAAGGCGACCGGCTATCGCTACACGGTCGTCGCCGGCACCATCACTCGGAAGGACGATTGCGATACCGGAGAACGTCCGGGCCGACTCGTCCGTGGCATGCGCTGACCGCCTATCATTCGACCAAGACTTCGTAAGGGGAGAGCCGTTATGACACTCATCAGTTCAGATGCGCCCGAGGCTGTTCACATGGGAGCCGACGATCTCCCGTGGGTCGAAATCGGCGGGGGCAACAAGCTCCGCGTGCTGCAGGTGAAGATCGAAGAAGGTCTCTGGATTGTCGAGAACATCTTCCAAAAAGGGTTCGAGGTTCAGACCCACCGACACACTGGTCCAGTGTGGGGTTACACCGTCAGTGGTGGATGGAAGTACAAAGAGTATGACTATGTGAATCGTGCCGGTTCGTTCCTCTACGAGCCCGCTGGCTCTGTGCACACACTGCAGTGCATCGAAGACAACACTCAAGTGTGGTTCCACATGTACGGCGCCAACCTCAACCTCGACGCCGATGGAAACATTGAGTCGGTGACCGACGGTGCTGGTTCGCTTGCGGGCTATTACGCACTCTGTGAAGCCCAGGGGCTCCCGCGTCCCAACGTTGTCGTTGACTGAGCAGTTCGTGCTCGCACTCTTCGTTGAGTGCTCATGATGTTCAGAGAAATTCGTCGAGGAAGTCGACCATTGCGTCGAATGCATCGTCGCGTGCCGGTTCGTCGTAGGCGCTGAAGTGATGACCCTCGATCATTGTGAGCCTTTTCGGGCCTGATGCTCGGGCATAGGTATCAAGCGCAACTGCGGTCGAAGCGACATCATCATTGGTGGCAACAATCATGAGTAGGGCGGTCCCATCGAGTTCGGGTGAGCAGGCCGCGGGATCGAATGGTGGCGTGGTTGTCGTGGCAATGGTCACGCTGTTGTGCCAGCCGTTCTTGGGACCATTTGCGAGAAACCATTGTGATGACTCGGGCTGGGGAAGAACGGCGACATCGATTCCGTCGTCAAGGACCACGGCCATCGGGCCAATTTCTTGGCGTCCGACATCAAGGGTGGTGTTGCTGAAGGCGACCCTCATGGCGATAAATCGCTGCTCGGCGTGAGTCGGGTCCTGAGCGAGATCGCCGATACCGGCAAATGGCACGTTGGCGATGACTGCCTTCACCTCGGGGTGCAGAGCTCCTAGCACGATGGCTTCTCCGCCGCTGAAACTCGATCCCCAGAGCGCGACTCGATCTGGGTGGACCTCAGAGCGCTGACGCAGATGGTCGACCACTTCCCACATGTCGTGAGTCTGCAACCAAGGATCGATGAGGCTCCGTGGTTCGCCCGAGGAGTCGCCGAGACCTCGATGGTCATAGAGATAAACGACGTAGCCGGCATCGGCGAACCGCCACGCGAACCATGGCAGGCCCATGGCTCGGGTGGCCGAGAAGCCGTGGCTCATAATGAGTGCCGGCGAGGACGTGGTGTCTTCGTCCGGTAGGAAGAGATCACCCTGAAGGATGGTGCCGTCGCTGAGAGTGATCGCAAGTGGTCGGGGAGCCGGTGTCATAGGTGCGATGCTAGGAAGGTTGAGTACACGCCGCGGTCATTGTGAACGAGGCGTATGGGGGAGTGAGGCAACATCGTGGGTCATCCGTTCCGAGACGTCGCCGTTGTGGGCGTCTTCAACACCAGACAGGCAAGAGTTCTTGAGGGCCAAGACTCCCAAAGCATCGCCTTGGAAGCGGCGCTTGGTGCGATTGCTGACGCGGGACTCGAGCCCCGAGATATCGATGGTGTGGTTGGTGGTATCGCAAGCAATTTCCTCTACCAGAGCCGAATTGGTCCAGCGTGGCGATCGATGTCGCCTCTAGGTATCCCGGCGATCATCGAGGGCGCCATGGCCATCGCGTGTGGGTTGGCCACCACGGTCCTCATCGCAACCGGCGAGGCGGGAAGTTACCGACAGCGCTCCTCCACGGCGCCGTGGACTCGCCCGACAAATGAGTTCGTCGCTGCCTACGGAATGTTTACCGCCGCCGAATTCGCGCTCATGGCTCGCAGGCACATGCACATGTATGGCACCACCCCCGAGTCGATGGCCCACGTCGCGGCCACAATCCGCATGAACGGCCACGTCAACCCCGAGGCCGTGTACTTCGGACGCGGCCCGTTCACTGCCGCCGACATTCTTGAGAGTCGGATGGTCGCCGACCCATTCCACCTGCTCGACTGTGCGATGACGTCGGAAGGCGGCACTGCTCTTGTGCTCACGACTGTCGACCGAGCCGCTGATACGGCGAAGACGCCAGTGCATTTACTCGGAGGAGGCACTGACCACTACGGGCCCTCGTATCAGCACCCGCCGGTCTGGGATCTCGGCGGAAACCGCCGCCCCGATCTCATCGCTGGTCATGTCGGCCGCCGAGCTGCGGAGGAAGCATTCGCGGTGGCGGGACTCGGTCCGAGTGATGTCGATGTATGCGAGTTCTATGACCCATTTTCGTTTGAACTGATCCGTCAGTTTGAGGCCTATGGCTTCTGCGCCGAAGGCGAGGGCGGTGACTACGTCCTCTCCGGAGTGATCGAACCTGGTGGGCGCCATCCAATTACGACCGATGGCGGAACGATGTCATTCAGTCACGGTGGAGCCTCGGTGCAATTGTTCCAACGGGTTGTTCGCGGTGTTCAACAGCTGCGCGGCGAATGCGCCACCATGCAAGTTCGTGACGCTGAGGTTGCGATGTGCACCGGTGGTGGTTCGGGTGCGCTGTTTACCGATGTCCTGCTTCTCGGAAAGGAACGTCCATGAGTCTTCTCGTTGCCCAGTCAGGTGATCTTCCGCTTCCGGTTCCCGGTCCGATTTCCGAGCCGTATTGGCAGGGTTGTCGAACCGGTGTCTTGAGGTTCCAACGTTGCGACGACTGCGGAGCGCCAACCCACACTCC
>JBAXGZ010000114.1:0-6618 GCA_037139155.1 Actinomycetes bacterium | reverse complement strand
GATCGTTCCCTAGAAAAGCGTGGGCGGCGGTTCCGGCTCGCGCCTGAAGTCGTCGGCAACGCAATGATCGATGACGTCATCGGCGTCATCGGCGTCATCGCCATCATCAGAAGCAGTCGCGATATCTACGACGTCCACGACATCGACGTCGTGGTCGGAATCAACGTCGTCGTTGTCGACGACACCGGTCTCACCGAACGACACCGCCATCAGGAATCCACGAGCACGCTCCGCCATCGGGTAGGTGTTCACAAGTGCATTGAATGCAGGGGAGTGGTTGGCCTCGACGAGATGGGCGAGTTCATGAACCAAGACGTAGTCGAGCACCCATGGCGGGTAGGCGGCGAGACGGTTCGAGATCCGAATCTCTCCGGTGGTCGGTGTACACGAGCCCCATTGACTGCGCTGGTTTGCCCACACCACTGATGTCGCCACCGGAAGCGAGAAACGTTTCGACAGTCGTTTGGCTCGTGCTTCGAGATCGACCGATTCGGAGCGGAAGCGGCGTTCGAGACGGGCAACGAGGTACTGCACATGTTCATCGAGCTCGCGCTTGGACATCGATGCCGGCGCCTGCACTCGGATGACCCCGTCGACAATGCTGGCCTGAACGGTTTTGCGGCGGCGACGGGAGGTCACGATCTCCACCGGAAGTCCTGATCGCTCGGGCTCGGTCACCGATGCACTCAGATCTGATCGGGGATCGTGATTTCGTCATCTTCGACGAGCACCATGCGCTCGCCAATTTCGAGACGATCGCCGTGATGAGTGAAGACGCGGCCACCGAGGTTGGGCATTCGTTGCCACTGTTCTGAATGCTGCACTTCGAGGGTTCCGATTACACCGCCATGGGTGAGGACCAGCACGTCGGCACCTTCATAGTTGGCATGAATCCGATCGAGCGCGGCCCGAGTGCGTTCAAGGAGTTGATCGTGCAATTCGTAACCCGGGGGCCATTTGTCGAGACCGAGGTACCGGGGCCACTGCTCTTCGATCTCGGCTCGGGTCAGCCCTTCCCATTCTCCGGCGTCGCGTTCCATGAGATCGGCATCAATCACGATGGGTCCAACGCCGATCTGAGAACTAATGATTTGCGCGGTTTCGAAGGCACGGATCAGGGGGGAAGACACGATGACATCGACCGACCCAATTCGCTGGGCAGCATGGAAGGCCTGTTGTCGCCCGAAGTCGGTGAGCGCCGGATCGGCCTTGCCCTGCCAACGACCAACGGCGTTCCATTCGGACTGGCCATGGCGGACGAGGAGGAGTCGGGTCACGGGGTGACGGTACCCGACCACCGAGACCGGGGTGAGGTGGGATACGCGTAACCTTCGACCGTGGCTTCTCTCCGTCTTTTCGCGTCAGCCCGCGAAGCCGCCGGAACCGGACGTGACACCGTCCCCGGTTCGACGGTGGGCGAGGTGCTCGCCGAGGCCGTTCGTCGCTATGGCCCAGCCTTCGGTGAGGTCGTGGCAAACAGTCGCGTGTGGTGCAATGGCGAACCCGCGACCGATGACGTGGCAGTGACCGATGCCGACGAGGTCGCAGTGCTGCCTCCGGTATCGGGAGGATTCCGATGAGTGGCACTCGCTCAAGGCCGACGATGGTCGGTCGCTTGGCCTATGTGCCGAAACCCGACGGACCTCACGCGCGTCTCGGGGTGTTGTGGTTCATTCTCGCCTGCGCAGGATGTGCACTGGGCACGATCGCCGTCGCCGTGCTGTTTGCCAGCCTTGCTGCGGTTTCGGCCATGCAAACCTCGCGGGCATGGGCCGCGCATCATCGCCGCGTCTCTCCTGTGTTTCTCGGCATCGCTGCGGCGATCGTTCCGCTGTTCGCGCTTCTGGGTCCATTCGCGTTTGGTATCGGAATCGCGGTTGCGGTTGGTGTTTTATTCATCGGTCAAGCAGTGGCATCGAGCGATCTTCTCGTCGGTCTTCGTGTCGTGGTCATCCCTGCTCTCGCTGCGGGATCGGTCGTACTCATCGGTCGCACCGACATGGGTGCCCTTGTCGTCTTGTTGTTGCTCATCAGCGCGTATGAGATCGGCGACTACCTCATGGGTTCGGAAGCGGGAAGCGTTTTCGAAGGTCCCCTTTCGGGTATTGCTGCGGTCCTTGTGTTGACCTTCGCCGAAGCGGTTTTCCAACTCGGGCCGTTCGAGACCCGTGCAGCATGGGTGTTCGGAGCGCTTGTAGCGGCTCTGGTGCCCCTTGGTGCACCGCTCGCGTCGGCGTTGGCTCCATCTGCGCAGACCGCCGGCCCGGCTCTTCGCCGGCTTGATGCCTGGCTTGTCGTTGCGCCGGTCTGGGGTCTGATGCTGAGCAACTATCTCGGCCGGATCGGCTGAAGCTGTCCATTGGCGCCGGAATTCGAACCTTGCACCGGGGCCAGCGGCGGTCAAAGGTGTTGATCGAGGTGTTCTCGCCCTAGCGTGGAGGGGTCATGCGATCCCTAGCGGTGCTTTCGCTCCACACTTCCCCCCTCGCTCAACCCGGTAGCGGAGACTCAGGTGGGATGAATGTGTATGTGCGCGAACTCGTCGGCGCGCTCGCGCAAGCGGGAGTGAAGACCGAGGTCTATACCCGTCGCTCTGCCGAGGATCAGCCCGAGTTCGTCGATGTCGAACCGGGATTCCGGGTAGTGCATGTCGATGCCGGCCCCACCGACCTCGCCAAGGAAGACCTTCCCGAAGTTCTCGATGAATTCACCGACGGTGTCGCTCGATATCTCCGTCGTGACGGTGGTCCCGATGCGATCCACGCGAACTACTGGCTGTCGGGTGTCGTCGGGCATCGGCTCAAACATGAGTTATCGCTGCCTTTGGTCTCGACTTTCCACACCCTTGCGCGAGTGAAGGCTGAGACAGGCGACGAGGAACCGGCTCGTCGGGTGCAGGCCGAGACCGAAGTCATTGCGTGTTCCGATGCGATTCTTGCGAACTGCGCGGCGGAGGTCACCCAACTCGTCGAGTTGTACGGCGCTGATCCGAGTCGAATTGAAGTTGTCCCACCTGGTGTTGACCACGCGTTCTTCTCTCCCGGTGACAAGTACGGCGCGCGATTTGCACTCGGTTTAGGAGATCATCCGGTTTTGTTGTTTGTCGGCCGCATCCAGCCGTTGAAGGGACTCACCGTCGCTATCGCGGCCCTCGCCGAACTTTCCGACTCACATCCAGACGCGATGTTGCTGGTCGTCGGCGGTGCGAGTGGTGTCGAAGGGAAAAGCGAACTCGACGCTGCAACCTCTTTGGTCGATGCCCTCGGCCTGGCCGATCGAGTCCGGTTCGTTCCGCCGCAACCTCATCATCTGCTTTCCACCTATTACCGCGCCGCCGATGTTTGCATCGTGCCGAGCCGTTCGGAATCGTTCGGTTTGGTCGCGCTCGAAGCTGCAGCCTGCGGAACACCGGTCGTCGCTGCGGCTGTCGGTGGTCTTCTCACCCTTGTCGACGATGGACTTACTGGTCTGCTCATCGACAACCGTGATCCTCGTGAGTTCGCCGCAGCAATCGGCAGCATCCTCGATTCCCCTCGATTCGCCGAGTCGATGTCGCTGGCTGCCGCTGCGAGCGCGTCTCGCTATACGTGGTCAACGACGGCGGCGCGACTTCGACGCCTCTATGCCGATCTCACTTCTCGCGCGCTCGTGTCGTGTTACTAAGAGGTTCTCATGGCTGACAGCATCGCAAACGGAGCTCAACTCGACGAGATCGAACTGCAGATCACGTCATGGCTTACGCACGAGCTCGAAACGAATCCCATTGTCGCAGCGGTCGAGCGCGGAGAACCTTCCGAACGACGTTGGTACGTGCGCGTGTTGGGCGAGAGCAAAGACATCTTCACGATTTGGTTCACACTGCGGCAGCGGACTTTGCAGTTCGAGACGTATGTGATCCCGGCTCCTGAAGAGAACGAGGCCCAGTTCTACGAGCACCTGCTGCGGCGTAATCGAAAGATCACGGGCATGGCCTTCTGCATCGGAGATGAAGACGCGGTATTCCTCGCTGGGTCGTTGCCGGTTCATGCGATCGATGAAGGTGAACTCGATCGCATCCTCGGTTCGCTGTATGCCTATGTCGAACAGTTCTTCCGACCGGCATTGCGCATCGGATTCGCTTCCCGATTCGCTGAAGACTGAGTTCGGCCGTCTCTTCGTCCGTCGCGTCAGTCGCTCTTCAGTCGCTCTTCAGTTGCTCAAAATCCAACGTTCGGCCCATGTGCGAGCGGTTCGTTGGTTCATAGAGTCACCGAGGTCCGGGTGGACCGAGAGCGCCCACTCATCGGGGAAGTGAGTGCGTGAGATCGCCCACCCGGACAACAATCGGCCCGGAATCGCTCGGGTCGCAGGCGCGTGTACGTGCGTGTGAGTCCGTGTGAGTTCGGCAGATCGTGTCGGGTCACGACGGTCGGGCGGAACCCTTGGCCTTGTCGACGGAGCCATTGGCTAGCGTCTCAGCATGATTCGACTTCAAATCGTTGGCGGCGGACGCATGGGCGAAGCTCTTCTTGGCGGGTTGCTCGATGCCCGATGGGCCGAACCGGGCGAACTTGCCGTCGTGGAGCGCATCGCCGACCGGCGTGACGTGTTGACGGCTCTGTTTCCCGGAGTGCTTGTGACCGACACCATTGTCGAGGCCGAGGGTGCGGTGATCGCAGTGAAGCCCGGCGATGTCGCCGAGACCTGTCGTTCGCTCGCCGCCGCAGGCGCAACACGGGTGCTGTCGATCGCCGCAGGTATCACCACCTCGTCGTTGCAGGGCGCTCTCGGCGATGGCATCGCCGTCGTCCGTGCCATGCCCAATACCCCCGCTGTCGTCCGTGCTGGTGCCGCGGCGATTGCTCCCGGTTCCTCGGCCACCGAGGCCGACCTCGACTGGGCCTCGTCGGTGCTCGAGGCAGTCGGTGTTGTTGTCCGAGTTTCCGAGGACAAACTCGACGCCGTCACCGGACTTTCCGGATCCGGTCCCGCGTATGTCTTTGTGATGGCCGAAAGCATGATCGAGGCCGGCGTGCTCGTTGGGCTGCCGCGTGACGTGGCCGAGGTGCTTGCGGTGCAGACACTCCTCGGCTCGGCCAGCCTCCTTGAGTCGAGCGATGAGGCTGCTGCTGCGCTGCGCGCCCAGGTGACCTCGCCCGGCGGAACCACTGCTGCTGGACTCCGAGCACTCGAATCCGGAGGATTCCGATCGGCAATCCTCGATGCTGTCTCGGCCGCCACCGAACGGTCGCGGGAGCTTGGACAAGACTGACGTCACCGGTCCGCCGGTAACGTGACGCTCCCATGCCTCGCTACGACACCGTTTCCTTCCTGTCTGACTATGGACGCGTCGACGAATTCGTCGGTGTTGTCCATTCGGTGATCCGATCGATCGCACCCGATGTCCGCGTGATCGACATCACGCACGACATCCCTTGCTATGACGTGAGGGCAGGCGGCCTCGCGCTAGTGCGGGCCGCGAACTATCTCGCCCCTGGTGTCGTGATTGCAGTTATTGACCCAACGGTAGGAACGGCGCGCCGTCCGATCGCCGTCGAGATCGGCGGCGGTTCCTCGGTATTGGTTGGTCCCGATAATGGTGTGCTCGCTGCAGTCGTTCAGTTGTGTGGTGGTGCTGATCGCGCTGTTGAGATCGTTAACCCCGAGTACCGATTCACGACCGAGCCGGGAACGTTCGATGGGCGCGACGTGTTTGCTCCGGCTGCTGCACACCTGTGCAACGGTGTCGATCTCGCCGAACTCGGCCCGGCGATCGATCCAATCTCGCTGTTCCCTGCGATGATTCCGTTGACTCGCGAAGACGAAGGTCGTCTCCACGCCGAAGTGTTGTGGGTCGATCACTACGGCAACGCGCAGCTCAACGTCGATCCCGACGAACTCGTCGACTTCGACGATCAGGTTCGTCTGGTTATGGATGACGGAAGTCGAGTCGCGCGTCGGGTTTCTACGTTCGCCGAACTCGACCCCAATGAACTTGGGCTCATCGTTGACTCCTATGGCCTCGTCACCATTGTCCTCGACAAGCAGTCAGCGGCAGAAGAACTCGGTCTTTCGGGAGCGTCAGCGGTCACGATCGAACAATTCGATGAGACTCGACTGCCGAGCATCATCACCCCTGTCCAACTCGGTCAACGCCGAAGCTGAGGAACCATCATGCGACCCGGAACTGTCATCGCTGTAGGCACACTGCTGTTCATCATTCTTCTTGCCGCAGCGATGCAGTTGTTCATCCTCGCCCGCTGATCACTCACGAATGGCTTAGGCCACTTCAGTGAGTGGAGCGTGCCATGCCTCGGGTTCGTGCACGACACGCAAACTTGGCACTGATCCTGAACTGGTGATCAGGAACCCCAGGAAAATCACTGAGATTCCTGCGACAAGCGAAATCGCGAATCCGTCCATTTCGTTCACGACGGAATTGAGGAGTCCTCCGGCGCTGAGAATGAGCGTTCCGATCGCGATGAACACATTCGCGACCGCTATGCGTCGTGGCGAGGGCGCGCCGGCTGCATGGGCGCGGGTGTCGAGTCCTGATTGCCGGATGCGGAAGAGTCGCCACGCGCTCCAGAGCGCACCGCCGATAATGACGAGAGCTGCGACTCCGGAACCGATCGCTGC